>JANLSG010000311.1:0-32036 GCA_031362295.1 Chloroflexota bacterium
CCGGCGAGCTCGACGAGCTCGTGGATGCAGACATCGACGCGATCTGGGCCCGGGTCAGCCTGATCGAACCGGCGAGCGCCCTGGAGTGGATGGTTCCATCGCCGTTCGCGTTCCTCCTCGCCGATGCGGGCGCATCTCCGGCCGGCGGGCGCCGGACTCGGTCGTCCCTCGTAGCCTCGGTCGAGATCGATCCAACTGGCGTCGGTCCCGCGCGGGTGCCGATGTCAGCTGGCCGCTGGTCCGTCGTGTTCCGATGGCGGGGCCTCGGCCTCGCTCGAGGCGGCCCGCTGCTGCCCGAGGCAGCCGCCCCAATCCCGGTCCACCTCCCAGCCGTCCTGCGCGACCCGCCGCAGCTGATCGTCCCGCGTCTGGACGCGGATGGCCTGACCATCGAGGTCGGCGGTGACGGGCTGCCGCTGCAGGATTGGCAGCCGCAATTGACACGCGTGATCCGCGACGGACGTCGGCTCGAGGTCGCCCTGCCGATCGTGTCGGCGCGCGGGACCGGGGCCGGCTCGGCGGTGATCGTGCTCAAACTCCCGGAGGGCGACCGCGAATGGCCGGCCGAGTTCGGTCCGGATCTCGGACGGTTGCGACTCCGCTCCGCCTACCCTGACTTCGGCGCGCGTGCGGGCGCGTCCGGCGAGGAATCGCCGTTGCTCGCCCGGTTCGGAGCCCCGCTGCATGGTGAATTCCCGATAGGACGGGCGCGGCTGGATGGGGCGGGCGGAATTCGGGTCATCGGGGCGCTCAACGCGAGCGCTGCCACGCGGGCGCGCCGGCGGTTCGCCGCGCTCGGAGGCGGAGCGATCGACGGTACCCGGGCGCGGCTCCGCGAGGGAGCCCTGGACCTGACTGCGCGGCTGCCCCAGCCTGCCCGCCGAGCCCTCGTCGGCGCCTATCGCGTCCTTCGAGCTCGTGGGCGATGACCAGGCAGGCCAGCATCCCGCGCTTCTCGATCGTCACGGCGGTCTACGACGTCCAGCCGTACCTGCCCGAGTTCATCGCATCGATCGAGGCCCAGCGCGTCGCCCCGCAGGACCTGGAGGTCGTCGCGGTGGACGATGGCTCGACGGATGGCTCACTTGACCTGCTGCACGAGTGGGCGCGCACGAGCCGGTTCCACGTGCAGGTCTTCACGAAGCCAAACGGCGGCCAGGGCTCGGCGCGCAACCTGGGCCTCGGGCACGCGACCGGCGAGTGGGTCACGTTCACGGATCCGGACGACATCCTGGGCCGCGACTTCTTCCGTGTCGCGCAGGCGTTCACGGACGCGCATCGGACGCTCGGCATCATGGCGAGCAAGCCCTTCGTCCTGGACGAGAGCGGCCAGGCGAAGCCGGATAGCCACCCACGTCGCTGGCAGTACGAGCCCGCGAATCGGCTCGCCAACCTGCAGGAAGAGCCGAATGTGTTCCCCGGCAGCTCCAGCGTCAGCCTGTTCCGCCGCGACCTCATCGAGTCGGCGTCCCTCCGCTTCGACGATCGCGTGCAGCCGAACTTCGAGGACGGCCACTTCGCCGTCCGCTTCCTCCTGTCACTTCCGGCGCCGGAGGTCGGGCTCCTCCGCGATGCCCACTACTGGTACCGGAAGCGCACCGCGGGGACCTCGACGCTCCAACGCAGCCTCCGGGACCCGCGGCGATACACCGACGTGCTCGAGTTCGGCTATCTCGACGTGGTTCGCCGCGCACGCCAGCAGCTCGGCAGCGTGCCTCCGTGGATCCAGCAGATGCTCGTCTACGAGCTGAGCTGGTACCTCGCGGAGGACGACAAGGTCACCTCGAACGCGTTCGTGGCACCGGACGTGGCGCTTCGGTTCCACGAGCTCCTCGGTCGAATCCTCCGCGAGCTCGGCCCCGAGGTGGTGGCCGCGCATCGAGTGCGGACCCTACAGTCCCACTGGGTCGACATCCTGTCGCACGGCGGGAGCGAGTCGCCGTGGCACGCCGGCTACGCCGTTCGGACGACGACGGATACGCGCATGGGCCTGCAGCGGCTGCACTACAGGTTCGTCCGTGACCAGCCACGGGAGGCGTTCGAGGTCGACGGCGTGCCCGTCCTGCCGGCGTTCGCGAAGACGCGGGCGTATCGCTACTACGGCGCCGATCTGCTCCTCGAGCGGATCCTGTGGCTGCCGGTCGGGCGGACGACGCGGCTCCTCGTGGATGGCGCGGACGTGCACATCCGCGACGAGTGGCCGCGCCTGCCGGCGCCCGGGCGGCGTAGGTCCCGAGGCCGAGTCCGGCGCCTCCTGGGTCAGCCGCCTGGGCAGTTGCTGCGGAAAGTGACCGCAAAGGCGGGCGGCGCCCGCCGGCGCATCGTCGGTCTCGTGCAACGCCGCGCGGCGCGCCTGTGGCCCTGGCGACAGCGCTTCCGCGGCGCGTGGCTGATGATGGACCGCATCCATGACGCCGACGACAACGGCGAGCGACTGTTCGAATACATCCGGAGCGCGCGCCCAGACATCAACGCCTGGTTCGTGCTGGAGCGCGGGTCGCCGGACTGGCTGCGGCTCCGGGCGGGCGGCGAGCGCCGGCTGCTTGCCCACGGCTCCCTGGCATGGCGGATGGCCATGCTCAACTGCTCGTGGCTGCTCTCGTCGCACGCGGACATGACGATCTATCGGCCGCCACAGCTCGCCCGCTCCGGCACGGTCACCCGACGATTCGCGTTCCTCCAGCACGGGGTGATCAAGGACGACCTGTCGCACTGGCTCAACGGCCGGGAGCTTGACCTGTTCGTCGTGAGCACGGCAGCCGAGCTCGCCTCCGTGGCGGGCGAGGGGACTACCTACCGCTTCACCCACAAGGAGACCCGCAACACCGGCCTGCCGAGGTTCGATCGCCTGCTGGCGACCCAGCGCGCGGTGCCGGCGGAGGAACGCAACCTGGTGATCGTCGCGCCGACCTGGCGGCAGTGGCTCACGCTGCCCCTTGCGAGCAACTCGCAGCGCCGCGAGCTGGACGATGCGTTCTGGGGCTCCGAGTACATCGCGACCTGGACGGCGCTCCTGCGCTCACCGGCGATCGGCGAGGCCATTGCCCGACGCGGCTGGCGCCTTGGGTTCATGCCCCACCCAAACCTCCAGTCGATCCTTGGCCAGCTTGAGCTGCCGGGTTATGTCGAGCCTCTGTCCTTCGCGGGAACGGATGTCCAGGCGCTGTACGCCCGATGCGGCCTGCTCGTGACTGACTATTCCTCGGTCGCGTTCAACCTCGCCTACCTGGATCGGCCGGTCGTGTACTTCCAGTTCGATCGGGAGGCGATGTTCGCCGGCGCTCATGTCGGCCGGCAGGGCTACTTCGATTACGAGCGCGACGGCTTCGGGCCGGTCGCCGGGGACCTGGAGGCAGCCGAGCGGGCAATCGTCCGCTCGATCGACGGCGGGGCGCAGCCGGATGCCGAATACCAGGCGCGCATCGATGCGACGTTCCCCGTCCGCGATGGCGGGGCGTGCGCCCGCGTCGTCGCGGCCGTCGAGGAGCTGAGCCGCCCTTACCGGGGCCCGGTGGCCTAGCGATGCGCCCTCTGGTGTCGGTCGTCATCCCGGCCCACAACCCCGGTCCGTACATCGAGCCGTGCATCCAGTCGCTCCTGCGCCAGACGCTGCCGCGCGACCGATTCGAGATCGTCTTCGTCGACGACGGGTCAACCGATGGCACGAGCGACCGCCTCAAGCGCCTGGCCGCGGAGCAGTCCCACGTGCGCGTGATCCACATCGCCGCGTCGGGCGCGCCGGGCCGGCCCCGAAATGTTGGGCTCGGCGCAGCGCTCGGCGAGTACGTCCAGTTCCTCGATGCCGACGACGAGCTCGCCCCACGAGCCCTGTCCCGCCTCCTGCGCATGGCCCACGCCAACGATTCGGACATCGTTCTCGGCAAGTTCGCGAGCCAGACGCTGAACCGGCGGCAGGACGTGTTCATGCGCAATCGACCGGCTACGACCTTCGCGAAGACGCCCCTCCTCGCCGACGCGAGCATGGGTCCGACCAAGCTGTTCCGAGCCGCCCTCCTGCGCGACCACGAGATCACGTTCCCCGAAGGCTGGCGCCAGATGGAGGACCAGCTGTTCACCATGCGCGCGTACCTGGCGGCGCGCGTGGTCTCGATCCTCGGCGACGAGCCCTGCTACTACTTCAACAAGCGCGAGGACGAGGGGCATATCAGCGGCGAGCTCGTCGACCCCGACAGCCACGCGGCGCACCTCGTCGAGGTTCTGGACGAGGTCGACGCGGTCCCCGAGCCGGCCCTCCGGCTTCGGTTGATGGCCCGGTTCTACCGGCTGGAGGTCCTCGCGCGGATCGCGGGCGCGCAGTTCCTGGAGGCACCTCCCAGCCACCGTGCGGCGCTGTTCGGACTCCTCCAGGAGATCGCCCGCACCCGGATCGACGAGAGCGTGCTGACGAGCCTCGGCGAGATCGCCAGGGTGCGATCTCGACTCCTGCTCGACGGGAGCGTCGACGATGTCGTGGCGTTGGCGCGCCGAGCCCAGGCCTTCACCCTTGACGCACGCCTGGAGCGGACGACCTGGTCGCGCGGCCGCCTGGTGGTCGAGTACCGGGCGATCCTCGACCGGGTCGCCGACGCGCGCCCGCTGACCGTGCACGACCGGGGCGGAACGATCCTCCTGGATCCGGCGGTGGCCGATGACCTCGTGGGTCCCGTCGACGTCGGCGACGAGCTCGGCTCCGTGCGGGCACAGGTCTCCGTGGTCGACCGCGAGACGGCCCTCGAGTGGGTCCTGCCGGGACGGGCGGCGCTCGAGTTGCGAGCCGCCGGCGGCACGGCAAGCGACGCCAGGGTCCCGACGCTCGTTGGGCACATCGAGATCGACCCACAACGGGTGGGCCCCGGCGAGCAGCTCCTCGGCAGCGGGCTCTGGGACGTCCAGATCTGGTGGTCGGGATTCGGCATCAACACGAAGGGGCCGCTGCATTTCGAGGCGCGGCCGGACGGCACGAATCGCCCGCCGATCACCCCGGCGCTGCTCGGCAAGCCGTTGCGTTGGATCGTTCCCGTCGCCGACGCGGCGGAACGCCTGCGCATCGCGATCGGCGGGGTGGACCGCGTGCCCGCCCGGATCGACGAACGGGGCCGGCACATCCTCCGCGACGGCTCCAGCCTGGCGATTGCGCTCCCGATCGCCACGGATCGCGCCGGCCGCCTGCTGCGCGTCGGACTGCTCCTGTCCGGCGCGCCGGGAGCGTTCGAGGTACCCGCCTGGATCAGGGGGTCGATCGGGGGCATCCTCGTGGACGCCCCGGCCCTGCCCGCCGCCGGAGTGATCCCGCGCGGCCGCTACGAGATCGGCGCACGCATCGGGCCGGACGGACCGGCGGGCCTGGCGCTCGGCGCGGCGATCGTCCGGGACGACGGCCGGTTCGTGCTGCTGGGCAGCCCGCGGGCGTCGGCGCTCGCCCGTGCCCGATCCTCTGCGACCTGGACGCTCACGGCCGCTCGGGACGAGATGCGCTATCGCCTCGGCTCGGCATTCCGACGGCTCCCACCGCGGGGGAAGGACATCGTCCGCTCTGCATACCGGAGGCTCCGTGGCTGAGGCGAAGGGACCTCGTGCTACCCTCCCCGCGATGTCCCAGGGCGAGGTTGCCGTCTCGATCCGGCACGCGTCCGGCAGAGTTCCGGTCCTGACGCTGTTGCGTGAGGGCGTCTCGGACATCCTCTCGCGCCGTCGCCTGGTGCGCTACCTCGTCCAGGCCGAGATGAAGAAGCGCGGCTCGGACACGATCCTCGGGAACCTGTGGTGGATCATCGATCCACTGCTCCAGATGCTGGTCTACGTCGTGTTCATCTCGATCGTGGCCCGGAATCCCGCACCGGACTACCCGCTGTTCATCTTCGCGGCGATCGTGCCCTGGAAGTGGTACTCCGCCGTGATCAGCGACGCGACGACCGCGGTGATCCGGCACGACAAGCTCATCAAGCAGATCGCGTTTCCCAAGCTCGTCCTGCCGATGGCCACCACGACGGCGGGCGTGGTCGGGTTCGTGTGGGGCATGGTGCCGCTGTTCCTGCTGCTCCTCCTCCACCCGCACCGGCTGAGCATCATGCTCGTCTGGGTTCCGGTCATTGCCGTGGTCCAGTTCGTGTTCACGCTCGCCTCGGCGATCCTGGTGTCCGCGGCGAACGTCTTCTTCCGCGACCTCGGCAACGCGGTGGGCCACGGCCTCCGGCTGTGGTGGTTCCTCTCACCGGGCCTGTATAGCCTGGTTGCCCTGGAGGGCTTGCCGATCATCACGAGCCACCCGATCCTCGCGTCGATCGCGGGGTTCAACCCGTTCGCGGTCCTGTTCGAGGCGTACCGGGCGGCGGTCTACGGGTCGGGCGACGGCGGCCTGCCGCACGTCCCGGACCTCGTGGCGCTCGGCTGGCTCCTGGTCGGCAGCCTCGCCTTCCTCGGCGTGTGCATCGTCTTCTTCAAGCGCCTCGAGCCCGACTTCGCGAAGGTCATGTGAAGCAGCCGCCGCGCTACGGGGGCGCCGCGATCACCGTCGAGGACCTGGGCGTCCAGTACAACCTGCGGTTCAACCGCAAGACGACCCTCCGACAGTCGGTCGCCAACGCGGTCCTGCGCCGTCCGCCGGAGCGGTTCTGGGCGCTCCGGCACGTCAACGTGCAGCTGAGCCACGGGGAGTCGCTCGCCGTGATCGGCCCGAACGGTGCCGGCAAGAGCACGTTCCTCCAGGTTCTGGCCGGGATCATGCGCCCGACCGAGGGTTCGGTGGTCGTCCGCGGCCAGGTCTCGGGCCTGCTCGGACTCGGCGTCGGCTTTGACGTCGAGCTGTCCGGCGTCGAGAACATCCTCCTCGGCGGCGCCTTCCTCGGCCTCGACGGACCGCGCATCGAGGCGCTCCTGCCATCCATCGTGGAGTTCGCCGATCTCGGCCAGTTCATCGACGCGCCGCTCAAGACGTACTCCGCCGGCATGCGCGCGCGCCTCGGCTTCGCGATCGCGACGGCGGTGGATCCGGACATCCTCCTCCTGGACGAGGTCCTCGCGACCGGTGACGCGAATTTCCGGACCAAGTCCAAGGCCCGTGTGATCGAGCTCGTGCGTGCGGCCAAGGGCGTGGTGCTCGTCACCCATGACATGGACTGGGTGCGCGAGTACTGCAACCGCGCGCTGCTGCTGGAGAAGGGGCAGGTGATCATCGAGGGCCCGCCCGACGAGGTCACGGCGCTCCACCTCGAGCGCACCGAGGAGGAGACGGCGCGGCGCGCCGAGGCGGCGCGGGCCGCAGGCCTGGATCCGGTGCTGCAGCGGCGCTAGGCGCGGCGGCGAAGGCGCGACAGGACGGCCACCACCAACCCGGCTGCGGCGCCGAACGCAAGTGCGCCGCGCCAATCGAACAGGACCCGCATCTCGCCGGACACGCGGCGCGCGATGAGGAACATGACCGCGCTCTGCTGGGCACGGACGTCGGCGGCGATCACGATGCGCGCGGCGCCACGATCCAGCTGCACCTGCCGGGCGAGGATGGAGCGAGCGTAGCCGCGGCTCACCTCGACGCGTTCGGCGAGCACGGCGCCGACCGCGCCGCGATCCACGGACAGGTGCTCGGCACGCACCGCGCCCACGGCGCCCCGGTCGACAGAGACGCGGGCGCCGTCGACTCGACCCACGGCGCTCAGCCGCATCGCCACGTGGTCCGCGTCGAGCGAGGCCCCGTCGTCGCCGACGACGGGGCCGCTCGCCGCCGGCGGCGCGACGACCTCGACGGCGGCGGGCGTAGCGTCCGCGGACGTCGGACTCGGGGGAGCCTTCCGACGCGCGCGATAGCGCTTCGGCTTCGTCGTCTTCGGTTCGTCTTCGGCCATCGATCTGCCTCCGCCACCTGCCAGGGCTGTCAGCGTATTCTGCGCGGGCGCCGCCGCCCAGGCGTGGCACGGAGGGGATGTGGGTCAGTCGACTCGGGGATGGGGCATGCCGCGCCGAGGCTGGGCTGGGCTGCTCGGGATCACCGTGGCGGTGTTGGGCGTCATCGCGGTGTGGAGCAGCGGTGCCCTTCGGCCGAGTGCGAACGGGATCGCGACCGGCTCGCCCGGTCCCGCCGCAACCAGCCTCGTCTCACCGGTCGCCCTCGATCCGCCGCCAACCGCCGGACTGCCCACCGCGGCACCGGCCACGCCGCCGCCGCCTACGCCAATCCCGACGCCGCGCATGGTGCCCGGGCCACTCACCGGCCTCCCGGTGACCCCGGAGGCAGCCCTCCAGCGCCCGATCGCGGTGATGGTCGACGACGACTCGCACGCGCGCCCGCAGTCGGGCTTCAACTCGGCATCGATCGTCTGGCACGCTCCTGCCGAGGGCGGGGTACCGCGCTACATGATGATCTTCCAGGACCGGATCCCGGCCGGCGTGGGGCCGGTACGAAGCGCGCGCCAGTACTACGTCGAGTGGGCTGCGGAGTGGCGCGCGATGTACGTCCACCATGGCGGCTCGCCGCAGGCCCTTACCACGCTGCGCGCGAAGGGCTCCGGCCAGTGGGTCTACAACGCGGACGGCTTCCGGTGGCTCGGCCGCTACCTGTGGCGGACCACGGACCGGTTCGCGCCGCACAACGTCTACACCGACGGCGAGCACCTGCGCGACCTCGGCACGCGCCTCCACTCCGAGGACGCGCCGATCAACCCGATCTGGGCATTCGGGCCGGGGACGCCGGGCGTCCTTCGTCCGACCGGCGCCACCATCACGGTCACCTACCCGTACGAGACGATCACCTATCGCTACGACGCCACGATCAACCGCTACGTGCGCTTCATCAACAAGTCGAAGACGCCGCAGATCGATCGGGAGGACGGGCAGGTCGTGGCGCCCGCCAACGTGGTGATCCTCCGGATGGCGTTCGGGCCGCTCAATGATGGCCACCCCAGCGCGCATCGGCTGGAGGCGCACGATGTTGGCAGGGGCGAGGCGTGGATCTCGAGCAATGGCGTGACGGTCAAGGGGATCTGGAAGAAGAAGTCGCAATCGGCGCCGACGCTGCTGTTCGGGCCGGACGGCAAGGCGGTCACGCTCACCGCGGGGCAGACGTTCGTGCAGGTCCTGCCGCTGTCGTACGCCTTCAGGATCGTGGCGGGCGAGCCATCGACGTGGCAGCCGCCGATGTCGGTCCGGGGGATGGACCCGCTGTAGCCCTCAGCGCGCGCGGCGGATCCGCCGGCGGCGCAGCTCGTCCCAGCGCAGTCGCACGACGACGATGAGCGCCTCGATGATGATCCGGCGGGACATCTTGGAGCGTCCCACGCGCCGGTCCTGGAAGGTGATCGGGACCTCCGCGACGCGCGCACCGGCCCGGCTCGCGCGGTGCGTCATCTCGATCTGGAAGACGTAGCCCCCGGCGTGGACGCCGTCGAACGGGATTGCCGCAAGCGTCGCGGCGCGCCACGCCTTGTAGCCACCGGTCAGGTCGTGCGGCTTGAGGCCCAGGACCGTCCTGGCGAAGATGCTGCCGAGCCGCGAGATGAGCCGGCGCCCGAGCCCCCAGTCGAGCACGCGGCCCCCGCGGACGTAGCGGCTCCCAATCACGAGATCGGCCCGACCCTCCGCGATCGGCCCGACGAGCGCTGGCAGGACACCCGGATCGTGCGACCAGTCGGCATCCATCTGGACCACGGACGTCGCGCCTCCGTCCAGCGCGACCCGGAAGCCATCGAGGTACGCCTTGCCGAGACCGGCCTTGCCCGGCCGATGGCGAACGCGGATCCGCGGGTTGGCCGCCGCGAGCTCATCGGCCAGTCGGCCGGTCCCGTCCGGTGAGTTGTCGTCGACGACGAGGAGCGTCGCGGAGGGGAGCGCGGCGAGGATGGCGCCGGCGATGCCGGGCAGGTTCTCGGCCTCCTCGTAGGTCGGCAGGATTACCCAGGTGCCGTCTCCGGTCGCCTTGACGTCGTGCATCGCGGACGGAGTGTACGGGCGCGTGGTCCGCCGACCGGTCGCGCCTATCGCAGGACCTCGAGGGCATCCACGTCAACGCGCGGATGTCCGACCGTCCCGACGACCACGATCCGGAGGGTGTGGAAGCCGCTGGCGGACCACGTCTTCGCGAACGCAACCCGGCCGTACTCCGTGATTGCCGCGCTCAGGTCGATCGTCGCGACGAGCGTCCCGTCCAGGTACACCTTCGCGGCGCCTCGATTGGCGCCGATCGTCGTCACCCAGGCGACTGCCCGGCCGGTGAACGAGTAGCTCGCGCTCGCGGAGGTGGCCGTCGCGAATCGCACCGACCCGCCCGAGAAGCGGGTATCCGTGACCTTCGCCCAGGTCCCGGTCCAGGTGAGGTAGGTGCTCGTCTGCTGCGTCAGGTAGGAACGGATCGTCGGTCCGGTGACCCAGTTGCCGACGTTGCCGGCCTTGTCACGCGCCCGAACCTGGAAGCGATAGCTGTGGCCCGGCGTGAGCGTGATCGCAAGCGTCGCGGCCGTCAGGTTCGTGCTGATCGAAGCGAACGCGCCCCCGTCGACGCTCCGCCTCGCCTCGAAGCTGGCGACGCCCGCGCCGCCCGGGTCCGTCGCGGACACGTTGAGGTACGCGAGGATGCCGCTCGTGGTCGAGGTCGACGGCAGTCGAACGCCGCTCCGCAGGGTGACCCTGGGCGTGGCCGCGCTTGGTGCTGAGCGGTCGATCAGCAAGCTGGACGCATTGACCTGGGCGGCTGGGCCCCAGTTCTTCACGGCGTCTGACACAGACCCCTTCTTGACTCCGAGGACCACCGTCCCCGCGCCGCAGCCAGTCACCGTGATCGTGTAGTTCGTGCCATCGCCGACCGGCGCGCCGACGACGCAGCCAGTTGCGGTGCCGGTGCGGGCGATGTCCGCGAGGGAGAACCCCAGCACCGGACCGCCGAACCTCAGCTTCCAGGTGAGCGTCGTCGCCTTCGTCGGGGACGCGGGTCGGTCGAAGGCGAGGACCGCGGTCGGCGCCGCCTCGCCCACCATGACCCCGGCCAGCGGGATCTGGCTCGCGCTCACGGGACTTGCTGACGGAGCGCTGTAGGCCGTGCCGCCATCGATCCCCTGGAGCTGGAGCACGTACGCCCCCGCGGGCACCTCCACGCCCGCGACCCGGCCATCCCAGTCCCAGCCATGGGCCCCGCTGCCCGTCCCGCCGAGCGCCACCGACCCGACCAGGCTGCCGTCGATGCGATGGACGCGAAGGGACAGGCTGTCGAAGGCACGGTGGTTCGTCCACGAGAGGTGGAGCGTGTCCTGGTCGTCGTCGCCGTTCGGCGTCACGAAGCGAGGACCGCCACCGTTGAGCTGCAGATCCGTGATCCCGGCAGCGACGTGCGTGGCGTAGACGGGCCGGCGGGGGCCGGTGTTCGTCACGCCGTTGCCGGACGCGGCGACCCAGCCACCAACTTGCATGGCATCGACCGGCGCCCACTGCTTGACGGGCCCGGTGACCTGCCACCACGTGTACCCCTCGCCGGCAACCGGCCCGCCGATGACCCGGAGCGCGTCCCCGGCCACAAGCGTGGTCATGATCGTGGCGGCGGTCGAGGCACTGGCGCGCATGCGCAGGCCGTCCACGAGGACGTTCGCAAAGCCGCCCATCTCGATGTCGCCCGGGGCGTTGATGGCCGTCGCCGATGTCGCCTCGTACCAGGCGGAGACGTTGCCGTGGATGTCCGCTGCGCGCACGCGGAAGGCATATGTCCGGCCATCGGTACCGAGGTAGATGCTGCTCGTCAGCGTCGTCCCCGTGAGCCACGCCGCCCACGCACCGCCATCGACCGCGACCTGCACGTCGTAGCCGGCGATAGAGCTGTCGTCCCACGAACTCCACCCCACCCGGAAGCCCGCGTCGCGCTGCTGCTGGGCGAGCGTGCTGATGCCCACGATCGGCGCGGACTTGTCCGCGAGGAACTTGTCGGCGAGCGCCTGGCGGAGCTCCGGTCGCGTGCCGTCGTAGCCGAGGGCCCAGATTCCGGCGCCGCGGAGCGAGCTGCGGTTGATCAGGTCGTAGCGAAGCCGCAGGGATGCGGCGTCGTCGTAGTACAGCTCGCGCCACGAGGTCACACAGCCGTACGTGCTCGTGCACGTCTCCTTCCGGTACGCCGTCCACGGCGCCTGCTCGACGGAATCCCAGCGGCGCCCGTACGAGGCGACGAGGTCGGCGACCTGGCCATAGGTGGGCGCCGCCGGCGAGCCGTATTTCGAGGGCGACAGCGTGGTGGCGTTCACCCTGTCGGACGATGTGGACCAGGCACGGCCGTAGTACGGGATGCCGAGGATCACCTTCGACGGCGAGATCTTCGCCGTATATGCCTTGACCGTATCGGTGAGGTCGTAGCGCGGGCCGGTCAGGGGGGAGTGCGAGCCGGCGGTGGACGAGCCGTCCGTGCGGTAGTCGTAGCCCATGATGAACACGGCGTCCGCGCCGCCCGGAGCCGTCGCGTCCACGATCGGCTGGTTGCCGATGGAGCCCATCGTGTCGAACGTCAGCTGGTACCCCGGCGCGACCTTGTTCAGCTCGCTTCGAACGGATCGCACGAGTGCGGTGAACTCCTCGGAGTAGCCGGAGACGATCGGCTCGAAGTCCAGGTTGATGCCGTCGGCGCCGCGATCGCGGACGGCCGCGGCCGCGGCCTTGGCGAGGGTGGACCGCGCCGTCGAGCTGCCGAGCAGGCTGGCCTGGCGCGATGCGCCGCTGCTGCTCCAGGCGAAGCACGAGATCGTGAGGACGACGCGCGCCTGGTTCTGGTGCGCGGCGTTGATGATCGAGGTCATCTTCGAGCTGGTCCACCCGCCCCAGCCTGTCGACAGCGAGCCGTCCGAATCGGTCTTGTCGAGGCCGCCGGACGAGGTGCAGCCGACGCTGAAGTAGGCGACCGTCGACAAGGTGCGCCAGTCGAGGACCGTCGTGCTGTCGCTCACCTCCCAGTACGGCAGGAAGCCGAAGACCTCGCGCCGCAGGCCGTTCGCGCCAATCGGGGCCCCGGCCGCGGTCTCCTCGGTTCCAGAGGTCGCGTACGATGCAGGGTCCACGCCCGAATCGGTCTCGTCGCCGATCGGGTTGGCGAGGTCCGCGGGCGGACCGGCCGCCCAGATGCCGTCCTTCGGCGTGGCGCGCATCTCCAGGCCCGTGGCGTGCCCGGCGGGCAGGGCGCGGGGTGGCTTGCCATCCACCTTCCAGTCGTCGCCCTTGCGTGGCGTGAACGGGACGGTGACGCGATCGCCCGGCTCGAAGTCAGGCCGATCGGAGGCATGCTCCATGGCCTGTTCGTAGTGGATGGACGGGGGCTGAGCCTCGTCCTTGGCCGCCGGCGCCTCGAGCGCATCCCGGGGTTCGGGCGGCGACGGGACGGCAGCGGCGGCGACCGTGGCGGGTGCCGTCGCGGCGGCCGCGCAGACAAGCGCCGCGAGCGCGACGGCCAGCCAGCGGCTGGCGGTGCGCGGTGCGCGGCGTGGCGGCAGCGTGTGCTGGGTCACCGGCTCCACAGGACCACCGACGCTAGTCGGCGAACCCCCGCATCGACAGCCCTACGAAAGTCCGCGGGCAGGTGGTACCGGAGGATTCAGGTGGGGTCCGGTGTGGTGCCGAGCGGGGCTCCGTCGGCCGACCCACGACTCAGCGAATGACCTCGAACGCATCGAGCTCGGCGAGCGGATGGTCCGCCGTGCCCACGACGACCAGCTTGATGGTGTGGGTCGCGTAGGAGGTCCACGCCTTGCTGAATACGATCTGGCGATACGCCGCCGCATCGGCGTATGTGTCCACCGTCGCGGCGAGGACGCCGTCCACCCAGACCTCCACCGCGCCGGCCTCTGGCCGCAGGGTGGTGATCCACGCAACCGCCCGACCAGTGAGCGTGTAGCTGACGCTGGCGCCCGCCGCCGTCGCGGACTTGGCGGAGCCGCTGCTGTTCTCCGCGTTGGAGGTCGTTCCCCATGAGCCCGTGTACACCAGCGAGCTGCTCGAGTTCTGGGTGAGGACCGGATACCAGGTGGAGCCATAGACCCACGCGCCGACGTTGCCGGCCTTGTCACGGGCGCGGACCCGGAAGCGGTACGAGTACCCGGGCGTCATCGTCCAGTTGATCGAGGTCGCGGTCGTCGCGCTCGCAATCGTGGTGTACGTGCCGCCGTTGTAGCTCCGCGCGACGTCGTAGCTGGCGATCCCGGAGCCGGTATCCGTGCCGCCCCACGACACCTTGACGAGGAGGCGCTGGGTGGCGGACACGCCCTCCAGGGCGAGACCCGTGCGCAGGCTCGGCGTCGGCGTCGTCGCCTTCGGCAGGCTCGAGTCGATCGTGACCCTGGCGGTGCTGATCGGTCCCGCCGGCCCCGAGTTGGACGAGGGATCGGCGACGGTCCTCGAATTGAGATACAGCCCGACCGTCCCGGTCGAGCAGCCCGTGAGGGAGATCGTGTAGTCCGCGCCGCTCCCGACCGGGACGCCGATCACGCAGCTGGGCGCGCTCCCGACGCGGGTCAGGTCGCCCGCGCTCAGGCCCGTCACCGGCCCGGCGAACTTGAGCGCGAAGATGATCGTCCCGGACGTGATCGTCAGCGGCGTCGTGGGGGCGAATGACAGGACGCCCGTGCCCGGCGTCGGCTGTCCGCTGATCGTGAATGGACCGCTCGCGTCCGCCGCGGCATTGCCGGCGGCGTCGGTGGCGCCCAGGTTCCACGTGTAGTCGCCATCGGGCGCAAGGACGCCGCTCACCTTGAGGTCCCAGCTCAGCGCTGCCTGGTGGCCGCTCCCGGTCTGGGTCCGGACGACGTCACCGTTCGAGTTCTTGAGCTGCGCGCTCCAGGTGACGGTCTCGGAGTAGCGCGCCAGGAGGTTGAGCCGGTCTGCCACGCCGTCGAAGTTCGGGGTGAGGGCACGGGGCCCGTCCACGGACCAGAGCTCGGGTGCGACCGTGTCGGTAGTCGCGGTCGTGGAGGCGGCGGTCGCGCCGGCGAGCACATCGGTCGTGAGCATGTCCATGGCGCCCACGAACGAGCGGTAGAAGCCGCTCTCGGGGTCCACCCGGCCGTCGTACTGCGGGTTTCGGACCGGGATGAACGGCTGCTCGCTCGCGTGGTGATTCGGGGCGTTGTTCCAGACCTGCCCGAACGTCTGGTTGGAGGTGAAGATCTTCTGGATGTCGTAGACCACGGAGCTGACCCATGAGTCCGCGATGACCACCCGGGCGCCGGCCTTGATGAAGCCCGACGCGAAGTTGTCGATGCGCTCCTTGGCAACCGGGATCGAGGGCGCCGGGTCGCCGCTCTCCGAGCTGCCGGCCGCGTAGCACAGCCCGCTGAGGAGCACGACCGCATTTTTCGCGAACCGGATCTCCGTGCCCACCGGCGACTCGCCGTAATACTTCAGGTCGTTGTCATCGATGCCGCCGGTCGCGTTGATCCCCAGCCCATCCTGGACGCTGGTGCTCAGCACCGGCCGATAGGGGCTTGGGTAGCCGTAGCCGTGACCGAGGTAGACGAACACGCTGGCGCCCTGCGCGGCGGCTTTCACGTTGGCCCACGTCGCGTTCGGGCTGTAGATCCTGATCACGTTGGGCGTGTACTTGATCGCCTCGGCGTAGATCTGGTCGCCCTTCGTGCGGTAGCTCGTGGTGCTGCCCTGCACGGCGCCGACGACGATAACGACCTTCGGCGCCGCTGCGACCGCGGCGGCGGTCGCGGCAGCCGCGGACGGGCCGGCGGTGGTGGCGAGCGCGGGCAGGGCGAGTGCGGGTGCCAACGCGATCAGCGTGGCAAGCGCAGCCGCAAGCGATCCTCGAAAACGCATGCGCGATGACTCCGGTGAGCGATGAGTGCCAAACCACTGTCCGGGCGCGCGACCCGTCGCTCAATGGGTCATCAGTCAGGGGTGCGCCGGGACGCGTGTGCGGTGCAGGAGGGACCGGTGCGGTCCGGGCGGCACCACCGACCACCGCCGGTCCGACCTGGTGGTGCGCGCGCGCACCACCCGTCCTATGGGCGGGGTGACGGGCTCAGGGTCGGGGCGTCCGAAGCGCACGGCTGGTCCGAATCGGGCAGCGTGCCGCCATCGGTGGGCGTACACGGGACGTTCGTCTGGATAGGCCCGATGATCCCGCCCTCGTAGTCCGTGATGACCAGCAGGAACTCGAGGCGGTCAAGCGGCGCCGCAGGCTCCAGGAAGAGCGTCTGGACGACCTCGTTCGGATCGCGCTTCACGTCCACGACGCGCCCGATGAGCAGCCCCTTCGGGTACGGCGACCGGATCCCGACGCCGAGCTCGATGCCCGCCGTGAAGACCTCCTCGCCGAGCGTGACGGTCGTGCCGGCATCGACGTCCTGCATGACCAGCGCGCCGCCGAGCTGGCCGATGACCTTGCCGGTCGCCGCGCTGGTCAGGAGCTGGCCGATGACGGTGGACGTGGAGTCGCTCATGAGGACGACGTGGGCGAAGTTCGAGCCAACCTCGACAACCCGCCCGGCCAGCGCGCCACCCGACGTGATCACGATCTGGCCGACGACGATGCCGTCGTCAGCACCGCGGTCGATGACGATCGCGCGCCGCGCCTCCGAGGACTCGCGCGCGATCACCGAGACCGCGCGGGTCTTGTACTGGAACCCGTTGCGGAGCTGCAGGAGGCCGGTCAGCAGCTCGTTCTCGCGACGCAGTTCCTGGGCGCTCCGGCTGAGCGCCTCGAGCTCCTCGTTCTCCGCGCGCAGTGCCGCGTTGTCCTGGCGCAGCTGGTCGATCTCGGCGATCGTCGTGCCGATCGAGCGAACGTTGCGGGCGATGTCGTCGATGGCGATCTGGATCGGCCGGAATGCGAAGGCCACGCCGTGCTGGATGTCGCGCACGAACGGGTTGGAGGACACGGTCAGGAGCAAGAGGGACACGACCAGGAGGGCCACCCACGCCGCGCCCTTGCGGCGGACCGTCTTGCTGGCGAGCAGGGCGCTCATCGCCGGCGCCTCCTAGCGAAGCGGGCGGGAGTAGGTCTCGGTGACCAGGACGCGGCTGAGGCGGTCGAGGTCCTGGAGCACCTCGCCGGTGCCGCGGACGACGCAGGTCAGCGGATCGTCGGCGACGTGGACGGGCATCTGGGTTGCTTCCGCGACGCGCCGGTCCAGGCCGGCCAGGAGCGCACCGCCGCCGGCGAGCACGATGCCCTGGTCCATGATGTCCGCGACGAGCTCCGGCGGCGTCTCCTCGATCGTGTCCCGGATGGTGTCGACGATCTGCTGGACGGATGGCTCGATGGCCTCGCGAATCTGGTCCGCGCCCACCTCGACGCTGCGCGGCAGGCCGGTGAGCAGGTCGCGACCGCGCAGGTTGACCCGCTGCGAGTCCCACTCCCCCGGGTAGGCGGAGCCGATCGCGATCTTGATGTCCTCCGCGGTCCGCTCACCCAGGAACAGGTTGTACTCGCGGCGGGCAAAGTTGACGATGTCGACGTCCATCTCGTCGCCGCCGATGCGGATGCTCCGGCTGACGACGATGCCGCCGAGGCTGATGACCGCGACCTCCGTCGTGCCGCCGCCGATGTCCACGATGAGGCTGCCCGACGGCTCGCTGACCGGCAGGCCCGCGCCGATCGCGGCGGCCATCGGCTCCTCGATCAGGCGTGCCCAGCGCGCCCCGGCGTTGAGCGCTGCGTCCAGTACGGCGCGCTTTTCCACCTCGGTGACGCCCGACGGGATGCCGATGATCATCCGCGGCCGCGGCAGCAGACCGATCCGGTCGTGGACCTTGTCCACGAAGTAGCGAATCATCTGCTCGGTCACGTCGAAGTCGCTGATCACGCCGTCGCGCAGCGGCCGGATAGCGATGATGTTCGCGGGCGTCCGCCCAACCATCCGCTTCGCCTCGGCGCCGATCGCCAGCACGCGCCTGCTCTTGGCCTCGATCGCGACGACCGACGGCTCGCTGATGACGATCCCGCGGTCACGCACGTGGACGAGCGTGTTGGCGGTGCCGAGGTCGATCCCGATGTCGCGGGAGAACAGGCCAAGAATGCGGTCGAGCATGCGGAAGTGGGGTCCTCGTGCGGCCGGCCGGACGGTGCAACGCGCGGGTTGAGCGCGGGGACCGGCAGTATAGCCGTGCCCTCCCGCAGCCCGGCTGGGCCGCCTCGGTCAGGTCGTCGCCGTGCGCCCGCGCTTCGCCGGCTGGAGGATCCGGATGCCGTTGCCGAACGGGTCGCGGATGCCCATGTCCGTGCCGTAGAAGTGGTCCATCGGCTCCTGGGTGAAATCCGTGACACCGCGCGCCTTGAGTGTTTCGTACAGGCCTCGGGCGTCGTCGGTGTGGAGGACGAGTGAGCCCATCGCGCCCTTGGCGATCAGCTCGCGGAGCTGCACCGCTGTGGCCTCGTCATGGACCGGCGGGCCTGGCTCCTCGAGGAAGATCTCGACGTCGGGGTCGTTCGGAAAGCGCACCGTCAGCCAGCGAAATGGCCCCTGCTTGACGTCCTGGCCCTTCTCCAGCCCGAGCTTGTTCACATAGAAGTCCAGCGCCTCGTCCTGGTCCAGGACCTTGATCGAGGTGACGGCGAGCCGGGTCGTCATGGCCTTCAGCCAGCGGCCTGCTTCACGAGTGCCGAGAGCTTCGCCTCGTCGGCCGCGCTCAGCTTCGTGATCGCCCATGACGTCGCCCACATGGAGCCGTCGTCGAGGCGTGCGGTCTCCTCGAAGCCAAACGTCGCGTACCTCGTCGCGAACTTGGACGCGGCCTTGAAGAAGCACACGATCTTCCCGCCCTTGGTGTAGGCCGGCATCCCATACCAGGTCCGCGACTCGAGCTCCGGCGCCGCTGCCTTGACGAGCGCGTGGATGCGCTCGGCCATGGCGCGGTCGGCGGCGGGCATCTCGGCGAGCTTCGCGAGCACAGAGGCTTCGCCGTCCTCCCTGGCGCCGCTGGCCTTCAGCTCCTTCGCGCGCTCCTTCATCGCGTCGATCTCGTCGGCGGTGAACTTGGCGCGATCCTTGGTCGACTTGCGACCGGCTGTCTTCTTCGTCTCAGGCATTGGATGTTCCTTCCGAGGATGTCTTGATTGGTTCGAGGCTCATCCTACGAACGACCCCGGCCGCTGGCTTCTCCGGAACTGCTCGATTGCATTGCAACCAGGGGACGCATGGCCATCATCTGCAGGCAATTGGGCGCGACCATCGGGCCGTGCCCCTCGCGATAAGCCGATGGCGTCTCGCCGACGATCTCCCGAAACGTGCGGCTGAACGTACCGAGGCTGTTGAAGCCGACGTCGAAGCAGACGTCGGTGACGCTCCGCTCGGTCTCGCGCAGCAGGAACATGGAGCGCTCGACGCGCCGCCGCTGCAGGTAGCGGTGTGGAGTCTCACCGAAGACCGCGCGAAAGGTCCGGCTGAAGTGCGCCTCGGAGACGTGCGCGACGGCGGCGACGGACCGGACGTCAAGTGGCTCGGCGTACGCGCGGTCCATGGCGTCGCGTGCCCGGAGCATGCGCCGGTTCGTATCCTCGCTGGCCCGGCTCACGCGGCAACGCTACGCCATCGCCGGGACGGTGTCCGGCTCGCTGTCAGGCCGCCGGTGAGCGCGGCCCGGATCGATCGAAGCTGATGCCGCGGTCGCGCAGCGAGACGTAAGCGTCGTGGCCGATGACGAGGTGGTCCAGGAGGTCGATGTCGAGAAGGCGGCCCGCGGCGAGCGCCTCCGCGGTGAGATGCAGGTCGTCCGGCGAGGGCGTGGGGTCGCCCGACGGATGGTTGTGCACGAGGATCACGCCCGCAGCGTCGAGGCGGACAGCGTCGCGGAAGAGCTCGCCGACGCGGACCAGCGAGGCGCTCACATTGCCCTGGTAGGCCGTGACGACCCGCAGCACGGCGTTCTTCGTGTTCAGGATCACGACCCGCAGCTCCTCGCGTTCGAGCCTGCCCATCTGGAGGACGAGCCGGTCCGCGACGTCGCGGGGCGAGCGGATGGACCAGCGGCCCGCCGGCCAGTCCGCGAGCAGCCGCCTGCCGAGCTCGAACGCCGCCTGGAGCTGGGCGGCCCGCGCCTCGCCGATGCCTGGCACGGCCTCCAGCTCCGGGCTGCTCGCCCGCGCCAGGCCGCTGAGGCTCTCGAACCGCGCGATCGCGTCCGTGGCGAGGTCCACTGCGGACCGACCCGCGGTCCCGGAACCCCACAGGAGCCCGATCAGCTCCGCGGCCGTCAGGCCGGCGGCGCCGCGCAGCTGGAGCCGCTCGCGCGGCCGCTCGGCGGGTGGCAGCTCGCGAAGGGCGCGGCCGCGAGCCACGGCGACCTCGAATGGGATCGGGCCTTCACGCATGGCCGGGCCTCCACATCGCGGCGGGCGGGTCATGGACGACGTGCTGCCCGGGGGCAGCGGACCACCCGCCGCAATGAGCGGCGCCCTCGAGCCCGGACGACGGAAGCCCGCCGATTCCCCCCGCCATCCGGACCCGAGGACACGACGGAGGCTACCCGGCGACGCTCACCGGCCGGTCACTCCCGGCTCACCCTGCGATTACCCGGCGGCGGCGCTCTCGCCGATCACGATCAGGATCGCGTTGTAAGCGGCGTGGAGCCCGATCGGACCCCACAGCGAGCCGGTGCGGACGTACAGCCAGCCCAGGGCGATCGCCACGGGCACACGCGCGATCCCGGCCACGAAGGCGAGCGAAGCCGCGTCTCGGAACCCGTCACCACCGACAAAGAGCACGTGGGCGAGGACGAAGACCAGGGACGACCGGGAGATGGCGCCGCGGGCGCCGACCGATCGTCGCCACGCAGTCAGCGCGAAGCCCCGGAACAGCAGCTCTTCCGCGAGCGGCGCGATCACGGCGCCGGCAACCAGGTGGAGTGCCAGTCCGGCTGCCGTCCCCGTCGGGGGCAGCGGGCTCGCCGGCACGACCCCCGTGATCTGGGCTGCCACCGCGGCGAGGACTGCGGTAACCAGGATGACCGGCCCGGCAAAGACCGCGCCGCCGAGCATCCCTCGCGCCGCACCGCCGAGCCCGCGGGCGAGGCCCATGTCGGTCCACGTGAGCGCGCCCGCGCCGACCACCATCAACCGCAGCACGCCAACGAACACCGCGCCCTGGACGATGACGCCGAGGAGGTCGCCGACTGGTCTCGGGATGTTCGACGCCACCAGCGACAGCGGGAAACCAACCGCAAAGCCCGCGAGCTGCGAGACGGCGAGCACGACGAAGAACACGAGGACCGGGGACGGGCCTGCATACGCGGCACCGGCCGCCCGGCGCTCGATCGACTGGGAGCCGCCGAGCAGGACCAGGCCAAGAGCGACACCGGTAAGCCCGGCGAGCCACAGGATGGTGCCGGCCGGCCCGCTGATCCCGAACAGCGTCATCCCCGCCAGGCCTGCCCCGATGAGTGTCGCGAGCCAGCCCACGACGAACAGGCCGGGCGCGAGGCGTCCGTCGATGGAGAAGGTGGTGAGGCCGAAGACCCGGGGCGCTGGTGTCTCCGCGGCGGGCTCCGGGGAGCCCTCCGGCCGGAGCGGCTCGGTCAACGCTCGGCGACTTGGTCCGAAGTCCGGCGCGGGGCGCGCGCGGTGGGCCGGAGCCGCTCGTTCGCCGGCTCCAGCTCGCCCGACGGCAGGGCCTCGCGCGCGGGCAGGCTGACGATCGGCGCCCCGGCGCTCGCGGCGATCTGGTCGCGCCGCTCGAACTCGCGTCCGCACCAGGCGCACAGGGTCCAGTCCAGCCCGACGAGGCGGGTGCAGTTCGGGCAGACCCGGTTCAGGCGCGTGCGGCAGGTCGGGCAGATGATCCAGGCGGCCTCGACGCGTCGATCGCAGTTCGGACAGTGGGGAATCGCCTCGATCTCGGCGAGCATCGCCTCCTCGGCGAGGTTGCGCTCGTAGATCTCGCCGATCCGCTCCTGCGGCCGGATCACCTTGTAGGTGAAGACCGCGAGGGGGAACAGGAGGGGCGTGAAGATGATCACGAAGCCGGCGGCGAGGTACGGCGCGACCGGGTTGTCGGAGCGGCCCTGCATGTCCCGGAACGCCCAGTAGGACGCCGCGAGCCACAGGATGATCCAGTAGATGATCGCCAGCTGGATCCCCAGCTTGATCACCGGATTGTCGAAGATCGATCCGATGGCGTCGCCGATGGTCGTGAAGATCTGGTCCATGCGGCGGGGCACGCCTCCTTGAAATAACGCCTGTCGCGGGTAGCCGCGTCGATCGGCGCGCAGTGTAACAGGGGCTTTCCCGGCCCCTGGGTGACGCTAGCGACGCCCGAGGTGCCGGTTCCGTGACGCGTCGATCAGTCCGAGGCGACCTCCGCGGTCCAGGCGGTGGCGCGCCAGGCGAGGCCCGCGCCCAGGATGGACAGGCCCAGCACCCATGACGCGACGAGCAGGACGAGCGCGGCGCCGAGCTGGACCGTGTTCGCGCCGTCGAGCAGGTAGGTGCGCAGGTGCTCCCACGCGCGGCCAGTGGCGAGGATGAACGGGATCAGCAGGCCCGCGATGACCGCGGAGGTGAGGCCGAGCGTCGCGAGCCCGCGCGGTGACAGGACCTGCCGGACGGAAGCGAGAAGGGCGCGTGTCGCCCGCGTCCCGGCGGCCGCGCGACGCGCAGCAAGCGACCCGACCGTCTCGCCGACGAGCCACGCGACGACCAGAAGAACGATGACGTCCGGTATCCGGATGAGGACGCGGTCGTTGATCGGTACGCCCGCATCACTTGGCGAGGTGAACTCCTCGTAGGCGACCTCGACGACGCGCAGGAAGCCATAGCCGATGGCGAGGAGCGTCGGAAGGTGCGCGGTGAGCCGGATCGACAGCGCCTGGACGACCGAGCCGCGCACCGGACGCCAGCCGCGGTCGATGTCCTCGTCCTCGGCCGCCTCGCGAACCAGCGCGAGATCCAGCCACGAGCCGGCAAGGCCGGCAGCGGCGAGGGCCGCCAGGATGAGCCCGAGGACCAGGGATCCGACGATGGCGCCCTCGAGGGAGGGCTTGCCGAGGATCAGTCCCTCGACGGCGGGCGAGAGCGTGGTCACGATGCCCGCCGCGGTCGGCACGCTGACGATCGGCAGGACGATCAGGAGGAAGCCGCCGCGGACCAGGAACGCGCCGAGGGCGATCGCCCACCATTCCGGCCGGGCGAGGGTCGCCGCGAGCGCGGATTGCATCGATCCCGGCCAGCTCACGCGCACGACCGGAGCATAGCCAGCGGTGCCGGGAGCGGCGGGGACGACCCCTTAGCGGCGCCCGAGGCCCTCCACCGCCCGCCGGAACGCGGTCAGAACCTCGGCGGCGAGCTGGTTGGGTCGAAGTGCCGCGGCGCGGGCCGGCTCCCAGCGAAATGCCGCGCGAACGACGACGGGGCAGCGCCACGGACGCTCCGGGTCCGCGGGTGGCACCGCGAGGCCGAGCCGGACCTGGAGGCGCCCATCATCCTCGAGGATCATCCCTGACAGCCCGCCCGAGAGCGCCGGACCGAGGCGAGCCAGGGGCGGCTCCGGCGGCGGTCCTGCGGCAGGCGCAAGCTCCACGAACGTCGCGAGGCCGTCCTGGTCGGCGACCCACAGGAGCGCGGTCCACCAGTCGTCGGCCGGCGCAGATGGCCGGCTCATGCCGGCAGACAGCACGCGATCCCCGATCCGCAGCTCCTGCTCTCGGAGGAACGATGGGCCCGGCGCCGGGAGGCGCGAGGGGATCGACTCGGGCGGAATGCTCAGCCGGGCGTTCCCATGCCGGATTCGCCCCTGTCCGCCTTGGCGGGCTCGTCGCGCGGCAGCGCTCGCTGCGCCTCGACCTCCTTGGCCCTGGCCTCCAGCTCGGCGTCGATCGCCGCCAGCTCCAGGCGCAGCATCTCCCGCCGGACCGCGTCGGACGGTGGCTCGACCTTGCCGGTCGATTCCTCGTCGTCGGGCCCGTCGCCCACGCCAAGGAACGCCGCGATGTTCCGCGAGCGGATCTTCCTGGTGCGGAGGACCGCTGCCGGGTCCAGCTGGGTTACGCCCGGGATGTCGCCCTCCGCCGCGTCACGCAGCGACGCCCCGCAGGACGGGCACGTCGTCGCCTCGACCGGCACCCTCGCCGAGCACCACGGACAGATCGTGGTTTCCCCAGTGCCTTTCTTGGCCGGACTCATGTCGGGCTACTCCCACTCGATCGTGGCGGGCGGCTTGGACGAGATGTCGTAGACAACGCGATTGACCCCCGGAACCTCGTTGACGATTCGGCTGCTGATCTTGCCAAGCACGTCGTACGGCAGCTTGGCCCAATCGGCGGTCATGCCATCCTCGGATGTCACCGCCCTGATTGCTACCACGTTCGCGTACGTTCGACCATCCCCCATCACGCCCACGCTGCGCACCGGCGTGAGAATCGCGAACGATTGCCAGACGTGCCGGTATAGGCCCGCCGCCTTGATCTCGTCGATCACGATCCAGTCGGCCTCGCGCAGGGTGTCGAGTCGCTCCGCCGTCACCTCGCCGATGATCCTGATCGCGAGACCCGGCCCCGGGAACGGCTGGCGGTGGACCATCTGCTCGGGCAGGCCCATCTCCAGACCCACCGCACGGACTTCATCCTTGAACAGGTAGCGCAGCGGCTCGATCAGCTTGAACCGCAGGTCCGCCGGCAGGCCGCCCACGTTGTGGTGGGTCTTGATCTTCTGGGCGGCCTTGGATTCCGACGTCGCGCTCTCGATCACGTCGGGGTAGAGCGTGCCCTGGGCCAGGAAGTCGATCCGCCCGGACGTCTGGATCTTGTCCGCCTCCTCCTCGAACACGCGGATGAACTCGTCGCCGATGATCCGGCGCTTCTGCTCCGGGTCCTCCACGCCGGCCAGGCGGGCAAGGAAGCGCTGCCGGGCATCGACCATGACCAGGTGCATACCCAGGTTTTCCGCGAACGTCGCCCGCAGGAGCTCCGACTCGCGCTTCCGCATCAGCCCGTGGTCGACGTAGATGCAGGTCAGGCGGTCACCGACGGCGCGATGGACGAGCGCGGCGGCGACGGCCGAGTCGACCCCGCCGGAAAGTGCGCAGATGACCTTGCCATCCGAGCCGACGGCGCGGGCGTGATCGTCGACGCGCTGCCGAATCTCGGCAATGGTCGAATCGATGAAGTGGGCGGGTGTCCAGTTGGGCGTGATCCCCGCGAGCCCGACGACGAAGTTGCGCAGGACGTCCCTGCCGTGCGGCGTGTGCGCGACCTCAGGGTGGAACTGGATGCCGTAGAGGCGGCGCGACGGGTCCGAGAGCCCCGCAAACACGCTGGAATCCGTTTGCGCCGTCGCCTGGAAGCCCTCCGGGATCGCCGTGATCGAGTCGCCGTGGCTCATCCACACCGGCTGCGTGCGGTCGAGGCCAACGAACAGGCCATCCTCGCTGCCGATCGTGACGGTTGCCGGGCCATACTCCCGCTTGCCCGTCGATTCGACATGGCCGCCGAGCTCGCTGGCCATGAGCTGCGCGCCGTAGCAGATGCCCAGGACGGGCAGCTTCCCGCTCCAGATGGCCGGGTCCGGCTTGGGGGCATCCACGTCGTAGACGGAGTTCGGGCCGCCGGACAGGATCACCGCGCTCGCGCCGCGGCGCTCGATCTCGGCGAGCGGCGTGTCGTGCGGGAGGAGCTCCGAGTAGACATGCAGCTCGCGGACGCGACGCGCAATCAGCTGCGCGAATTGGCTCCCGAAGTCCAGCACCACGACGACGCCGTTTGCGTCGCCGGCGGGCCGGTCCGTGATGGCTCGATCGGGGCCGGGCGCGTTGAGCGCGGTCTCGAGGTACGCCTCGACCTCGGCATCATCGGGAGCGAGGACGCGGTGACCCGCGTTCGCGGCGTCACCATGGACGGTCCTGCCCTTCCCCGACACGCTCGATCCAGTCCCTCCAACCCGACGGCCGATCGACCGTTGCCGACAAGTCTACCGGTCCCTCAAGACCGTCGAGACGCACGTGGCCAGCATCTTCTCCAAGCTCGAGCTCCAGCCCGAACCTGATGGCCACCGACGGGTCATCGCGGTCCTCACGTACCTCCGGGCCTGCTGATCCAGGAGCGCCATGCGGCTCACGAGGACCGATGCTGATTCGCGCCGGAGGTGCAGAACCGTCAAGATTCTCGAGGCCATGGCAGTCGGCGTGCCGGTTGTCCCTGGCGATGGAGGGCCGGACGTTGCCCAGCGCACAGCCACTGGTATCGGTCATCACGCCGGCGTACAACCGCGCCGACTACCTCGAGGAAGTGATCCAGAGCGTTCTCGCCCAGGACTATCCGAACATCGAGTACATCGTGCTCGACGATGGGTCGACGGACGGAACGGCGGCGATCATCGATCGGCACCGCGGCCAAATCCGCGCCGAAACGCATACCAACATGGGCGAGACGCAGACCGTCAACCGAGGATTCGCGCTCGCATCGGGAGCAATCGTTGGGGTGATCAACTCCGACGACCCGCTCCTCCCCGGCGCAATCAGCAAGTCAGTCGAGACGTTCGCCGCGGATCCCCGCCTGATCGTGACGTATCCGGACTGGAACATGATCGATGCGCACGGGACGCTGATTCGGACCGTCCGCCCCCCTGACTACGACTACGTGGACATGCTGCGCTGGCATCACTGCCTGCCGGGGCCGGGTGCGTTCTTTCGCAAGGAAGTCGCCGACCGTCTCGGTGGCCGCGACGCGCGGTTCCGATACATCGCCGACTTCGACTTCTGGCTTCGGGCGGGTCTCATCGGCCCGTTCGCACACATCCCGGAGGTCCTGGCGACGTTCCGGAACCACCCCAGCGGGGCTTCCTCGGCGAGCCGGGGACGGCGGATGGCCCAGGAACACCTCGACCTGGTCCGCAAGATCTATGCGCTCCCCGATCTCCCGGCACCGGCGCGGGCGGTGCGCCGCGAAGCCTTCAGCAGCGCCTACTACGTCGGGGGGGCGGTATCGAGCAGCCGGTCGTCGATGTTGAAGAAGAAGCTGTACGTCCAGGCGATGCTCTACCGGCCCACGAAGTACGCCGCTGAATACCGCGGCCGCATGGGCCCGATCAAGCGCGAGCTCCGCCACGGCTGGCGTCGCCACTTCAAGTCCCTGCTCCGGACGTTGACCGGCTAGAGTGCCCCGATGGCCGGTATGTTCGAAGGCAAGCAGATCCTGATCACCGGTGGCACGGGCTCGCTGGGCCAGGCCCTCACGCGTCGCCTCATGACCGGGGTCGAAGGCGTGCCGGCGAGCGTGACCATCTTCTCGCGGGACGAGGCCAAGCAGCACTACATGCGGCTCGACTTCATGCAGCGCGGGGCCGCCACCGACGAGGTCATCTTCGAGAACGCGCGTCAGGGCCTCCGCTTCAAGATCGGCGACGTACGCGACTACGCAGCCCTCGCCAGGGTCGTGAAGGGGTCGGACATCATCTTCTGTGCGGCCGCCCTGAAGCAGGTGCCCAGCTGCGAGTACTTCCCTTGGGAGGCCACGCGGACGAACATCGAGGGCGCGGCGAACCTGGTGCGCGCCATTGCCGAGCTCGACCTGCCGGTCGAGACCGTCATTGGAATCTCGACGGACAAGGCGTGCAAGCCGGTCAATGTCATGGGCATGACCAAGGCGATCCAGGAGCGGGTCTTCATCGATGGCAATCTCCATCGCTCGGGCACCCGCTTCCTATGTGCCCGGTACGGGAACGTCCTCGCCTCCCGAGGTTCGGTCGTGCCACTGTTCCTCGACCAGATCGCCGCCGGCGGGCCTGTCACGATCACGACCGAGGACATGACCCGCTTCCTGCTGACCCTTGATGACGCGGTGGACACGATCTTCGCGGCCGTTCGCTCGGGTGCCGCGGGCGACACGTACGTCCCTCGCTGCAGGAGCGCGAAAATGACGGACCTGGCGGCGCAGCTGATCGGCGACCGGCAGATCGAGACCGTCATCACCGGGATTCGCCCCGGCGAGAAGATCCACGAGATCCTCGTCTCCGAGGAGGAGGCGACGCGCACCGTTGACGGGCCCGAGGGGTACTTCGCGATCCGCCCCATGCTCCCCGAGCTGGCCGGCCCGGTGGAGCGGGCGGCGCTGGTCGGCGACTACAGCTCTGCGAGCAGCCTGATGAGCTCCGCCGAACTCGGGGCGTTCCTGAAGCAGAAGCTTCCCGACGCCGTGGCAGCCAGCCAGCTGGCCTAGATCGTGGCCAAGATCCTGACGATCCTCGGCACCCGGCCAGAAATCATCCGCCTGTCTCGAGTGATCCCCGCCCTCGACGAACATTGCGAACACGTCGTCGTCCACACCGGCCAGAACTTCGACGATCGCCTGAGTGGCATGTTCTTTCGCGACCTCGGCCTTCGCGAGCCGAACATCTCGATGGGCATTCGAGCGGCTGGCTTCGGCGACCAGATCGGGCAGATCCTGGCCAGGGCCGAAGAGATCTTCCGGGCAGAACGGCCTGACACCGTGCTTGTCCTTGGCGACACCAACAGTGGCATCGCCGCCTTCGTCGCGAAGCGCATGGGCATTCGGGTCGCGCACATGGAAGCCGGGAATCGCTGCTTCGACGATCGAGTGCCGGAGGAGGTCAACCGGCGGGTCATCGACCACTGCAGCACGGTTCTGATGCCGTACACGCATCGCAGCGCGGACAACCTCGTACGCGAGGGGATCGAACGCCAGCGGATCTACGTCACGGGTAACCCCATCAAGGAAGTGCTCGACTATTACGGTGACCAGATCGCTGCGGCCAACCCGTTCGCAGAGCTTGGGATCGAGCCCCACCGCTACTTCCTTGTGACCGCCCACAGGACGGAGACCGTTGACGATCCCGCGCGCCTTGCGTCCCTCGTTGGCGCGCTGAACGCCGCGATCGATCGATACGACATGCCCGCCGTCGCCTCGCTGCACCCACGAACCGCGGACAAGATGCGCGAGTTCGGCATCGATCCCGGGAAGGTTCGCTTCGTGCCGCCCCTCGGGCTGTTCGACTTCGTGCGCCTCGAGAAGGAGGCGTTCTGCGTGCTGTCCGACAGCGGGACCGTCCAGGAGGAGTGCTGCATCTTCGGCGTCCCGACCGTGACGATGCGTGACGTCACCGAACGGCCGGAGACCATCGAGTGCGGCAGCAACATCCTCGCCGGCGTGGAGGCGGATCGAATCCTTCCTGCGATCGAGATCGCGACTCGACACGCCGGCACGTGGACCCCGCCGCCCGAATACCTGGTGAGCAACGTATCCGACGCGGTCTCGAAGATCGTGCTGGGGGTCGCTTGACGGCTTCGCGGATCCTCGTCCTTGGAGCCAACGGCATGCTCGGGCACCAGGCGATCCGCGTGCTTGCCCCGGATTTCGAGGTCTGGGGAGCGTGCCGGAACCCCGCGGGTCTCCCGGACCTCGGGGTCCCGGGTCGTCGCATCCTGGGCGGGCTCGATGCAATCAGACCCGAATCTGCCGACGAAGTGATCGGTCGGGTTCGACCTCACGTCGTCATAAACGCGGCCGGAATCGTGAAGCAGCGCCCCGCGGCCAAGGATGCGACCGCGTCGATCAAGGTGAACAGCCTGTGGCCGCACGTCGTGGCTGATGCCTGCGCAGTGCACGGCGCCCGGATGGTCCACATCAGCACGGATTGCGTGTTCAGTGGTGCGCGCGGCAACTACGTCGAGACAGACGTGCCTGACGATTTCGACCTGTACGGGCGTTCGAAGCTGCTCGGCGAGATCGGCGACCGTGACCATGTCGTGACGCTCCGGACGTCGATCATCGGCTGGCAGCTGGGTGCACCCACGGGGTTGATTGCGTGGTTCGCCGCGCATCGCGCCGAGCCGCTGAAGGGCTTTACGAGGGCGATCTTCAGCGGGCTGACAACCACCGCATTGACCGAGGTGATTCGCGACGTTGTCGTGCCAGACCCCTCGCTCAGCGGGCTCTGGCACGTCTCCGCCGGCGCGATCGACAAATTCAGCCTTCTGTCGAACCTCGCCGCACATCTCGGCTGGACCGTTGACCTGGCACCGGTTGAACAGCCGGTGATCGACCGATCCCTTGACAGCAGCCGGTTCAGGCATCGAACGGGCTGGAGCCCGCCCCCGTGGGAGGCGATGCTCGGGACGCTCGCGGCGGAATTCGGCGCCGGCTGACATGTTCAATCGACGGGGGCTCGTCTGCCTGGTCGCGCTCGCTTTCGGTGCGATCGCCTGCGACCCCACGCCCGCGGCTCCATCACCGCCGCGGGCCACCGCGGTTGGCATGCCGTCCCTCGAGCCCACCACTCCGGCGTCGGAGCCGGCGGCCAGCGTTCTTCCGGACGCAACGCCCATCGATACCGTTCGTACGCCACCCTGCGAGCTCTCCGACTTGAAGGCGTCGCATGGTCTCGTCGAGGTAAGCGGCGACTCGCGCCTGACGGAGGTCGTCCTCGTCGCGGCGGGTTCGTGCTCGGTGAATCTCTTCCCGGGGGTCGGGCTCAGGGACCCGGCGGGCGCCGCGATCGTCGACTCGCCGTCCGCGGGCCCGGGGCGCCTAGACCTCGTCCCCGACATCGCCTACCGGAGCCAGGTCCGCCTCGCGAGCTGGTGCGCACCGGAGCCCGCGTTTCCATTGACGCTCGCGCTCCTCGTCGCTGATGGCTGGATCGAGGTCACCGGCTCGTCGTTCCCTGAGGACGGCGAATTGCCGCCGTGCGCGACGGACGGCGCGACGGTCCTCGAGGCGTCCGCCTGGAACCCGGTGCCCTAGCTCCCGGGTCGGAGCCGGAAGACAGGCCCGCGGCCCAGGCGCTCGGCGGAGGTGCCGTACTTGAGGATCAGCCCGACGACGGCTTCCGCCGCCGCAGCACCGTCGAGCGGCTCCGCGGTGACGTCGAAGGCGCGGTCGCCGATCGTCGCCGTCGCCATGAGGTGCGTTTCGAGATTCCTTGCCCAGTCCGCGTCGGGCTCTCCGGCCGCGACGAGCAGCGACCCATCCGGAAGTTCCAGGTAGCCGACGGCGACACGCATCGGCGATCCGCTGACCCGGCCGCGGATCTGCAGCCGGACGACCTTCCCCCAGCCAGCGAGCTGCTCGCCCAGTTCATCCACCGGAGCCCGCGTCAGCGACCTCGGCCTTGCCAGGACTTGCCTTCGGTGGCGACGGCGGGGGCATAGACGAGTTCCGCTGCCTGGAGGTCGCGGAGGGTTCGAGCGCCGAGCGCGGCCATCGATTGGCGCAGCGCGCCGACGAGGTTCTGCGAGCCGTCGCTCACGGTTGCCGGGCCGAACAGGATCTTTTCCAACGAGCCAACGGTCCCGACCTTGATCCGCGTCCCGCGGGGGAGGACCGGCGACGGGGCGGCCATGCCCCAGTTGACGCCGCGGCCGGGCGCCTCGGCGGCACGCGCCAACGGAGAGCCGAGCATCAGCGCGTCCGCGCCGGCAGCAACCGCCTTGGCCAGCTCGCCGCCGCGGCGCATGCCGCCGTCGGCCACGATTGGGACGTATCGACCGGTCTCGCGGAGGTAGGCGTCGCGCGCGCCCGCGACATCTGCCACGGCGGTCACCTGCGGGATCCCGATCCCGAGCACCTCGCGCGTGGTGCACGCGGCGCCCGGTCCGACGCCCACGAAGACCGCCGCCGCGCCCTGCTCCATCAGCAAGTAGGCCGCCTCGGCGCTGGTCGTGTTGCCGACCGCGACCGGGATGGGCATGAATCGGGTGAAGTCGGCGAGGGACAGCGGGTCGTAGCCGGACGCCAGGTGGCGGGCGGACGAGACCTGGCTCTGGACGAGGAACAGGTCCGCGCCGTGCTCGGCGCAGAACGGGCCCCACTTGCGGGCCGCGCCGGGCGTCGCGGAGACCGCGACCTTCGAGCCCGCGGCGCGGATGTCCGCGAGCCGGCGCGCAATGAGGTCCTCACGAATTGGTGCGGCATACGCCTCCGAGAGGACCGACTGGACCTCCTCGTCCGCGGCGGTCGCGATGCGGGCGAGGACCTCGGTCGGGTCGTCGTACCGACCCTGGACGCCCTCGAGGTTGAGGACGGCGAGCCCGCCGAGTCGTGCCAGCTCGCCGGCGAACGACGCATCGACGACCGCGTCCATGGCAGCCGCGAGGATCGGAATGCCGAGCTCGATGCCGCAGAAGGACTGGCCGAGCTCCACG
>JANLSG010000007.1:0-7428 GCA_031362295.1 Chloroflexota bacterium
CGGATCAACGAGTCGCCGCTGCGCGAGCTCGTGCTCACGGACACGGTGCCTCTGCCGGCGGGCAAGCAGATCGCCAAGATCACGACGCTGTCGATCGCGCCGCTCATCGGCGAGGCGATCAAGCGCATCCACCGCGGCGAATCCGTGGGCGCCCTGTTCTCCAGCGAGGTGGAGTTCACCCAGGAGATGCTCCTGTGGGAAGACGGCATCGCGCGGAAGCTGGACATTCGGATCCATGACGACGAGGACGACCCGGGCGCGGCCGCAGCCGTGCCGGCCGCTTGAGAAGGACCAGCAAGCCATGAGCCTGCAGCTCCATAAGCCCGACGAGCGCGGCGTCCTCAAGCCCGAGCCCGGCGCCCCGCCCGACTACCGCGAGCAGCTCCGCTCGCCACGCTGGGGCCTCGCGCGCCGCGGCGGCCGCCTCCCGGCGATCAAGAACCCGGAGATGCGCCCGACATCGACGGCCGTCTCGGTCATGTTCTGGCTCAGCCTGGCGGCGGCGACCTTCGTCCTCCTCGTGCTCGGGTACGGCATCGGGCTCTGGCACTTTCCGGCCTGACGCCCGTCAGCGAGCGAGGGCGAAAATGACCGAATTCAGACAGGCCCGTTCCACCGACGGAGCAGTACCCATATGCCGAACGCGTTGGGCGCCGGTCCGAGGATGAGCCCGATCATGAGCAAACCTACGGACAGCGGCAACTGAGCCGCGATTTGGAGGCCGCCGATCACCAACATCGCGGCCAGCAGGACAAGACCAAGTAGTCGCCCCCACCTTCGCCGGCGGAACACCCCTACCCCGGCGGCGATCGACATCGCCCCAACCAGCGACCACACCAGAACCCGCGCGGATTCGAAGAGCGGGGCCGGCAACGCTGACGCGTACAGGATCGTCGTGACCCCGTTGAATACCAGGATGCCCGCGGTGAGCGTCAGTCCCCAGGAGCGGCCGGTCGGCGTCATCGCCTTTACTCCTTGCATCGACGGGCGTCAGGCGCTCTCCCCAATTGTGCGCCGTCGGATAACGGCATCCACAACCCTGAGTGACGGGAATCGGCTCCGTCAAGGAGGCGGCGGAGCGCCGTACAGGGCCGTCGGGGCCTGCGACCTATACTTCACGGCCCATGCTTGGCTTTCTTTCCCGGTTCGTCGATTCGAACGACCGTGAGCTGAAGCGGATCCAGCCGTTCGTCGACGAGGCCAACGATCTCGAGGAAGAGATCAAGGCCCTCAGCGATGCGGAGATCCGCGAACGGTTCACGGCGATCCGCGACGAGTTCCGCGAGACGGTGCACCCCGAGGAGCCGTCCGACGACGAGCTCCACCACCTCGACCTGGAGCGCCGGCGCGAGCTGGCCAAGCTTCGCCACAAGCGCGAGCATCACGAGATCCAGGTGGCGCTGGACGACGTCCTGCCGGACGTCTTCGCGATGGCCCGTGAGGCGATGGTCCGCACGCTCGGCATGCGCCACTTCGACGAGCAGCTCATCGGCGCCGTCGTGCTCCACCAGGGCAAGATCGCGGAGATGCGCACCGGCGAGGGCAAGACCCTCGTCGCGCCGCTTGCCGCGATCCTGAATGCGGTCGCCGGCAAGGGTGTCCACATCGTCACGGTCAACGATTACCTCGCCCGCCGCGACCCGCAGTGGATGGGCCCGATCTTCCACTTCCTCGGGCTCCAGGTCGGCATGATCCTGGGCCACCAGTCCGACGGCGGCGCGGCGTCATACGTATTCGAACCGGGCTTCCCGACGAACGACGAGCGGCTGATCAACCTCAAACCCGTCAGCCGCCGCGAGGCGTACGCCGCGGACGTGACCTACGGCACGAACAACGAGTTCGGGTTCGACTACCTGCGCGACAACATGGTCACGGACCTCGAGTCGCGGGTGCAGCGCGAGCGCTACTTCGGCATCGTGGACGAGGTCGACAACATCCTCATCGACGAGGCGCGGACGCCGCTGATCATCAGCGGCCAAGCCGAGGAATCCGGCGACCTGTACTACACGTTTGCTCGCCTTGTCCCGAGCCTTCGCGAGCGGCGCGAGGACTGGGTTACCGGCGACCCGGAGGACGGCGACTACTTCATCGACCTGAAGGACAAGGCGGTCTCACCGACCGAGGAGGGCGTCAACAAGATCGAGAAGCTCCTCGGTGTCGAGAACCTGTACGACGCGGACCCGCGCTTCGCGCGCCACTTCGAGCAGGCGCTCCGGGCGCACGCGCTGTACAAGCGCGACCGTGACTACATCGTCAAGGAAAACGAGATCGTCATCGTCGACGAGTTCACGGGCCGCCAGATGCCGGGCCGGCGCTGGAGCGAGGGCCTGCACCAGGCCATCGAGGCCAAGGAGGGCCTGCGCGTCCAGCGCGAGAGCGTGACGATGGCCACGATCACGTTCCAGAACTACTTCCGCCTGTACGACAAGCTCGCGGGCATGACCGGCACGGCGATGACCGAGGCGGAGGAGTTCCACAAGATCTACCAGCTCGAGGTCGTGGGCATCCCGACCCATATGCCGATGGTCCGCAGCGACGACACGGACCTCGTCTACCTCAACGAGAAGGCCAAGTTCAACGCAGTCGCGGACGAGATCGAGGAGATGACGGCCGCGGGCCGGCCGATCCTCGTCGGCACCGTGTCGGTAGAGAAGTCCGAGCAGCTGGGTGCGCTCCTCGGGCGGCGCGGGATCAAGCACGAGGTCCTGAACGCCAAGTTCCACGAGAAGGAATCACTGATCGTCTCGCAGGCCGGCCGGACCGCGGCCGTCACGATCGCAACGAACATGGCCGGCCGCGGCACGGACATCCTCCTCGGCGGCAACCCGGCGGGTCTCGCCTCCGAGCTCCTCCACCGCAAGGGCCTTAACCCGGCCGAGGTGGACAAGGAGACGTACGCGGCCGCCCTCGCCGAAGCGAAGGCCGTCACGGACGAGGATCACAAGCGGGTCGTCGAGGCAGGTGGCCTGCACATCGTGGGCACGGAGCGCCACGAGAGCCGGCGCATCGACAACCAGCTCCGAGGCCGTGCGGGCCGCCAGGGCGACCCGGGCTCCTCGCGCTTCTACCTCTCCCTCGACGACGACCTCATGAAGCGCTTTGCATCCGAGCGGGTTGCGAGCCTCATGGAGCGCATGGGCCTCGACGAGGACAACTACATCGAGTCGGGCATCGTCGGCAAGACGATCGAGAGCGCCCAGAGCCGCGTCGAGGGCTTCAACTTCGACATGCGCAAGCGCGTCGTCGAGTTCGACGACGTGATCAACAAGCAGCGCGAGACGATCTACGCGGAGCGCGACAAGGTCCTCCGCAACGAGGACCTGACCGAGACCATCCGGGCCTTCCTGGACGACGACCTTCGCGATGTCGTCGCGCGCCATCTCGGCGACGCGAACGACGCCGTCACCGAGGACGGCCTCACGGATCTTCTCGTGGAGCTCGGGCGCATGGGTCTCGGTGGCGATCGCATCGACCACGACGTCCTGCTCCAGCTGCACACGGCGGCGGCGGTCAGCGAGCACGTCCGTGAGGTTGCGGACGCCCTCCTCGAGGCGAAGGAGGCCGAGGTCGGCGCGGAGGGCTGGGCGGCGATCGAGCGGTTCGTCCTCCTGCGAACGATCGACACGTTGTGGGTCGAGCACCTGACCGAGCTCGACGACATGCGCCGGGGCATCGGCCTGCGCGGCTATGCGCAGCAGGACCCGCTCAACGAGTTCCGCAAGGAGGCCTTCCAGCTCTATGCCGAGCTGTCCGGGTTCATCCAGCACCAGGTCGCAAGCACGATCTTCCGGGTCCAGCTCCAGCAGCAGCCCCAGCCGCAGTCCGGCGTCTTCGCCATGCAAGGCCCCGGCCAGCGAGCGGGCGGCGCCGGGCGAGCGGGCGGCGGGGGCCCCAACGGAGGTCGGAGCGGGACCGCGATTGCGCCGCAGGGGCTCCGGACGATGGCCGGCCCCGGCGTCTCGGGCACCGCCGCGAGCACGGGCGCAACAAACGGGCAGCAGGCGCGGCCGGGGTACACGCCTTCCGGGGCCAAGATCGGGCGCAACGACGCGTGCTGGTGCGGATCGGGTCGCAAGTACAAGAAGTGCCACGGCTCCTGACCCCGACGTGAGCCCGGCGCCCCGACCGCGTGTCCTCGGGAGCGTGCTTCGGCTGGCCGGGTGGGGTCTCGTCGGCGCCGTCCTACTCGCCGGCTACATGGCGGTCCGGATTTCCGCCCAGGGCGAGCGGGACGAGCAACGCCCGGCCGACGCGATCGTGGTCCTGGGCGCGGCCCAGTTCAACGGCACGCCCGGAGGCGTCTTCGAGGCGCGGCTCCAGCATGCGGTAGACCTGTATCACGCAGGCCTCGCCCGGTACCTCATCGTCACGGGCGGCAAGCTGCCCGGGGATCGGACCACCGAGGCAGCGACGGCGCGCAAGTGGGCGATCGCCAATGGCGTGCCGGCGAGCGCGATCCTCGGCGAAAACCACGGCCGCAGCACCCTGGAGTCCGTCGAGGCCGTCGCGGGCATCCTCCGCGAACACAACCTGACGAGCGCCGTATTCGTGAGCGACGAGACCCACATGCTGCGCGTCCTGCGGATGGCATCGGACCAGGGCATCGTGGGCTGGGGCTCGCCAACCCGGACGAGCCCGAGCGACCGGGATGCGGTTCGGCGCCAGAAGGCGATGTTCCACGAGATGGCCGGTTTGGCCTTCTACTACCTCGGCGGCGGGCGCCTGTTCGACGACGCGACGGCCGTCAGCACTCCCTGACGGGGTGCAGCCCGCCCGGCGAGCGTCGCCGGGCATTTTTCCCCCCTTGGCGCGGCGAAATCCCGGGCATATACTTCGCGAAACCCCAACGCGATGCCCAGCGCCCAACCTCGGCGAATCGCGCCTGAGGCCGCGTCACGCGTCGTGAATCGAATCCGTGCCGCCGCCGAAGTGAGGGATTCGTGAAGCAGGCTGAGGAAACGTCGTTCGTCGACCTGATCGCCTGTGAACGTGATTGCCGCAACTGCAGCTACGCCGCTGCGCTCGACTGCGATGGCAATTGCGGTGTCTGTCCGCATAACGGTTACTGTCCCTGCGTGAACCCCGTCGTCGTCCGGAGCAAGTCGGCCCTGCGCCTGATCGAGCTCCGTCCGATCCTGCTCCAGGACCTGCGGGTCCCCAAGAACTAGTGGACGCCATGCGCGTCCGCGACCTCGTGGAGCGGATTCGAACGACCTCGGGGCACCTTTGACCTCCCGGGCAAGCAGTCGCGGCTGACCGAGCTCGAGGCGCGCGCCTCTGAGCCGGGGTTCTGGGACGACGGCCGAGGGGCCCAGGACGTTCTTCGGGAGGCCGACGGCCTTCGGTCCGAGATCGAACGCTGGTCTGCCCTCCTCGCACGGGCGGATGACATCGAGACGACGCTCGAGCTCGCCCAGGAAGCCGGCGACGACGAGCTGGAGGCGGAGGTAGACCGCACGGTCGATGCCCTCGATGCGGACTTCGCGACCGAGCGCACGGAGCTCCTGTTCTCCGGCGAGTACGACGGGCGCCCGGCGATCCTGTCGATCAGCGCCGGCGCCGGGGGCACGGAGGCCACTGACTGGGCCGCGATGCTCCTGCGCATGTACCTCCGGTGGGCGGAGCGGCACCGCTGGAAGACCGAGGTCATCGACGAGCAGGAGGGCGAGCAGGCGGGGCTCAAGAGCGTCTCGGTCGCGGTCAACGGGCGCGGTGCCTATGGCTGGCTCCGCGCGGAGCGGGGCGTCCATCGCCTGGTGCGGATCAGCCCGTTCGATGCCCAGAACCGGCGCCAGACCACGTTCGCCCTGGTGGAAGTCATGCCCGAGCCGGACGAGGACATCCCGATCGAGCTCGATTGGGACCAGATCCGCGTGGACACGTATCGCTCGCAGGGCGCCGGCGGGCAGCACGTCAACAAGACCGATTCCGCGGTTCGCCTCACCCATCTGCCCACCGGGATCGTCGCCCAGTCACAGAACGAACGGTCCCAGACCCAGAACAAGGAGACTGCGATCAAGGTCCTGAAGGCGCGGCTCCTGGAGCGCCAGCTGGAGGAGAAGGAGGCGGAGCTGCGCACGCTGCGAGGCGAGCACGTGGAGGCGGGCTGGGGCAACCAGATCCGGAGCTACGTGCTGCACCCGTACCAGATGGTCAAAGACCTGCGGACGCAGGTGGAGACGTCGAACACGACGGCCGTGCTCGACGGCGACCTCGACGTGTTCATGCAGGCGGAGCTGGAACGGCTCGCGACCGGCGGCGAGGGTGGCTGATCCCGCCGACGCGGCCGGGTCCGGCGTCGATCAATCGGGGGTCGTGATCCGGCGGGCAACGGAGGCGGACCTCCTGGATTGCCACCGCGTCTGGCGCAACGGGATCATCGCCTACACGGCGCCGTTGGGTGAGGCGCCGCTACCGGAGGACAACCCGGGCGTGCGCCGCCTCCACGCCCACATGCTCGGAACGGACCCGGGCCGGTTCCTGGTCGCGGAGCGGACGAACCACGCGGGCGAGGGCAGCATCGTGGCCTTCGGGGCCGCGGTGGAGCGCGGGCCGCTGTGGTTCCTGTCGATGCTGTTCGTGGAGCCGGGCGAGCAGGCCCGCGGCCTCGGGCGCGCGTTGCTGGAGCGGATGCTTCCGCTCCCGCTGGAGGGCCGCGTCCTTGCCACCTGCACGGACAGCGCCCAGCCGATCTCGAATGGGCTGTACGCGACCCTCGGGATCGTGCCTCGCATGCCGATGTTCATGCTCGTCGGGCGCCCGCGGCCCGGGTTCACGTGGACGGCACTCCCCGACGGCGTAACCGCGGAGCGCGTCGCGGAACCGGCACGGTGGCGAGACGATGCCGAGCTGCTCGCGTTCGATCGAGCCGTGCTCGGGTTCGAGCATCCCCAGGACCACCGGTTCATCCAGGACGAGCCGCGCCACGCGTTTGCCTTCCGCGGCACCGATGGCGGGCTGCTCGGGTACGGCTACGCGGGCGAGATTGGGCGCCTCGGGCCGATCGCCGTCGCCGATCGGGCGCTCCTGACGCCGGTCCTGGGGCATCTGCTGGCGGCGGTCGAGCCCCGTGGCGCCTCGGCAGTGTGGCTGCCCGGCGCCAGCGACGATGCGATCGCCACCGCCATCAGTGCCGGCCTGCGGATCGAGGGATTCCCGATCCTCGTGGGCTGGTCCCGCCCATTCGCGGACTTCACCAGGTACGTCCCAATCTCACCGGGACTGATGTAGATAGTCATGGTCTGATCGGGTCATAGTCGCGTTCTGGAACCCGGTCGTATCCTTCCCGGGACCTTGTTGACCGCAGATCGCACGCCCGACGCAAGCCTCGAGCATCCCCAGGAGCCCGGTAACCCGGTGCCCACGAGCTGGGGCGCCAGTGGCGCGATGGCCGATCCCCGCCGTCCGGTCCTCGTCCTCAATGACGTC
>JANLSG010000011.1:0-2538 GCA_031362295.1 Chloroflexota bacterium
CCTATCACGTCCAGGTTGCGTCGGATCCCGGCTTCGCGACGGTCGTCCTCGATACGACCACGACCGAGCCGCGGGCCGACGTCAGCTCGCTTGCGGCGAGCGAGTATTTCTGGCGCGTCAAGGCGCTATCCGGTGGCGGGACCGAATCTCGCTTCTCCGAGTTCGCCACCTTCGAGCTTCAGCGCGCCACGGCCGCGCTCGCGGTCGCCCGAACAGGTGGCGTTGCGCTCGTGGCGGATACGCCCGGCAGGCAGCTGCCGGTACCGCTCCTCTCGCAGCACAAGGACACCCCGATGCTGTTGCTGGAGCGAAACGTCGAGAAAGGCGCCCACGCCTGGGATGTCGACCATGGGACGCTCGATCCGAGGGACCCGGCCGACAGGAAGAACTGCGCCATCGCCACCGTGGCCATGATGAATCACTTCTACGGGGGCGATCTCTCCCAGGACCGCATCGGCTACGAGGTGCGCAAGGACACTGCGCCCGGCCCGGAATGGGATCTGAACTACGGCACAGGGATCACCGGCAACCAGACGACCGATGCGTTTGCGTTTGCCCTTGGGCCAGGCGTCGACCCCTATGCGTACGGTTCGTATGACGCGATGTGGGACCGGATCGTCACCGAAATTGACGCTGGCCGGCCCATCGCCGCGGCCAACTCGCACCACGGTTTTGTCATCACCGGCTACGCGGTCGTGGGTAGTCGTCGGTTGATGACGGTCAACGACCCGTGGCGGGGCAGCTACGTCACGAATATCGATCGGGCCGTGCTTCCGGCCTCGGACTTCAACTTCTGGCGCATGCCCGAGGATCGGACGCCGGTCGGTCGGACGCAGGAGCCCGGTGTGACAGCCGACTCCGACGGCGATGGCGTGGTCGATTTTGACGAGACCGAGCGGTTCAAGACAAATCCGTACGCCAAGGACAGCGATGGCGACAAGGTGCCCGACAAGGCGGACATCGTGATCGGCGTGTTCGACTCGAAGTATGGCTACGCCGTGAACCCGGACTCTTCGAACCCGGGCCGGGACTTTGACGGCGACGGCATGGCCACTGAGCTGGATCGGGATTCGGATGAGGGCGGGTGTCCGGACGGTAACGAGGACGCGGACAAGGATGGGCATAAGACCGGCGCCGAGACCTGGAACTTCGACGGCCGTGACGATGCGGCGTCCTGCAGCGGCTGGCAGGGCACGATGACGTCCACCGCGACCTGGAATCAGAGCTTCCACTCGGGCACAACCACCTCGACGTTCACCGGGTTGTGGACGTTCGAGCCGGTCCCTCCTGAGGACATGTTTGGCGCGTGCCAACCCGACACCTGTCTCTCCTACCACGCGACTGGCAGCATCGCCTGGACCTGGCAGGTGCGGCATGAGGATCAGAACAACCCCGGCACCTATCTCTGCGATGAGACGCGATCCGGAACGGAGGACGCGGAGACCGGGAAGGGTGCCAAGACCTTCTACCTTCGCGTCATCGACGCTGCGCACTTCGGTTACTCGGGCAGTTCATGGTTCGCCCTCTCCGAGGGTGTGCCGCCGCTGATGTGCACGGGTTGGAACGAGGCCCGGCAGCCGAACGGGTTCTTTGGCCTTGACGAGCGATCGTCTCCCGACAACCCGCCGAACGACAACGAGTGCAGCCTGGTGAAGTGGCAGATCGATCTCGATGGCGACACGATCGAAGGCAGCTGCTACGAATACCACTATTCGTACAACTCGCTCCTATACACGTGGAGCCTGCACCGCGTGGGCAACGCGACGCCCGGCCACTGAGGGGACGCCGGCACGCCATCGCAAGGCTGTCGCGTGTCGTCCGGCGACTACGCCGCCTGCGGGCTGAGCCTCCTGCCGTTGCGATGACAATCGGCCCGGTCAGGTCCCAGGGCTGGGTGCTAGCATTCCGCTCAACACGACTGCGGAAGCCGACTCCCATCGGGCATTGCCCGGTGTCACGCGCGGCCGGTCGGGATCGAAGCACGGCGCCCGGTAGCTGACCGGATCGCCCGAGCAGGAGACCGACCCGCAATGACCGCCACCACCCCGACCCACCCGCCGAGTACGCGCACCCCGCAAGGGGCGACCCGCGTGCGGGCCGGCAAGATCGTCGCCAATCTCTCGACCGCCGCACTGTACGAAGCCGCCATGCGTGACGGCGAGGGCCTCGTCGCCGCCGACGGTCCGCTCGTCGTCAGCACGGGCACGCACACCGGGCGCTCGCCGAAGGACAAGTTCATCGTCCGCGAGCCGTCCAGTGAGGCGAAGGTCTGGTGGGGCGACGTCAACCACGAGATCTCCGAGGAGCACTACGACAAGCTCCGCTCCCGGCTCATGACCTATCTCGGTGACCGGCGCCTGTACAGCCAGGACATGTTCATCGGGGCGCACCCGAGCCATCGACGCTCGCTGCGCGTGTACACGGAGACCGCCTGGGCCAGCATCTTCGCCCGCAACCTGTTCCGGCGGCCGGCGACCGAGGACCTAGCGAACTTCGAGCAGATCTTCACAATCATTGACGTGCCGTCCTTCCTGTCGG
>JANLSG010000022.1:0-4211 GCA_031362295.1 Chloroflexota bacterium
GGCTTGACGACCGCGACCCAATGGTCGGGCGCGCCCTTGCCGGAGCCCATGCGCGTCTCGGCCGGCTTCTTGGTGACCGGCTTGTCCGGGAAGATCCGGATCCAGATCTTGCCGCCGCGCTTGACCGAGCGGGTCATGGCGCGCCGGGCGGCCTCGATCTGCCGGCTGGTGATCCAGGCCGGTTCGATCGTGGCGAGGCCGTAGTCGCCAAATGCGACGTAGTGGCCACCCTTGGCCACGCCGGACATTCGGCCGCGCATCACCTTGCGGTGCTTGACGCGCTTCGGAAGCAGCATCGGTCAGGCCACCTGCCCGGCAGCGGCGGGAGCCGGCTGCGGGTTGCGGGTCGGGGTGACGTCGCCGCGGTAGATCCAGACCTTCACGCCGATTCGGCCGTAGGTCGTGTGCGCGTGCACCTGGCCGTAGCTGATGTCGGCGCGGAGCGTGCCGAGCGGGATGCGACCTTCGCGGTCCCATTCGCGGCGACTCATCTCGGCGCCACCGAGGCGGCCCGAGACCATGATCTTGACGCCCTTGGCGCCAGCCTTCATCGAGCGCTGGATGCTCTGCTTCATCGCCTTCTTGAAGGCGATGCGACGGGCCAGCTGCTGGCTGATGTTGGTCGCGACGAGGTATGCGTCGAGCTCCGGCTGGCGGATCTCCTTGATCTCCAGCTTGACCTTGCGCTTCGTGAGCGCGCCGATCTGCTGGCGCAGGATCTCCACGTTCTGGCCGCCCTTGCCGATCACGATGCCCGGCTTGGCCGTGTGTACGGTGACGGTGACCTGACCGAAGTTGCGCTCGATCTCAAGGCCGCTGACGCTCGCGTTGGCGAGCCGCTTCTCCACGAGGGCGCGGACGGCGATGTCCTCGGTGAGGAGGGCCGTGTACTCCTTGTCGTGGTACCACTTCGCGGTCCAGGTGCGGGTCACCCCGAGTCGGAACCCGTAGGGGTGGACTTTGTGTCCCATCTTCTCAGCCCTCTCGGTCGCCGACGGTGACGGTAATGTGGGTGACGCCCTTGTGGATCGGGAACGCCCGACCCTGGGCGCGCGGGCGCCAGCGCTTGATCGTGGGGCCCTCGTCCGCGCGCGCGTCGAGCACGGTGAGCTCGTCCGCGGCGAGGTTCAGGTTGTTCTCCGCATTCGCTGCCGCGCTCTTCAACACTCCGGCCACGTCCTTCGCGGCGTGCTGGGGCATGAACTTGAGCAAGGCTGCGGCTTCCTCCACCGAGCGACCCTTGATGACCGCCACGACGAGGCGGGCCTTGCGGGTCGATCCGCGGACGTACTTGGCGGTCGCTGACACACGCATCTGATCAGTCCTACTTCGGGCTCGTGGCGCGGTCGGTGCTCTTGCCGTGCCCGCGATAGGTGCGGGTGGGCGCGAACTCGCCGAGCCTATGGCCAACCATGTTCTCCGTGACGTAGACCGGCACGTGCTTGCGGCCGTTGTAGACCGCAACCGTGTGCCCGATGAACGACGGGAAGATCACGGACGCGCGAGACCAGGTCTTGACGACCTTCTTCTCGCTCTTCTTGTTCATGAGCTCGATGCGGCCGAGCAGCCGGGGCTCGATGAACGGGCCCTTCTTGATGGATCGGGACATCTCTCGCCTCCCCTGCTACTTCCGGTGCCGCGAGCGGACGATCAGCCCGCCGGTCTTGGCGCGCCTGGTGCGGTAGCCCATCGCGGGCTTGCCCCACGGCGTCTTGGGCGGCATGCCGGTCGGGGACTTGCCTTCGCCGCCGCCGTGCGGATGGTCACGCGGGTTCATGACGACGCCGCGCACCTCGGGCCGGCGGCCCATGTGTCGGGAGCGTCCGGCCTTGCCGAGGTTCTGGTTCTCGTGGTCCAGGTTGCCGACCTGGCCGACCGTGGCCATGCACCGGATGCTGATGCGCCGGACCTCGCCGGACGGCAGGCGGACCTGGGCGTAGTCGCCCTCCTTGGCCAGCAGCTGCGCGGCGGTGCCCGCGGACCGGACGATCTGGCCGCCCTTGCCCGGGATCAGCTCGATGTTGTGGATCGTGGTGCCGAGCGGGATGTTCGCGATCGGCAGGGCGTTGCCGACGCGCGCGTCCGCGGACGGACCCGCAACCACCACGTCGCCGACCTTCAGGCCGTGCGGCAGGAGCATGTAGCGCTTCTCGCCGTCGCGGTAGTGCAGCAGGCCGATGCGCGCCGAGCGGTTCGGGTCGTATTCGACCGTCGCGATGCGCGCGGGCACGTCGAACTTGTCTCGCTTGAAGTCGATCCGGCGGTAGTGGGTCTTCTCGCCGCCACCACGATGGCGCACGGTGAGCCGGCCCTGGTTGTTCCGGCCGGAGCCGCGCTTCTGGGGCTCGAGCAGGGGCTTGTGGGCCTCGGTGGTCGTGATCTCGTCGAACGTGGAGCGCGTCATGCCGCGCATGCCGGGCGAGGTGGGCTTATACGAGCGCAGCGGCATCTTTAGACGCCCTCGAAGAACTGGATCTTCTGGCCGGCAGCCAGGGTCACGATGGCCTTGCGCCAGGGCGAGGTGAAGCCCTTGATGCGGCCACGCTTGGTGCCGCGGGACTTCTCCTTGGCCTTCGTCGTCAGGACGTTGACCGCGACGACGGTGACCTTGTCGCCCGCGTACAGCTCCTCGATCGCCGCCTTGATCTGGATCTTGTTGGCGTCGGGGTGCACGCGGAACGTGTAGCGGCCACGGGTCGACTGGTCGATCGACTTCTCGCTCACGACCGGGCGCAGGATGATCTCGGGCGCGGTGAGCGCGCTCACAGGTAGACCTCCTCCATCCGGGCGAGTGCCGGCTGCTCGATCACGACGGTGTCGGCGTTGAGCACGTCCACCACGTTGAGCGAGTCGGCGAGGATCACGACGACCGTCGGCAGGTTGCGCGCGGAGAGGCGGAGCTTCTCGTCCACCGACGGCGCTATCACCAGTACGCGGCCGGTCGCGTTGAGCGCGGCGAGCACGCCCGCCACGTCCTGGGTCTTGATCGCCTCGAGCCCGAAGGTGTCGAGGACACGGATCGCCTCATCGCCGAACTTCGCGGTCAGCGCGCCGCGCAGCGCGTTGCGCTTCATCTTGCGAGGCAGCTTCTGGTCATACGACCGCGGGTGGGGCCCGAACACGACGCCGCCACCACGGTAGTGCGGCGCAGTGGGCGTGCCCTGGCGGGCGCGGCCGGTGCCCTTCTGGCGGTACGGCTTCTTGCCGCCGCCGCGGACCTCGCCGCGGGTCTTGGTGTTGCTGGTGCCCATCCGTCGACCGGCGAGCTGGGCGATGACGACCTGGTGCATCACCGACTCGTTGATGGGCGCCGCGAACAGCTCGTCGTGCAGCTCGACGCTGCCGAGGTCCTTGCCGTTGCGGTCGAAGAGGGTCGTCGTCGCCATTACAGGGCCTTCTTCACGAGGATCAGGCTGTTTCGGCCGCCCGGAAGGCTGCCCTTGACCAGGAGCAGGTTGTGCTCCGCGTCGGCGCGGACGACCCGCACCTTCTTGGTCGTGACCTGCTCGTCGCCCATGTGACCGGCCATCCGGACGCCCTTGTAGACGCGGCCCGGCGTGGTGCCTGGACCGATGGAGCCGGGCTCACGGTGGTGGTCCGAGCCGTGGGTCTTGGGCCCGCTGTGGAAGTTGTGGCGCTTGATGTGGCCCGCGAAGCCCTTGCCCTTCGAAACGCCGGTCACGTCCACGAGGTCGCCTTCGGCGAACATGTCGCTCACGGCGATCGTCTGGCCGACTTCGTAGTCGCCGATCTCGTCCACGCGGAACTCGCGCAGCGTGCCGAGGCTGGGCAGGTCGCCGAGCTGGCCGGCCTGCGGCTTGTTGAGCTTCTTCTTCTCGTCCGTGCCGAGCTGGATGGCGGTGTAGCCGTCGCGATCGGGCGTGCGCAGGCGGGTCACCGTGTTGGGGGCGACCTGGAGCACCGAGACGGCAACCATCGTGCCGTCAGGCTGGAACACCTGGGTCATCCCCACTTTTCGGCCAATCAGTCCGATCATCTCGCTACATCTTGATTTCGATGTCGACGCCAGCCGGGAGGCTGAGTCGCATCAGGGCGTCCACCGTCTTCGACGAGGGATCCAGGATGTCCACGAGCCGCTTGTGGGTGCGGATCTCGAACTGTTCCCGGCTGTCCTTGTCGATGAACGGTGAGCGGAGGACGGTGAACTTCTCGATACGGGTCGGCAGCGGCACGGGCCCGACGATGTCGGC
>JANLSG010000042.1:0-6405 GCA_031362295.1 Chloroflexota bacterium
CGGGCGCGACCATCTCGATTCCGGCTCCGTGGCCTCACCGAACCGCGAAACGGAGGCGATGCTGGATGGCTCCGACGCGATCGCGGACTGGCCGCTCCTGAACGCGCTGGTCAACACGGCCGCCGGCGCCACCTGGGTCTCGATCCATCACGGGGGCGGCGTCGGGATCGGCTACAGCCAGCATGCAGGGATGGTGGTCGTCGCGGACGGCACGGAGCTCGCGGCACGGAAGCTGGAGCGGGTGCTTACCACGGACCCTGCGATGGGCGTCCTGCGCCACGTGGACGCGGGCTATGAGCGCGCCATCGACATCGCGCGCGAGCGCGGCGTGCATATCCCCATGCTGGACGGCTAGGCCGGCGCCACGATCCGCTCCGGATCCCGCACACCGGGGACGAACAGCAGCGCGAACATGAGCACCGCCCCGAGGATGCCGGCGACGATCAACGTCGAATCCGGACCCAGCACGCTGGACACCGGACCGGTCAGCGCGTAGGACACCGGGACGAGACCGAGCGACATCATCCAATCCAGACTGGCCACGCGCCCGAGGAGGTGGCGTGGGACGAGCGTCTGGAGCATGGTCGTCCAGATCACCTGGCCGAGCATGAAGCTGGCCTGGAGGACGAAGCTGATGACCAGCGCCTGCCACAGCGAGGTCATCGCGCCGTACAGCGCTGTTGCGCCAACGCCACCCGCGAAACCCAGGTACATCACCGTCACGCGGCGCCTGGGCATGCCGACGACCCCGAGCACGATCGACATGACGAGGGAGCCGACGCCGCCCACGGCGAAGATGAGCCCAAGTGACTCCGGCCCGAGCGCGAGCTTGTTCTTGATCACGAAAGGCACCAGGACCTCGACGGGGCCCACGAAGACGAGCAGCGAGAACATGGCCGAGACCAGCGTCGCCCAGATCCACGGCTGGCTGCGCGTGTAGCGAAATCCTTCGCGCAGCTCCGCCACCGCCGCGCGCAGGCTGTGGTCCACCGCTGCGCGGACGGCAGGTCGCGTCCGGATGGCCCAGACCGCGATCGCCGAGATCAAGAACGAACCCGCGTCGATCGCGAAGGCTGGTGCCGGGCCAAGGGCTGCGACGACCAATCCAGCCAACGCCGGCCCGATCATCCGGACCGTCACCGGCCGGTACATCCCCGCCAGCGCGTTCGCAGCGGGCAGGTCCTCGTCGGCAACGAGGTCCGGCACCAGTGCGGTCGAGGCGGGATTGAAGAACGCATCACCCGCGCCGACGAAGACAACGAGCGCGGCGATGTGCCAGATCTCGAGCACACCGGCGCCCGACAGGACGGCGATCCCGCCCAGCGCCGCGGCGCGGACGAGGTCGGCCCCGACCATGAGCTTGCGACGGTCATACCGGTCGGCGAAGACACCGCCCACGAGGACCAGCAGGACGCTCGGGACGCTGATGGCCAGGAACACGATGGACAGCGCCGTGGGGACGTTGCTGATCGTGTAGACCTGCCACGCGAGTGCGACGTGAAAGAACCCGTCGCCGAGCAGCGAGGCGATGCTACCCGCAGAAAGGAGCGCGAAGTCACGCCGGCGCAGTGGCCGCAGCATGCGAGAGGCGGCCAGGCGTGCTCGGAAGGTCATCCGCGGCGAGCGTAAGCGTCAGGCTGCGGCGACGCCGGCCGGACGACCGGACGCGGCGCCCCCGAGGAGCGAGCGGATCGCCGAACCGACGGTGCGCGCCGGCCGGTTGATCTCGCGGACTGCCTGCGCCTGGCGGAGCTCTGTGCCGACCTGGCGAAGCTCGGCGAGGCGGTGGTCGAGGTTGAACTGTGACTGCAGCATTTGGTGGTCTCCCTTCGGTTTCTGGTGGACTGGCTTTCGATATGCGGACTATGGCATAGCAACTTACGAAATGTCAATAGGCGATTGCCAAAAATGTAGGTCAGACTCCTGATGAGGTAGGAACCGTGCTCCGACAGCACGTTTTCGCGCCCGACGAATGGACACAAAGCGGCTGTGTCACGATCCGCGCATGCTCATTGAGTCCGTCCCGAACTACTCCGAGGGGCGCCGGCTCGATGTCGTCGATCGACTGGCGGTGGCGGCGGCCGGCTCGCCGGGCGCGTACCTGCTCGACCGGACCAGCGATGCCTCCCACAACCGATCCGTGCTGACCCTCGCGGGCGATTCGGACGCGGTGGAGCGGGCGCTCGAGGCGACGCTCGAGGTCGCGATCGATGCCATGGACATGGAGTCGCACACCGGCGAGCACCCGCGCATCGGGGCCGTCGATGTCATCCCGTTCGTGCCGCTCGGCTCCACGACCATCGATGACTGCGTGGCGCTCGCCCGCTCGTTCGGCGAACGGGTCGCGGAGCGGTTCGGGCTCCCCGTGTACCTGTACGCCCGCGCTGCGACGCGGCCGGATCGCGTGCGCCTCGCCGACGTGCGGCGCGGTGGCTACGAGGCGGTTCGCGACGAGATCGGCGATACGGCGAAGGATCGGCGCCCGGACTTCGGGCCGGCACGGACCCACCCGCGCGCGGGGGCCGTCGCGGTCGGTGCCCGGCCGTTCCTCATCGCCTGGAACATCGACCTGGACTCGGACGATGTCGAGGTCGCCAAGCGAATCGCGCGCCAGGTCCGCGAATCCGGCGGTGGCCTCCCCGCCGTCCAGGGCAATGGCTTCATGATCGACGAGCTGGATGCGGCTCAGGTGTCGATGAACCTGCTCGACTTCGAGCGGACGCCCATGTGGCGGGTCTTCGACGAGGTCGCCCGGCTCGCCGCCGAGGAGGGTGTGGGCATTCGCGAGTCGGAGCTCATCGGGCTCGCGCCGCAGGCGGCCTTCGACGGCGTCGCGGCCCATGTCGGGGTCGCGGCGGGGGCCGGCACCGAGGCGAGATTCGCCGCCGCCGCCACGTACCTCAAGTTGCGCGATGCCCAGCCGCTCATGGTGCTCGAGCAGCGGCTTGCCGCGGTTCGCGCTTCCGCCGGTTGAGCGACCCGCCGATGGGCCTGCGCCTGATCCAGGGTGGGCGAGCGTCCGATGGGCTGCCCGGCCTGCTCATTGAGCATGCCGCTGAGGTCGCCACCATGGCCGGCGGCATGCGGCTCGGCGTGCGCATGGACGACCCGGCCCTCCTCGTCGCCCCGGGCGGCGATGCCTCCCACGACGCGGCGCCGGCGGTCGCGTGCTGGGAGGGCCGCATCCTCGCGGCCGGCCCCCGAAATGACCTCCTCCAGGCACTCGAGGGGACCGGTTACCCGCTGGCCCGCTTCGCCCGTATGGATGCGGCCGGCGGAACGATCACGCCGGGACTGATCGATCCGCACACGCACCTGCTGTTCGGCGGCTCGCGCGAGGGCGAGCTGGTCCTGCGCCAGCGCGGCGCGGACTACCTGGAGATCCTCCAGGCGGGCGGCGGAATCCTGTCGACCGTGGCTGCGACGCGCGCCGCGAGCGACGAGGACCTCGCCGAGCACGGGCGGCGCTGGCTCGCCGAGATGCTGGCACACGGCACGACCACCATCGAGGCGAAGTCCGGCTACGGGTTGGACCTCCCCACCGAGCTTCGGCTGCTCGAGATTGCCTACCAGCTCGGGAAGGAAGGGCCGGTCGACGTCCTGCCGACCTGGCTCGGCGCGCACGCGGTCGCCCCGGAGTTTCGCGCCCGTCCGGACGGCACGGAGGCGTACATCCGCCATCTCCTCGAGGACCAGCTGCCCGGCGTCGCGGCACAGGGGCGGGCACGATTCGCCGACGTCTTCTGCGAGCGCGGCGTGTTCAGCCCGGAGCAGTCCCGGCGCGTGCTCCTGGAAGCGGCGCGACTTGGCCTGGGATCGCGGCTACACGCCGACGAGCTCGCCCCGAGCGGCGGCGCGGAGCTCGCCGCGGAGATCGGCGCGCTGTCCGCGGACCATCTCGCGGTCCCGTCTGCCGCCGGGATCGATGCCCTCGCCGCGGCCGCCGCAGCGGGTCATCCAGTCGTCGCGACCGTCCTGCCGGCGACGACCTGGTTCCTGCTGCACGAGGATCGCGCGCCGGCGCGGACGTTCATCGAGCGCGGCATCCCGGTTGCGCTCGCGACGGACTTCAACCCGGGCACGTCGCCGACGCCCAGCCTGCCGTTCGTCATGACGGTCGCCTGCATCGAGTTGAAGATGACCCCATCGGAGGCGCTCGCCGCGACCACGATCAACGCGGCCGCTGCGCTCGGGATCGCCGACGAGGTCGGCTCGATCGAGACGGGCCGCTTTGCCGACCTCGCGATCTGGCGCGTCCCCACCCACCGGCAGATCCCGTACTGGCCCGCCGCCGACCTCATCCGCGCCGTCGTCAAGCGCGGCCGCGTGGTCCTGGAGCGCGCTGCGATCTAGGTCTTGCCGCGGGACTCCAACAGGACGGTGGTCGTCTCCTGGGGCAGGGTGGAGAAGGACACCGAGAGCTTCGCCTGTGCGGTGGGGTCGCCGCCCATCTCGTGGAAGAACTTCGCGAGCGCTTCGGCGCAGTCGGCATCATCGGGGCAGACCGGCATGGCGATCACCAGCTTCGGGTCCAGCTGGGCGACGAGCTCCGCGGTCTTCGTGGCGTTCAGCGAGCCGCCGACCGGCACGCATGCGACATCGACCGAGCCGATGTCGCCGAGCTCCTCCTCGGTGAGCAGGTGCCCGATATCGCCAAGGTGGACCGTATGCAGCCCATCCAGCTCGACGACGAACGCGGTCCCCCGGCCGCGCTTCTCACCCTTCGCATCGTCGCGGAAGGTGCGCACGCCGGTCATCAGGACCTGGCGGGCCTCGTACTCGCCCGGCGCATCCACCGTGAACGTCGATTCGAGGCTGGTTGGGAGGACCGTCTTGCCGTCCCGGCTGCGAAGGCCCTTGGCCTTCGCCAGTGGGGCGTCATCGGCGTGGCTGTAGGTGGTGATGTCTGCGGTGATCCCGCGGCCCGTCGGACCGACGACGGACTGATACGCGTCCGCGACCACGACCGCGTCGCGTCCCTTCAACCGAACGCACGTCTGCCCATACCAGGTAATTTCCACGAACCGATTCTCCCACACCGCACTCGTCTACCGATTGCCGATGACATGGGAGGGACAGGCCCCGCCGGTCGGGCAGGTCGCAGGGCGCCCTCGTGGGACCAGGATCAACAATCATCGAACATCGCCCGGTCTTGTGGTGTGTGGATCCACAACGAGCGAACGAGGCATCGAACGCTGGTCCGTGCCTGGCAATCCTCCCCTGGATGTCAGCGCACGACCACCAAATCGAGGAGGAACACCCACGCGACGATGGGAGGAAGGGCTTCCTTCCCTCGTTGTCGCTTCACCGCCCACAAACAGGCCCACCTCGTCCAGCGATTGCCTGACATCCGCCGTCTGGCACGTGCCGGACAAGGAAAGACCCGGGAGCGCCTGCCCAATCGGCGCCCCCGGGTCGGAGGGAGGGAGGATGGAACCACGAGGGTTCGGTCCAAGGACGAGACTATGGGTCGGGTGTTCAGGCAGGTCGCGCCAAGCGGTTAAGAAACGCCAACGCGGGGGAATCGCCTAACGACGACTGGCCGCCGGATGGGTAGGATCGCGGCTCGATGCTCACCCGACCCGCCGTCCGCAGCGTCACGGCCCTCGCGCTCGCAGTTGGCGTCGCCCTTGCCGGCTGTGATGCGACAGCGCCAAGCCAGACGCCCAATCCCACTCTGAGACCTGCACCCGAGACGCCGGGCGCTACCAGGCCGCCGGCGACCCCAAACGGTGCGCCCCGCCCGCCGGCCGAGGTGTATGCGGAGATCCGGACCGCCGTCGAGGCCGTTCGTGGGCTCCAGCCGAAGTCGGCCGTCGATCCCGTGAGCATCGACGAGACCCAGCTCCGCGCCAACCTCGAGAGCGAGTTCGACGCGGCGCAGACGCCTGCCCAGCTCAAGGACACCGAGGACCTGCTCGTTTCGCTCGGACTCCTGCCGAAGGGCGCCTCGCTCCGGGCGATCACGCTCGACTTCCAGTCCGGCCAGGTGGCGGGCTACTACTCCCCGGACAAGGACGAGCTGTTTGTCGTCAACCGCACCGGCACCATCGGACCGGTCGACGAAGCAACCTACGCCCACGAGTTCACGCATCAGCTCCAGGACCAGCACTTCGATCTGGACAAGCTCGGCCTCAGCGCGACCGACCAGAGCGATCGATCGCTCGGCCGGCTCGCCCTCGTCGAGGGCGACGCGACCTCTGCGCAGAGCTCGTGGATGACCACCAACCTCGACTCCAAGGAGCTCGGCGAGCTGTTCGCCGCCGCGCTCGATCCGGAGTCGCGGGGGGCGCGCCAGGCAGCCCCCCCCAACCACCCGCCACCCCCCATCTTAAACGCACACGACCGGGTTGGCATCGGCTAGCGCCGGCGCGCCCACGGGGGCTAGCCCGGCCGGGGCGCCGC
>JANLSG010000066.1:0-23439 GCA_031362295.1 Chloroflexota bacterium
CGTCGCGCAGGAGCGTCGGCGGCACGATCGCCCACCCGCGCGCCTCGGAGACGTGATACGCAGCGACCTCGCGGCGCGTCAACGTGCCGAGCGGGAAGTCGAACAGCGGGCGCTCGCCGGCGGTCGGCTTCCAGACCGCGAGCATGTCGCCGGGACTGACCCGTACGACCATCGCGTTGTTCGACGAGCCCACGAGCCAGCCGATCGGCTCCAGCTCGCCGGCGCGCAGGAGCTCGAGCACCGCGGGCGTTGTCAGGTCAGTTGACGTAATGGCCGTTCTTGCGCGGGCAGATGTGGCCGGTCGCGTCGAGCGGGTTGCCGCACAACGGGCACGGCGGACGGCCGGCGCGAATGACCCGGAAGGCGCGCTCGACGAACGTCCGCGCCGCCTCGGCGCTCAGGCGCACACGGAGCAGGTCAGGCCCGTCCTCGTCGTCGTCATCGAGCTCCACGACATCCTCGCCCTCGGGATCCTCATCGTCGGCCTCGCTCGGCGCTCGGGCCTCGATCAGGATCTGCTCGGCGTCCACGTCCCAGCCCAGGGTGAGCGTGGTCGCACGGAAGGCCTCGTTGAGCGGCTCGTCCAGTGGGCGCTCGTCGGGCTGGATCGGCGTCGGCAGGTCCTCGGCGATGCCCCGTTTGTCCAGCTCCACGAGGAGCCGGCCGAGCCGTTCCGCGAGCACGGCGACCTGCGCCTTCTCCAGTCCCACGCTCACCACGCGCCGTCCGTCGCGGGCTTGCAGGAAGAACGAGCGGTTGCCCGGCTCACCGACGGTGCCGGTGGAGAAGCGGTCGGGTAGGTCGAACAGGAAGAGGCGTCGTGGCATGGATCGAGGGTACCGCGCCGGGCCGGAAAGCCCCGTCAGGCGACCGACACCTGAATGCGGTGATGGCCGCGGGCACCGTCGGGCGCCGGTGCCGAGAGCGACTCCGTCTGCACCTCGCCGGTCCCGTCCGTGGCGCGAACCTCGATGACGTGGGAGCCCGGCGCCGCGTCCCAGTCGTACAGCCACTGGACCCAGGTGGCGGCCGAGATCGGCGTCGACAGCTTGGCCGGCGCCCAGCCGGCCTGATCGATGTTCACCTCGACGGCCCGAATGCCGCGATCCGGAGCCCAGGCCACCCCCGCGATGGGCGTGTGGCCGGCGCCGACCGTCGCACGAGACGCCGGCACGTCGATCCGCGACTGGGTGAGGATCGGCGCCTTGGCCGCCCAGCCGCGCGGGATCCAGAACGCCTGGAATTCGTCGAACCGCGTGAGCTGGAGCTCGCTGAGCCACTTCGTCGCCGAGACGTAGCCGTACAGCCCCGGGACGATCAGCCGCGCCGGGTAGCCGTGGTTGCGGGGAAGCGGTGCGTCATTCATGCCAACCGCGATCATCGGCTCGCGCGACGGGTCCATCACCCACTCGAGGGGCATGCCGGCGGTGAAGTCGTCGACCGATCGTCCGACCAGCTGGTCTGCGTTCGCCTGAACGCCGGCCATGGCGAGCACGTCGCGGAGCTTGACGCCGGTCCATTTCGCGTTGCCCACAAGGTCGCCCCCGACCTCGTTCGAGACGCAGGCGATGGTCACGAACTGCTCGATGATCGGCAGGGCGACGAGCTCTTCGTATGTCAGCTCCACGGGATGGTCGACGCGGCCGGTTACCTTGAGCCGCCAGGTGTCACGCTCGACCGTTGGTGCGATGAACGCGGTGTCGATCCGGTAGAAGTCTGCGTTGGGGACGACGATCGGCGAGATCCCGGCGGACTTCAGGTCCGTCGTGGCGAGGTCCGCGCCGGGTGGCAGGAGCGCCGGCAGCGGGACGCTGGGGGTGCCACCGACCGGGACGGCGGGTGCGCGCTGTTTCTCGAGGAGGATTCGGCCCAGCGTCCCGGCCGCGACCGATCCGATCGCGAGTGCACCGCCCACCTGGAGGAGGGAGCGCCGGCTCCAGTCGGGCATAAGACCGGGCGGCGTCCAGACGTCGGAGGCCGTGGGGGCGGGTGCGGGCGCGCGAGCGGGAGCGGGAGCGGAGGCGAACGCGACGAGCTTTCGCAGGAGGAAGATCCCGGCGAGCGCCTGGACCCCGGCCGCGGCGACGCTCAGCGCCGGCGAGACGCCCGGCTCGCGGAGCGATGCGAGGAATCCCGCGCCCGTGAACGCCACGAGCACCGCGGCGGCCAGCCCGGACCGCTTCGGCGAAAGCCGGCCGAGCCACGCTCCGACGAGTGCCGCGACGAGCACGATGAACACCTGGAAGGCGACCTTGTCTGCCTCGCCGAAGAGCGCGACGACGATCTCCTTCGCGCCCGGAGGCTGGATGTCGACGATGAATCGAGCGACCGCGAGGAGCGGCGACGGCACGCCCGCGACGAGGCCCGCGATGAGCTCCCCGATGGCAAGCGCCGCTCCGATTGCCACGGCACCCGCGAACGCGAGACGCCAACCGAGCCGCTTGTTGCTGTTCACGCCGGACAGCCTAGGGCCTGGCATATGACGGGACGCTGACTCAGGCTGCGGGCGAGGCGCCGTCGCCGAGGCGGGAGAGGATGTTCTTCTCCAGGTCGAGGATTCGCTGCTCAAGCGCCTCCACCTGCTTCAGGATCTCTCGGTTGCTTTCGCTCAGCTGCCGGTTGCCCTCCAGCAACTCGACGTTCTGCTTCTCCTCGATGTCCGCTTCGTCGGCGGCGTGCTCCAGGGTCATCCGGTCGCGCAGCGACTGGCGATTGCCGGCGAGCAGGATCAGGGGCGCCGCGTACGCCGCCTGCGTCGAGAACGCCAGGTTCAGCAGGATGAACGGGAACAGGTCGAAGTTGAACAGGAGCACGATGTTCCCGCCGATCCAGATCACCACGATGACCGTCTGGACGATGATGAACTTCCAGCTGCCCATGAAGCCCGTCACGCGGTCGGCGATCCGCGCGCCGAGGGGCGCCTCCTCGACGAACGCCCGATTGACGGGGTGCCGGCTCGCCGTGCGGGCTCGGGGGGCGCGGCCGGGTTCGGGGCGGCTCGGTGCGGTCATGGCGTGTCCCTTTCGCTGGCGCTCGGGTCGTGCTCGGTGCCCACCATGATGCGCCGGGCCACCCGGCGCGAGTAACCTGTCCGGCGTGATCGACTTCGCCCTCCAGCTGGACCTCTCCGTGCGGCTGCTGATCGCTGCGGCCCTGGGCCTCGCGATCGGATTCGAGCGCGAGATCCACGGTCATCCCGCAGGGCTCCGGACGCACATGCTCGTCGCCCTCGGGTCCGCACTGTTCACCGTGCTGTCGATCCACGGCTTCCTCGGGGAGGCCGGGCCGGGCGTCGACCCATCGAAGGTCGCCGCCGTCGACCCGACCCGCATCGCCGCCCAGATCGTGTCCGGCATCGGCTTCCTGGGTGCCGGCGCCATCCTCAAGGACGGCATCGTCATCCGCGGGCTGACCACCGCCGCGAGCCTGTGGGCAACCTCCGCGGTCGGCATGGCGGCGGGCGCGGGCGAGTACGTCATCGGTGCCGTTGCCGCGGCGGTCATCCTGGTCAGCCTCTGGCCGATCAACGCCATCGCGGATCGCCTGCACGGCACGAGCCTCCCGGAGATGCAGCTCCGGCTCTCGATGAAGCGCGTCGACCTCCTCGGCCAGGTGTCCGAGGTCCTGATCACGAACAAGCTCGACATCGGCGAGATCTCGACCCAGCGCCTCAGCGCGGAGAGCTACCAGGCTGACGTCGCCGTTCGTGGTCGGCACACGGGCGCGATGTCGCAGGCGATCGAGGAGATCTCGAACATCCCGGGCGTCGACATCGTGTCCACGACCCAGGCCGATTGAGCCGCCAACCGTGAGCGGCCCGATCCGCGCTCGAGATCTCGGCGTGACGATCGGGGAGGGAACCCCCGGCCCGCTGAACGCCATCACCGACGTTGCCGGCGTGCGCGTCGGGCATACGACGCTGATCTCCGGCGAGGGGCCACTCGTCGTGGGCGAGGGGCCGGTCCGCACCGGCGTGACGGTGATCGACCCGCACGATGGCGACCCGTGGACCGAGCCGGTGTTCGCGGGCTGCCACATCCTCAATGGGAACGGGGACATGACCGGCCTCGAGTGGATCCGCGAGACGGGGCTCCTCCACGGCTCCATCGCCATCACGAACACGCACTCGGTCGGAGTGGTGCGGGACGCGCTCGTCGCGCACGCCGTCCGGACCCGCCGGGCAGGTGCCGCCTACTGGTCGCTGCCGGTGGTTGGCGAGACGTGGGATGGCCGGCTGTCCGACATCGCCGGCCAGCACGTCCGGCCGGAGCACCTCGATGCGGCGATCGCCGACCTGCGCGGCGGGCCCGTGGCCGAGGGGAATGTCGGGGGCGGGACGGGCATGCTCTGCCACGAGTTCAAGGGCGGCATCGGCACGTCGTCGCGAGTCGTCCCCGCGGCGGTTGGTGGCTGGACCGTCGGCGTCCTCGTCCAGGCCAACTACGGGCGGCGCGGCCTCCTGCGGATCGATGGCGTCCCGGTTGGGCGGGCGATCCCGACCACCGAGGTGCGGTCGTCGTGGACGCGCCCCCGGCGCGGCATCGCGTTCGACGAGCTGCTCGTCGCCGGCTTCGAGGATCCGGACGACGACGAGTCGCCGCCGCCTGCGGCCCGTCTGGGGCGGGACGGCTCGATTGTCATCGTCCTCGCCACGGATGCCCCGCTGCTGCCGGGCCAGTGCGCACGGCTGGCGCAACGCGCCGGGCTCGGCCTGGCTCGCACGGGTGGGCTGGGGGCAACCTCCTCGGGCGACCTGTTCATCGCCTTCGCCACGGGCAATCGGGGTCTGCCCGCAGGCGAGGCGCCGCCGGGTGCAAACGGCGTCATCGAGCTCCGAGCCCTCGTGGACACGGCCCTCGATCCGCTGTTCGAAGCGACCGTCGAGGCAACGGAGGAGGCGATCGTCAACGCGCTCGTCGCCGCCGAGACGATGACCGGCCGCGACGGCATCGTCGCGCATTGCCTGCCGCACGATCGGCTCGTCGAGGTCATGCGCGCCCACGGACGCCTCGGGGGGTAGCGGAGCGCGGCCGCCGTCGCGCCGCAGGCATAGCATCGACCCGTGCAATCGATCGGCTCGGTGGTTCGCAATCGTGCGAAGGGCATCGCTCCCGGCAGAGTCGGTCGTCTCCTCCTCGTTGCGATGCCGGCATTGGCCGCAGCATCGGCGCTGGTGTGGCTCCTCGAGGAGCGTTTCGGGATCCCGGACGCGTCACCCGTCTATCTGCTCGCGGTCGTCGTCACCGCACTCGTCTCCGGCACGGTCGGCGCGCTGGCCGCTGCGATCATCGGGATCCTCCTGTACGACTACCTGTTCACCCACCCGTTCGCGACGTTCGAGATCAGCGACCCCGGCGAGTGGCTCAGCCTCGTCCTGCTGCTCTTCGTTGGGCTTGTCGTCGGCCAGCTGACGGCCCTGGAGCGCGCCCGAACCCTCACTGCGGAGGCGCGCGAACGAGAAGCGCGCGAGCTGTTCCTCGTGAGTCACGCCCTCGCGACGCGATCGTCGACCACGGCCGTTCTCCCGGAGATCGCCGCACTCCTGCTTCGCGCCGCGGAGATGACCGGGCTCTGGATCTCGCTCGGGCGGGACGAGGCGGGCGAGCGCGTCGTTGCCGAGGCCGGTGCCGGCGGGCGAGGCCCGATTGCGGGCCTGCATTGGCAGCTCCGGCGCTTCCCGGGCGACGAACCCGCGCAGTGGATCCGGATCCACCAGCCATCCGCTGGCCGTCAGCGAACCTCGGGCGAGGCGTTCCGGGTCCGAATCGAGGCCGCGGGCCGCTCGCTCGGCTCCATCTGGGCGGTGCGCGATCGATCGGGCGGGAACCCGGATCGCTCGGCGACTCGCCTCATCTCCGCTGCCGCGGACCAGATCGGCCAGGCGCTCGCCCAGGACCAGCTCGCGGCCGAAGCGCAGGCCGCCACCATCGCTCGCCAGAGCGACGCGCTGAAGTCAGCGCTCCTCCAATCGGTGTCGCATGACCTGCGGACGCCGCTCGCGACGATCCGCGCCGCCGCCGGCACGCTCCAGCCGGACAGTGACCTCGACAGCGACGGTCGGGCCGCAAGCGCGGCGGCGATCGAGCGCGAGGTGGAGCGGCTCGACCGGCTCGTGGCGAACCTGCTGGACCTTGGCCGCATCGAGGCCGGCGAGCTCAAGGCGGATCTCGACGTGTTCGAGCTCGACGACCTGGCCGGCCGGACGCTGGACCGCTTCGCGCCGCGCCTCGCCGGCCACGAGGTGCGCATCGACGTGCCCGCGATTCCCGTGCTGGTGGACCCGGTGTTCCTCGACGAGGCACTCACGAACGTGCTGGACAATGCCTTGAAGTTCGCGGGTCCTGCATCCGCAATCCGGGTATCGGCGGGCCGTGGGGATGCCCCGGGCACGGTCGCGCTTGTCATCGAGGACGATGGCGCTGGCGTGCCGGACGAGTTGCTTGATCGGGTGTTCGAGAAGTTCTTCAGGGCTCCGACTGGGGGCGCACCGGGCCGGCCGGGAACGGGTATCGGACTCGCCGTGGTCCGCGGCCTCGTGGAAGCCATGGGCGGCGCGGTCAGCGCCAGGCGCAGCGACCTGGGCGGACTCGCGGTGGCGATCGTCCTGCCGCGCGCCGAGTTGCCGGCAGATTTGGCCGCGACGCCCGGGTGATCGCCACATGAACGCTCCTGGCGCGACCGTCCTGATCGTGGAGGATGACGATGAGACCCGCGCCGTCCTCGTCAGGGAGCTGGGATCGCGGGGCTACCGCATCCAGGAGGCCGCCGACGGCCGGTCGGCGCTCGAGCGGTGGGACGCGGGCCGTCCGGACGTGGTCCTGCTCGACCTCGGGCTGCCGGACATGGACGGCCTCGAGGTGATCCGGCGCATCCGCAAGGAGGCGATGACGCCGATCGTGATCCTGTCCGGCCGATACGCGGAGCGCGAGAAGGTGGAGGCGTTGGAGCGGGGCGCGGACGACTACGTGACCAAGCCGTTCGGGCTGGAGGAGCTCCATGCCCGCATCCGGGTCGCGCTCCGGCGCGCGGCCGGGCCGAGTGGCGACACGGGGGCCCGCGTGACCGTCGGCCCGCTCGTCTTCGACGCCAGTCGCCACGAGGTCGCGATCGACGGTCGTCCGGTGGCCCTGACGCCGCGGGAGTTCGAGCTGCTCCGGGTCCTGCTCGGCGAGCAGGGTCGCGTCGTGACCAAGGGCAAGCTGTTGCGCGCCGTGTGGGGCCAGGCCTACCAGGGTGAGGACAGCTACGTGTACGTCCACGTCAGCCAGCTCCGGCACAAGCTCGCGGCCGCGGATCCGGATGGTGCACTGCGGGACCTGATCGTCACGGAGCCTGGGGTCGGCTACCGAGTCCGCGCGCCCGAAACCTCAGCGGAATCCTGAGAGGAACTTAAGGCCCGGCGAGGCCGGAAGGGCCGTGCCCTCTTGGACCCGCCGCGCACGCTCGTGGCATGGACATCGAGACGAATCGCGCGGAAGCGCGCCGGGCCGGGAGGCCGGCCGGCAAGCGCGGCCGGAAGCTGGCAGACCGCCGCGTGCGCGTCGAACGGCCGCACGCGCCGTACTTCCGCTACGCGGATGAGGGCCAGCTCGTTGCGCGCGAGGCCGCCTCCGCGCCTCGTACCAGGGCGGGCCGTCAGTTTGCGCGCGTCCGGTCCGTCCTATTCGGCAGGCCACTCTCGATCTATGACGAGATCGGCGAACGGCTCTCCAAGGTCAAGGCCCTGGCCATCTTCAGCTCCGACGCGATCAGCTCATCCGCCTACGCCACGGAGGAGATCCTCCGGGTGCTCGTGCTGGCCGGCGCCGTGGCGTTGTCGTCGTCGATCGAGATCTCGATTGCGATCGCCGCGCTGCTGGCCGTCGTCGCCCTGAGCTATCGCCAGGTTTGCCAGGCATTCCCGGATGGCGGCGGCGCCTACGCCGTCGCGAAGTCCGAGCTGACCCCGCTCCTGGGGCTCGTCGCGGCCGCGGCCCTGCTCATCGACTATGTGATGACCGTCGCCGTCTCGACGTCGTCCGCCCTGGATCAGCTCGCCTCCCTCGTGCCGGCGGCCGGCGACTACAAGGTGCTGATCGCCGTCGTCGTGATCACCCTGATGACGATCGCGAACCTTCGCGGCCTGCGCGAATCGGGGAACATCTTCGCCGTCCCAACCTACGTGTTCGTCGTCCTCGCCCTCGGGGTCGTGGTCGTCGGGTTCGTCAACATCGCGACCGGAGCCGCCCACCCGCTCCCGCGCCAGCCAAACGCGGAGAGCTTCGGGCTGGAGCCACTGATCCTCCTCCTCGTCCTCAAGGCATTCGCCAGCGGCTCCGTCGCGCTCACCGGCGTCGAGGCAATCGCGAACGGCGTGCCCGCATTCAAGCCACCGGAGGCCAGGAACGCCGGCAACACCATGATCGCGATGGCCGTGCTGCTCGGCGTGGTCTTCATCGGGGTATCGATCGTCGCTTTCGCGTACTCGGTGGTCCCCTCGGTCGGTGGCTTCCCGTCGGTCATCTCGCTCGTCGCCGGCGCCGTCTATGGCGAGGGCTCCGTCCTGCAGGGCACCTTCCTCGTCGCGACGATGCTGATCCTGTTCCTCGCCGCCAACACCTCGTACAACGCCTTCCCGCGACTCGCCGCGCTGCTCGCCGTCGATGGCTACATGCCGCGCCAGTTCAGCTTCCGCGGTGACCGGCTCGCCTATTCGTGGGGCATCGTGCTCCTCGCCGGCGTGGCCGCCCTGCTGGTTGCGGCGTTCGGCGGCACCACCACGCTGCTGATCCCGCTGTATGCGGTCGGCGTGTTCGTGTGCTTCTCGCTCTCGCAGGCCGGCATGGTCAGGCACTGGCTGCGGGTGCGCGGGCAGTCCTGGCGATGGCGCCTTGCGATCAACGGGCTCGGGGCGATCGTCACGACGATCGTCCTCGCGATCGTGGTCTACGAGAAGTTCTTCGGGGGTGCCTACCTCGTCGTGATCCTGATCCCGATCCTCGTCGGCATCATGCTCTTCATCCATCGCCAGTACCGGGCGTCGGCGGCGCAGCTCGCGATCCCGGAGGACGCCGTCATCCCCACGCCGCGCCGGGAGGACAGGATCGTCGTACCCGTGGCGGGCATCGACCGGGCGGTCGTGCAGGCGGTCAATCTCGGCCGCTCGATCGGCTCCGACGTCAGGGCTGTCGTGATATCCGATCAGCCGGAAGGCGCTGTCGCACTGCGCGAGGAGTGGGAGGCTCGTTTCGAGGAGGTCCCGCTCGACATCGTGGAATCGCCGTACCGCGCCCTCGCGGGGCCGATGCTCGCCTACCTCGACTGGCTCGACGGGGCATGGCCCTGGGAAGGTGAGCAGCCGATCACCTTCGTGATCGTGCCCGACTTCGTTCCGCGCCACTGGTGGGAGCGCCCGCTCTACAACCAGGTGGCCAAGTCGCTGCGCGCGGCGCTCATCGGGCGGCCGCACACCGTGGTCGTAGACATGCCGTACCAGCGCCGGGAATCCGGAGGGCGCGCCGTCGTCGTCGATGGCCCGTACCGCCGCGAGGGCCCTGTCTCCGCCTAGGGACGTTGTTGCAACCTGTTGCGATAACGGCGATCATCCGCCGATGGCCGACGCCGGAGCCATCGGGCTCATCACCACCGCGCTCGTGCTCGGGATCCGGCACGGCTTCGATTGGGACCACCTCGCCGCGATCACCGATGTCACCTCCACGACCGCGACCGCCGATGCCGCGGAGCTCGAGCACGAGGCGATCCACGAGCACACCGCGGAGCACGACCTCGCGCACGAGCACGAGCACGGTGGCCGGGCCGAGATCGTCGCCCACGAGGCGCCCGCGGACGCGGCGGACCACCCCCATCGGCATGACCCGCCCGCGCCGCGCTTCCTGAACGAGCAGCGTCGCGCGCTCCTGCTGGGCTCCATGTACGCGCTCGGCCATGCCTCGGTCGTGGCCCTGCTGGGGACGCTGGCGCTCTTGTTCGGTGCGGTCCTCCCGGAATGGGTGGACGACGTCATGGGCCCGGTCGTCGGCGCGACGCTCCTCTTCCTGGGGGTTTGGGTGTTCGTGTCGCTGTACCAGTACGCACGCCACGGGCGCGAGTTCCGGCTCCGGAGCCGCTGGATGCTCGTCTTCGACTCCGCCCGGTACGCCTGGCGACGCTTCCAGGCAAGGTTGCACGGCCACGAGCATGTCGACCCGATGGAGATGTCGTCCTATGGGGTCAGGACTGCATACGGCGTCGGGCTGATCCACGGCATCGGCGCGGAGACCGGCACGCAGGTCCTGCTCATCGCGGCGATCGGCGGCGCGTCGTCGCAGGGCCTCGGATTCCCGATGATGCTGGCGTTCATCGTCGGGCTCCTCATCTCGAACTCGATCGTCGTGCTCCTCACGGCCACCGGCTTCATCGCAAGCCGCTTCCGCCAGCGCCTGTACGTGGTCATCGGCGTCGTCGCGGGCACGTTCAGCATCGTCATCGGCACCGTCTTCCTGCTCGGCCTCGACGCGACGCTGCCGTCGCTCGAGGCGTGGCTCTTCGGGGGCGGGTCATGACCGCGGACCGGTGGTCCGACGTCCGCCAGCGCCTCCGGGCGCGGGGCCTGCGCTGGACGCCGCAGCGGCGCGTCCTGCTCGAGGTCCTGTCGGGCGTGGACGGCCACGTCACCGGCGCGGAGCTGATCGAGCGGACCCGGCGCATCGACCCGACGACGACGCCCTCGACCGTCTACCGGACCCTCGACGTCCTGGAGGACCTCGGGCTGGTCAGCCACAGCCACGGGCTCGAGGGGCGCCAGGAGTTCCACGTCGGCGGCGCCGCCGACCACGGTCACATGGCATGCGCCGGGTGCGGTGGAAGCTGGGAGCTCGCCGCCGGTGAGGTGGCGGGCCTCGTCGACGGCCTGCGGGCGAGTCGCGGGTTCGAGGTCGCCGTGGAGCACCTGACGATCGAGGGTCGCTGCGCCGCCTGCCGGGCAGCGGAGGGCACTGCCGGGTAACCCCCAGCGGCCCCCTTCGGCGCATGCGATCCTCTGCGGATGCAGCAGGGGCCAAAGCCACTCAAGGGTCGCAAGCTTGGCGACCGGCGAGTTCGAATCGAGCGGCCGCACGCCGCGTACTTCCGCTACACGCCGGAGGGCACCTTGGTCGCCAAGGAGGCCGCCTCCGTCCCGCGCACGCCCGCCGGGCGCCTGTTCGCACGGCTCCGCGGCGTGCTCTTCGGGAAGCCCCTCTCCATCCACGAGGAGATCGGCCAGCGGCTGTCCAAGGTCAAGGCGCTGGCGATCTTCAGCTCGGACCCGATCAGCTCGTCCGCGTACGCCACCGAGGAAATCCTGCGCGTCCTGGTCGTGGCCGGCTCCGGCGCGCTGTTCCTCAGCCTTCCGGTAGCCGCCGCCATCGCGCTCCTGCTGGGTGTCGTCTCGATCAGCTACCGCCAGATCGTCCATGCCTACCCGTCGGGTGGCGGCGACTACGCGGTCGCGCGCCGAAACCTGCCGGCGCTGGGCTCGCTCGTCGTCGCGGGCGCGCTCCTGGTCGACTACGTGATGACCGTCGCGGTATCCACCGCGTCGGCCGCGGAGCAGGTCATCTCCGCAGTTCCCGAGATCGCCGAATGGAAGCTCGTGATCGGCGTCGCTGCGATCGCGCTGATCACCGTCGGCAACCTGCGCGGACTGCGCGAGTCAGGGAACATCTTCGCGATCCCGACCTACCTCTTCGTCGCGTCCGCGTTGCTGATGATCGCGATCGGCGTGTTCCGGATCCTCGTCGGTGGCGAAGGCACGCCGCAGGTCGTCCCGCCGAGTGGCACCCCGGATGCGCTCCAGGGTGTCGGGCTGCTGCTGATCATCCGAGCCTTTGCGTCGGGATCGGTCGCCCTCACCGGCACCGAGGCGATCGCCAATGGCGTGCCCGCATTCAAGCCTCCGGAGGCCAAGAACGCGGCAGCAACGCTGGGAGCGGTGGCCATCCTGCTGGCGATCCTGTTCCTTGGGATCACGTTCGTCGCGGATAACTTCGGCGTTCTGCCGACGCCGGAGGGCGTGCCCACGAAGACGGTCATCGCCCAGGTCGCCGGCGTGATCTACGGCGAGGGGTCCGTGCCCTTCTACCTGTTCCAGACCTTCACGGCGCTGATCCTCTTCCTCGCCGCGAACACCTCGTACAACGCGTTCCCGCGCCTCGCCGCGATCCTCGCGATCGACGGTTACATGCCCCGCCAGTTCAGCTTCCGGGGCGACCGGCTCGCCTTCACCTCCGGCGTCGTGATCCTGAGCATCGTCGCGATCTCGCTGCTGCTGGCGTTCGGCGGCCAGACGCATGCCTTGATCCCGCTGTACTCAGTCGGCGTGTTCATCGCATTCACCGTGGGCCAGTCGGGGATGATCGTCCACTGGCTGCGCGAGCGGCCGCCTGGCTGGCAGTGGCGGCTCGCGATCAACTCGTTCGGCTGCGCGCTGACGGGCCTCGTCGCCGTCGTTGTCATGATCGCCAAGGCCCCGACGTCGCTCCTCGTGATCGTCGTGATCCCGCTGCTGGTCGCGATGATGCTGTTCATCAACCGCCAGTACCGGGCGTCGAAGGCGGAGCTCGCCGTGCGTCCGGACGCGATCATCCGCGGTCCGCATCGCGAGGAGCGGGTCATCGTCCCCGTGCCAGGGATCAACCGGGCCGTCGTGCACGCGGTGAACGTCGGCCTGTCCATCGATCCGAACGTGCAGGCAGTGCTGATCTCCGACGACCCCGAAGAGGCGGTCGCGATCCGCGCCCGATGGGAGCGCCAGCTGCCCGAGGTGCCGCTCGTCATCGTCGAATCGCCGTACCGCGCTCTCGTGGCGCCGCTCATCTCGTACCTCGACGTGCTTGACCGGGGCTGGCCCTCGGACAAGGAAGCGCCGATCACGTTCGTGGTCATCCCCGAGTACGTCGCCCGAAGCTGGTGGGAGCGAATCCTGTACAACCAGTCCGCGAAGCGGCTCCGCTCCGCGCTCCTGGGCCGGGCGCACACCGTGGTGGTGAACGTGCCGTATCGACGCGAGAGCGCGGATCCCACGGAAGTTGTCTCGTCGGAGGCCCCGCCGCCGGCATGACCGGCTCCGGCCAGAACGGGAACGGCGCGAACGGGTCTGCCCCGGACGGGTCCGGCCCGAGCAGCATGCGCGGGCTCGTGCCGCTGCTCGTGATCGCGGCCCTGGTCCGAATCGTCGGGCTGCTCGGGCCAGGCCACGCGGGCGACGTGTTTGCCTTCGAGACATGGGCCGAGGACGCGGCAAAGCACGGCCTTGGCGCGTATTACGCCGCGGGTGGTGATTCCAACTACCCGCCGATGCTGTACCTGCTCTGGCCGCTCGGCCTCGCACTCGACGGTGGCGACCTGCAGTTCGCGATCCGGACGCTCTCGATCCCATTCGACCTCGGGCTCGGGGCGCTGCTGTTCTTCGTGGGCCGCGCGTTCGCCGGGCGTGCCCGCGACGGGCTCCTCGCGGCCAGCTTCTACCTGCTGAACCCGGCGGTGGTGCTCACCGGGCCAATGTGGGGCCAGGTGGACGGCATGGGCGCTCTGCCGATGGTCGGCGCCCTCGTGGCGGTCGCGCGGGGTCGACTTGTCGCGGCCGGCGTGCTGGCGGTCCTGGCGGGGCTGGTGAAGCCCCAGTACGGCGTCGCCGCGTTCGTGCTCGCCGGCCTGGTGCTCTTCTGGTTCCGCTCGCCCGACGGGATTCGTCGAGCGGCGGTCCTCGGGCTCGCCGGGCTCGTGACCTTTGTCGTGGTCCTCGCGCCCCTCGGCATGGGCCCGCTCGGCTACCTCGACCTGATGGGGGAGACGTTCGGCCGGTACCGGGTTCACTCCGCGTGGGCGTTCAACCCGTGGGGCATGCTCTTCGGGTTCAACCACGACGACGGCGACTGGTTCCTGGTCGGGTCCGTGCTGGAGGTTGCCGCGATCGGCGGCAGCCTGTGGCTCCTGCGCCGCCGGCGCGACCTCGTCGGGCTGCTCGCCGTTGGCTCGCTGATCGCGCTGACCCTGTATTTCGTGCCGACTCGCGCCCACGAGCGCTACCTCTACGGGGCGATCGCGCTCCTCGCCCCGCTCGCGGTCATGGCCCCCAGCCTCAGACGGCCGTTCTACGCCCTGAGCGCGACGTTCTTCGCGACCCTCGCCTACGTGCTCCTGAACTCGCCGTACCGGATCCTCGCGCCGGTGCAGCTCGAGACGTTCCCGGACTGGGCGATCAGCGTCATGGCCGCGGTCACGACCGCCACGGGCGCGTGGGTCGCGTGGCGGCTGGTCCAGGTGCTGCGACGGGGCGAGCCGAACGGCTCGGAGAACTCGGGTCCCCCGGCCGAGGCCGGTTTCGCCGTAGCGGGGTAGGGTGAACCGAGCAACGCAAGGAGGTCTCCAATGGCAACCACTATCGACATGGAACCCGCGATGGACGAGGCCCGTAAAGCGGGTGAAGGCAGCCCAATTGATGGGTTCGTCGAGCGCCTGGCCGAGCGAATTGGCGCCAAGGTGAACGTGAGGACCGTGTTCGGCGAGCCGGTGGAGCGCGACGGCATCACGGTCATCCCGGTGGCCAAGGTGCGCTGGGGCTTCGGCGGCGGCGCCGGGACCGGTCCGATGGCCGTCGGGCCCGGGCTCGAAGGCGACGGCGCCGGTGCGAACGCGAAGCAGAGCACGGGCCAGGGCGGCGGTGGTGGCGCGACCGCGGATCCCATCGGCTGGCTGGAGATCGGTCCGGACGGAGCAGTCTTCAAGCCGATCGTCCCTGCGATGCCGAGCCCGGGCTTCCTGCTCGCGGCGGGTGCCACGGTGGCGCTCGTGCTCCGCAGTCTCGCCAAGCTCATCCGCCGCTAGCGACAGCGCGCCTCGCTCCGTGGCCGGAACCTCGCCACCAACCGCGCGCATCCAACCGGGTCCCGGCCAGGAATCGGTCTGGGACTACCCGCGCCCGCCGCGGGCAGAGGCGGTCCCGGAGCGCATCCGCGTGGTCGTTGACGGCCTCGAGATCGCGTCGTCCGCGAACGCGGTGCGCGTGCTCGAGACGGCCGGCGCCCCGGTTTACTACCTGCCGCCGGCCGATGTCCGACGCGACCTGCTGGCCGCCGCGGAGCGCGCCACGGTGTGCGAGTGGAAGGGCGAGGCGCGGTACTGGTCCATCAGGCTGCCTGGTGGCCGGGTCGTCCCGAACGCGGCGTGGTCCTACGAGCAGCCGCTGGCCGGCTTCGAGTCGATCGCGGCCTTCATCGCCTTCTACGCGTGGGCGGTCGACGAGGCGTGGGTCGGCGATGAGCTGGCCACGCCGCAGCCCGGCCACTTCTACGGCGGTTGGGTGACGTCGAAGATCGTCGGCCCGTTCAAGGGCGGCCCCGGCTCGTTCGGCTGGTAGGCGGCGGGTCGTTCAGCTCGCCTTTCCTATCAGCCAGCAACCCCCGTGGTGTTATCCAAGCGACTGGCGACTGTCAGAGTGCGACCGTGCGTAGAGGTCGTGTCAAAGTCGGGTTTGGTTGGTAGATGTCGGCAATCCGGCCAGAATCGGTGGATACCACCACCCCGATTGCTGAGTGACAGGAAACACCCTCATTACCCGATCTGACTGACCCGCGCAGCGCGACGGGCCGGCCATCTCTACCCCTCAGCCTCGGTCAACCACCAGGTACGCGGCGCCTCGCGCGTCGACCATCGTGCCGCGCGGCGTCTGCACGATGCGAAGGACGACCTCGGCGCAGGCGGGACAACGCAGGATGACGCCAGGCCCCCGGACGTAGGCACGCATCGTCCCGACGACGCTCACGGTGCGGCAGCTCGCGCACTGGCCGGGTGTCGCAGTCATCTCGGCACCGAACACGGCCGCCAGGAGCCCGCCAACGGCGCTGCCGTCGACCGTCAGGTCGACTGCCGGGTCGTCGTGCATCATCGCAATCCGTTCGTCCATCGATGCGTCCTCGTGCTGCCTGGTTCAGGTGCCAGTGGGTCCGAAGCGCTCGGTCCGGATTCGATCGGGTGGCAGGCCGAGACGAACGAGGCCGTTGGCCACGGTCTCGACGAGTGCGGTGGGTCCGCATGCGTAGGCGCGGGTCGCCGCTCCAAGGGGCTCGATGACCTCGGCCAGCATCCCCTCGTCGATGCGCCGCGCGTAGCCGGTCCACCCCGGCGGCTGCTGGCGCGTCAGCGTATGCGCGACCACGAATCCGTCGCCGGCCGCCGCGAGGCGATCGAGCTCCGCGCGATAGATGATCTCGTCAGGCCCGCGCGAGCTGAACAGCATCCGCGCCGGAATGCGCGAGCCGGCACGTGCCCGATGGCGCGCCATCGCCATCAGCGGCACGACGCCGGAGCCACCTGCGATGAGCAGTAGCGGGCCGCCGAGCGACGCCTCCCAGACGAAGTAGCCGCCGATCGGCCCGCGGACCTCGAGGCGATCACCCGGCACCACAACCTCGTGGAGGAACGGCGAGACCTCGCCGCCAGGGATCCGCTCGACCGTGATGTGGACCTCGCCGGCTCGCTCCGGCTCGGACGCGATCGAATACGAGCGCTCCACGCTGTAGCCGTCCTCGGCCGTCAGCCGCAGGTCGACGTGCTGGCCGGGCCGATGCCCGGACCAGCCGGGCAGGCCGAGCGTGAACGATCGAACCGTGGGGGTCTCGTCGCGAACCGCGGTCACCGTCGCGAGCTGCCAGTCGATCGCCATCAGTCGCCCGTGTACCGCTCTTCCAGGAACTGGTCACCGCGGTTGTTGTAACCCAGGGACTCCCAGAAGCCGGGCTCGTCGGCGGCCTGGATGCGCAGGCCGCGGATCCACTTCGCGCTCTTCCAGAAGTAACGCGCCGGGACGACGAGCCGGGCAGGTCCGCCGTGCTCCGGCGCCAGCGGCTTGCCGTCGTACTCATACGCGACGAACGCCTGGTTGTTCAGCACGTCCGCGAGCGGCAGGTTCGTGGTGTAGCCGCCGTCCGAGTACGCGATCGCGAATGCCGCCTTCGGGTCGAGGTACACGCCTTCGAGGAGTGTGTCGACGCTCACGCCCTTCCAACGCATGTCCAGGTGGGTCCACTTCGTGACGCAGCTGATGTCGACGACGTAGTCGCGGCTCGGAAGTGCGAGGAATTCCTCCCACGTCCAGCTGGCGGGGTTCGAGACCAGGCCCTCGATCGACAGCGACCAGCGGTCGAGCGGCGTGCGCGGCGTTGGGCCGGCGGAGAGGACAGGGAATTCGGTCGTCAGGTACTGGCCGGGTGGCGTCCGACGCCGGCGCTCGCCGCCGCCCATCGCGCCGGTCTCGGCGTCGTCCCGCCGCCCCACGAATGCTCGAGTCACGAATTGTTCGGTCATCCGCACCTCCGGCTGCCGATTGTGGCACCGGGCGCATGTCCGATTCGTGACGGACATCGCCGGTGCCCGATGGTGCCAATCCGCACCATGCCCCTAACGCCATCTCGAGCCCTTCGTTATTCACGGTTGCAGGCCCCGAGGCTGCGATGTCGTTCCCCCGGCGACAGACGCGACCCCGGGGCTGCTTCTTTTCCTCCGCCGGCCCGGAGGGCTCGGCAGGCCGGGCCTTGCCGCGCCCATTCGGCCGAGCTTCGCGGCGAAAACCGGGTCACGCTGCTTCCCGCGATTGCCGGCGGCTGACGGGCCTGTGCGGGCACGCCGCATTGCCCGAACGGGCAGACGAAGGGGCTAGACTCGGGCTGCCGTCGGAGGGCAGTCGGATGCGTCAGCGTGTTGGATCGATGTGGGCGCCACGGCACGCGGGCGTCCCGGTTCGCGTGGACAGGACCGCCGACGGCGCCCCGCGCCACCACCCGCGGTCTCGCCACGGGCTCTCGTCGGAGCAGGAATCGGTGCTCGAGCTCCAGCGACTGGCGGGCAATGCCGCGGTCGCGCACGCCTTGGCGGAGGGCCGCAGCTCCGGGCGGGTGACGAGCGTGGACGCGATCGAGATCAACCGGGAAAGCATGTCGCCCGAGATGGGCATCCAGCAGATCCGCGAGCACACCACCAACAAGACGACGCTCGCGCTCACGCAGCGCGGCATTGAGAACTCGCCCCCGATCATGCGCCCGGAGCCGGCCGAGAAGACCAAGGACGGTTACACGACCCGGACACACAAGGTCAGCTCGATCCCCGAGCCGGAGATCCACGAATGGTGGCCGAAGGCCGGCCGTCACCTCCTCAGCAAGGGCTCGTACCTCGACGTCGAAACCGAATGGCAGGACAAGCTCGAGCAGGGCGAGGACGAGCACCGGGACGACGCGAAGCTGGCATGGGAGAAGACCTGGAAGACGGTGCAGGACACGATCAACAGGTTCGCCGCCAAGCCTGGGCCCCCGGAGCCGACCCCCGAGGCTGCGCAGAAGGCGCTCTGGAAGCGCTATGTCGCCGCCTTGCCGAAGGACCTCCAGCCCGCCGGCGACGTGCCGAACGAGGCTCGCCAGCGCGAGATCCTCGAGGTTCGTCCGGGCACGTTCATGGCCTGGATGTGGGAGATCACGGTGGCCCGCGACCAGCGCCTCAATCACTCCACGACCACGAATGTTGCTTCCAAATCGACCCAGCCAGCACCCAAGGGCGCCATGACGAGCGGGATCGCCCCACACCCGCAGTTCCTGGTTCCGGGCCTATCGTCCGAGGCGCTCATCGAGGAGATCCGCAAGAAGTACACGCCGAACGCGCGGATCCAGGGCTCGAAGATGAAGGAGAACGACAGGACCGGCGATGTCTCGAAGTAGGGGCGAGGACCCGGGTCAGGTCTGGACGTCGTCTCCGGGCCAGGTGTCGGAGAGCAGGTAGCCCTCCGGGAAGGGGTCGGTCGGGTCGACGACGACGCGCGTCACGCCGGTGATCCAGGCGGTGCCCCGGATCGCGGGCACGATGGCGCGCGTTCCGGCGAGGTCGACTTCGCGGACGATCCGGCCATCGAACGTGGAGCCGATGACCGAGGCATGGGTCATCGAGTGCCCGACGCGCATCTCTCCGCGGGCGTGGAGCGCCGCGATCCTCGCGGAGAGCCCCGTGCCGGTTGCGGACCTGTCCAGGCGGCCGGGCGCCACGACCACCGCGTTCCTCGTCACCTTGCCGATGCCCTGCCACGGCTCGGCGAGCTGGACGATGCTCACACCGCGGATCTCGGGGTTCTCCGGGTGGACGGGGTGGAGCTGCTCGCGCGCCGCGGCGTGGATGCGCGTGCCGATGCGCGACAGGTCCGCGGCCTCCGACGGCTCCAGCGCGAATCCGAGCGCGCGGGCATCGGCGATCGCGTACCACATGCCTCCGAACGCGACATCCACCGTGATGGTGCCGAGACCCGTCACCTCGAGCGGCGCATCGATCCGGTCCGCAAAGCAGGGCACGTTCTCGAACTCGACCGATTCCACCTTGCCGTCGCGGCACGTCGCGACGATGTCGATCGGACCGCCGGGCGCCTCGAGGCGCAAGTTCGTGACCGGCTCGCGCATCTCGACCATGCCCGTCTCGAGCAGGACGGTCGTCACGCAGATCGTGTTCGAGCCGGACATCGCGGGGTACTCGGTCGGCTCCATGATCACGTAGCCGAACGCGCAGTCCGGCCGCGTCGACGGCAGGACGATGTTGGAGTGCACCGCGACGCTCCCGCGCGGCTCGTGCAGGAGCAGCTTGCGGATCGAGTCGTCCGCCGCGATCGCCTGCATCTGCTCGAAGACGGTCGCGCCCGGTGGTGGCTCCACCCCCGCGACCACCACATTGCCGATCTCGCCGCCGGCGTGGCAGCCGACGACGGTCAGGACCGGTCGCGCGGAGCGCCATTGGATCGCGGCGAGCGGGTCGGGATGCTGCTCCACGCGCCGATGATGCCCGATCGTCATGCGTTCCGGCCGACGATCGCGAGGTACCGATCCCGCTGGAACGGGTTCGGCCTGGTCCGACGCCGGGCCGGTGGTGGATCCGTGGTCACGGGGTGATACCCGGCAAAGCTCGGCTCGAAGATGCCCTCGCCGCCGGTCAGCCCGGGGATCCGGTTCTGGACCTCGTGCACGCGGCCGGCGTGAACCAGCGCCACGATCGTCGTTCGCTCGCCGGCGCTGTGCTGGCCCAGGATCCGGCCGCCGGCGCCCATCACCACGCCAGCGATCCCACGGCCGGAATCGACGGGCGCCTCCATCCGGATGGCGGTCATGGGCTCGCAGACGACCACGCCGGCGTCGCGGATTGCCGCGGCCAGGACGAGCGGAGTCAGCTTGCGGAAATCTCCCGACGTGGAGCCCGTGCGCCGGTAGCCGCTTTCGAACAGCGTCACGACGCAATCGGTCAGGCGCCAGCCGTGGACACCCTCCTCCAGGGCGTCCTCGACGAAGCGGGCCATCTGTGCCTCGAACTGCGGGACCGTGTTGAAGATGTACAGCGGCACGAGCTTGACGTCGACGTCCGCCCGGAAGGAGATCCCGGCGCCGGGCCTGGCCGGCTCGATCCTGAGGCCCAGCGTCGCCGCGAACGGGTTCTCGCTCGTCGCCGAGCTCTTGCCGCTGATGTTCGAGTGACTCGCCGAGCTGATGACCTCGAACGCCTCGCCCACACCGAGCGGGCGCTCGATGCAGATCGTGGTCGTCGCCGCGAAGTTGACCTCGACGCCGTACTCGCGCGCCAGCGTCTCGCCGATGACCTCCTTCTGGACCTCGCCGTACATCGAGACGGAGATCTCGCCCCGCTCGTCGTCCTGGCGGACGTTGATGAGCGGGTCCGACTCCGCGAGCTCGTTGAGCGCGGCGCGCAGCCGGCCCCGCGCCGCAGGAGAGCGAGGCGCAACAACGGCCTCGAGGGCGGGCGGCGGGAATTGTCGCTCGTCCTCGGTGATCGACGTGGCACCGATCGGATCTCCCACCCGGATGCCCGCGAGGCCACCGACCTTCGCGATCTGGCCGGCCGTTGCCTCCTGCGCCTGGGCCGAGCCGCCCGGGACGGTCACCGCGAGCGCCGTGATGCGGCCCTCGTTGTCGCCGCCGTACTTGATCCGGTCACGGGCGTGGATCGTGCCGGTGAAGAGGCGCACGTAGGCGACGCGGTCGCCACCGGGCGCACGCTCGATCTTGAAGACCCGACCCCGGAGATCTCCTCCGGGATCACCCGTCGTCTCGGGCAGCAGCTCCGGGATGGCCGCGAGGAGCGCATCGACGCCCATGCCCGTCGCCGCGGAACCGAGGAATGCCGGGTGGAGCTCGCCGCGTCGTGATTGCGCGGCGAGGGCCTGGCCGAGGCGCGGCAACGCGACCGCCCCGTCCTCGACAAAGGCTCGGAGGAGCGACTCGTCGGCGTCCGCGAGCCGCTCGACGAGCATGGACCGGTAGCTTTCGTCGGCGAGCTCGAGCGCGCGAATCGCGACAGCCGGCGTGCCCGGATCGGTCGCCTCCTGCATCGGCACGATGGCCGGCGTGAGCCGCCGCGAGATCTGCTCGAGGGTTCGCTCGGGGTCCGCTCCGCGCCGATCGAGCTTATTGAGGAACAACAGCGTCGGGACGCCCAAGCGGTCGAGCGCCCGGTAGAGGAGCGGGGTCTGGGGCTGCACGCCCTCGACGGCCGAGATGACGACGATCGCGCCGTCGAGCACGCGCAGGACGCGCTCCACCTCGGCGATGAAGTCCGGGTGGCCCGGGGTATCGAGGATGTTGACCGTCAGGTCGTCGATCGCGAACGAGGCGACCGCGGACTTGATCGTGATGCCGCGCTCGCGCTCGAGCTCGAGGTTGTCGGTCTGGGTGGTTCCCTTGTCGACGCTGCCGATCTTCGAGATGGCGCCTGCGGTGTAGAGCAGGCGCTCGGTGAGGGTGGTCTTACCGGCGTCGACGTGGGCGAGAATGCCGAGGTTCAGGGTGCGCATCGGGAGTCATGCCTTCCGTGGTGGTCGTGATCACCGTGTGGATGGACATGACTGCTGCCACGCGCGGCCTCCTCTCGAGCTCAGTGCCTCGGGCGACGCGGCCCGATCGGCGTCGCGCATCGTAGCGCGTTCAGATGCCGTGTTCCGGCGTCCGCGCCTTGGCGGGTCCGAGGCGCCAGATCGCCCGGATCAGGCTGGGCGCGGCCACGAACATCATCGCCAGCCCCACGATGACCATGAGCAGGATGAGTGGGATGCCCGTCTCGATGACCATGTACTTCGCGCCGCTGTTCAACGCGCCGTACAGGAACGCCACGAGCACGACGCCGCTCGGCCGGAGGCCGCCGATCAGGGCAAGCGCAAGGCCGGTGTAGCCCAGGTTGATGGCCGGCCCACCACCCAGGCCTTGGGCCGGGCCGAGCGCGAAGAACGCGCTCCCGAGGCCGACGAGCCCGCCGGATACCGCCATGCCGAGCATCATGACCCGGCCGGGCCGCATGCCGGCGCCGCGCGCCGCCGAGGCGCTGAAGCCGGTGGCCCGGAGTTCGAACCCGAGCGTCGTCCGGAACAGCAGGAGGGACACCGCGGCGGCGACGACGAGAGCGGCGACGATGCCGTAGTCGAGGCGGATCGTGGGCAGGTCAAAGATCAGCGGCACCCGGGGGATGGCCGCGGGCCTCCCGCCGAAGACGCCAGAGCTGCCGATGAGCATGACGAGTTGCGGCGCGATGACGTTGAGCATGAGCGTCGTGATGACCTCATGGGCTCCGTTGCGGGCCTTGAGGAAGCCGGGCACGAAGCCGTACGCGGCACCAAACAGCGCCCCGCCGGCCAGCGCAACGAGCAGGGCGAGCGGGGGCGGCAGCGATCCGCCGACGAGTGTCGCCGTGATTCCCGCGCCGAGCCCGCCGATCAGGAACTGCCCGTCTCCGCCCAGGTTGATGAGGCCGGCGCGGAACGAGACCGTGAGCGCAAGGCCCACGAAGATGAACGGCGACGTGATCAGCAGGGTCTCGGTGATCGGCCGAATCGCTGCGCCGATCTCCCGAGTCTCCCCGCTCTGGATGGCTCGGACGATCCTGCCCGGGTCGCCGATCGCGCCCGAAACCATCGCGCCATAGCCCGCGACGACACGACCCACGGCCGCGCCGACCGCGCCGACGGGATCAGTCCCGATGTGCTGGAGGTTGTCGAAGTCGGTCAGGACGATGAGGACCGACCCGATCAGGAACGCAGTGACCAGCGCGAGCGCCGGCACGACTGCGCGACGCAGCAGGTCGCGAACGGGCTTCATGTCGGCACTTTGCCTGAACGTCGCCGACTCGTGCTGGGGGAGTTGGCTGGCGAGGAAGGATTCGAACCTTCAATCCCCTGATCCAGAATCAGGTGCCTTACCGTTTGGCCACTCGCCAGCGGCGCTGTGGGAGTTTACCCCAGCCCGACGTCAGCCCACGAAGATCAATTTCAGGCCAGCGATCACGAGCACGACGCTCAGGGCCTCACGCAGGCGGAACGTCGGCGCGTGCCGTGTCCCGATCTCCGCACCGACCACCGCGCCGATCATGACGGCCGCGATCCACAGCGGCAACGCCGGCGGC
>JANLSG010000096.1:0-3015 GCA_031362295.1 Chloroflexota bacterium
CGGTGACCGTCTTGCGCTGTTCGCGCGTGCTCGACGCCGCCACTGGCGTGCCGCACTCAGGGCAGAACTTGGCCGCTGGGCCGAGCGCCAAGCCGCAGGTCGTGCAGGCTGTCACCGGGGCAGTGTATGCAGCGGGATCGCGCGCGGACTCCATGGGCCTGCCCCGGTGATGCGCGGCGAACGTGAGCCAGGTCGGTGCCCCGACGGCCGTGATCAGTCGCCGTCCAGTAGCTCCAGCACTGGTGCGAGGGCATCGACGGTAGCCAGCGTGGGTGGCCAGACAACCAGCTCGAGATTCGTGTAGCCGGCTCCGGCGAAAGCGCGGAACGCATCGGCGATCTCCTCGGCCGAGCCGCGAACGGGAGGTCCGAACACCGATTCCGCACCGGTGACTGCCGTCGGCTCGACGACGATCCCCGCGGATTTGCCGATCGTCGCCGGATCGCGGCCAACCTCGACGCAGGCGGCCTCGAGGGCCGCCAATCGAGGTCCGAACTCGATCAGGTCACTCCGCTCGTTGACGTACCAGCTCCAGATGTCCGCGTGGCGGGCGGCCAGGCGGAGCATCTTTGGACCCTGGGCTCCGATCATGATCGGAATACCGCCCGGCCGCGGACCGACGGGCCGATGCTCCAGGTCTCGCGCAGCGTGGTAGGTGCCCTCGAAGTCTGCGCGACCCAGCCGCAGCAGCGGGATGATGATCTGCAGTGCCTCCTCGAACCGCCCGTAGACGTGATCCTCGGGTAGCCCGAACGCATGCGCCTGCTTGCCCGCGTGGCCCGACCCCAGCCCGAGCACGAACCTGCCGCCGCTGATTTCATCGATGGTCTCGACAGCCTTCGCGGTAATCGCAGCGTTCCGGTGGAGCGCGGACATCACCCAGGTGCCCACATTCACCCGCTTGGTCGCCGCAGCTATCGCGCCCGTCATCGAGACGCCTTCCCACCAGCCCTGGGCCTTGCCCTCCGCTGACCGCCACAGGAGCTCATCGGCGGTCCAGACGGTGTCGAAGCCGAGCTCCTCGGCACGAACCGCGAGATCGCGGATCTCCACCCAGCGCGCCGTGGATCCGTCGACGAACGACTCCCCCATGGGCAGGACCAGGCCGATCTTGAGGGGGCGCATGGGACCTCCGCTCGCTCAGTACGCGGGATGCAGGGACGGGAACATCGGGAAATGCCGGACGTTCAGGGTCAGCAGGTCGGCACCGAGGTGTTGCGCGCCTGCGGCAATCAGGTAGTCCACCGTATCGACGCCGGAATGCGACCGCATGTAGGTCGAGGCCAGACGTCCGGCTGCATCGGCCAGCTCCGAGGTTACGTCGAGCCATTGCAGGCCACTCAGGAGGCGGGTGATCGACTCCTCCTCGGCGGGCAGGGCGCCGGCCAGGATCTCGGTTCGGACCACGGTGACGCTCCAAAGCTCGTCGCCAGCATCGACCGCGGCCTTGAGCCGTGCAACCGCAGGCTCAATCCCCCGGAGGTGATCGATCAGGACCGAGGAATCGACGAGCAGCAGCAACCTGCGTCAGCCGTCCCGGTGCAGTCGCGCGAGCCGGCCGCTCCGAAGGCGCTCCACATACGCCTCGCCGGACTCGGTCCGATCCGACCAGAGGCCGGCGGTGGCCTCGAGCGCGACCGACAACTCGTCCGCGTCCGTCTGGGTGAGGTACTGGGCGGTGATTGCCTCACGAATGAGCTGCGACCTCGTGCGGCCGGTCGCCTTGGCGAGCTTCGCGAGCGCCGCGCCTTCGCGTCGCGTGAGATAGATCTGCGTCCGTTCCATGATGTATGTATACATCATCGTGCGCCCTGCGGCAAGTCAGCCGCGGATGGCAGCATCCGTATCGAGCCAGATCGTGAATGGGCCGTCGTTGACAAGGTCGACCGCCATCTCGGCGCCGAAGGATCCCGTCTGGACGTCGGCGACGCCCGCGGCGCGAAGTCCGGCGGCGAGCCGCTGATAGAGGCGTTCCGCGATCACCGGGTCCGCGGCGTTCGTGAAGCCGGGCCGTCGACCGCGCGACGTGTCTGCGTACAGCGTGAACTGGCTTACGACCAGTGCAGCGCCGCCGATGTCCAGGATCGACCGGTTTGTGCGGCCCTCCTCGTCGGCAAAGATCCGCAGCTCGGTGAGCCGGCGGGCGAGTGTCGCAGCAGTCGCGTCGTCGTCGCCATGACCGACGCCGACGAGGATGAGCAGGCCCGGCCCGATCGATGCGATCGTCTCGTCATCGACCCGCACCGATGCGCGGCTCACGCGCTGGAGGAGCGCTCGCACCTCAGGCGGAGGCGCGCTGCAGCGAGGCGCGCCGGCGTGCGAACCGCTGCTTTGCGGCCGCCTCCGCGGATGCAGGGATGAGGAGGTCCCAGCGGCGGATTTCGTCGTCCATCTCCGCCGGATCCTCTACGGAACGGAAGAGCAACACGGGGATCCCGGCCGCCTCGACCTCCTCTCGGAGGAGCCGCGCCTGCGGCCTCCGCAGCGAGGCGAACATGACCATCCGGTCGCGCGGGATCGGGGGCACGCCCTTGTTGAGGTTGTACTGGTAGCCCTCGTCGGCGAGCGCGCGGATCAGCCGGATCTCGCGACCCATGTCGCGGCCCTTGGTGAACAGGGCCGAGCCGACGACGAGGATGTCCGTCCCCAGGCCACCGATCAGCTCGGCGGTCTCGCGGTTCACGCCGCCATCGACGTGCACCTCGCCCCCGTGCAGCTTGTGCGACAGGATCTCGCGCGCCGCCAGGAGCTTCGCTTTCGCGACGTCGGCCATGAACGCCTGGCCGCCGAATCCGGGCTCGACCGTCATGACCATCACGATGTCCAGCAGCTGGCGGTAGGGCTCGAGCGCCGACAGCGGTGTCTTCGGCTTGACGCACAGGCCGGCGGCGCGGCCGGCGGCGCGAATCGCGCGCAGGGTCGGCTCGATCGGCTCGTCGATCTCGACGTGGATCGTGACCGAGTCGCAGCCCGCATCGAGGTACCCGTCGATGAACTTGCCCGGCTCCGACACCA
>JANLSG010000198.1:0-4180 GCA_031362295.1 Chloroflexota bacterium
GGGAGGACGACGCCGAGCGCGCGGTGAGGGCCGCGATGGACCTCGTCGATGCGATCACGACCCTCGGGGCGGGGATCCAGGCGCGGGCCGGCGTGCTGACCGGCGAGGCCGCGGTGACGCTTGGCGCCTCGAACCAGGGCATGGTCGCGGGCGACCTCGTGAATACCGCGGCGCGCCTCCAGGCCGCGGCGGCCCCGAGCACTGTCCTCGTCGGCGAGGCGACGTACCGAGCCGCGAGCGTCGCCATCGCGTTTGAGCCCGCGGGCGAGCAGACCCTCAAGGGCAAGGGCGCGCCGGTCCAGGCGTGGCGCGCGCTTCGAGTCATCGCCGAGCGCGGCGGCCGCGGCCGGGCGGACACCCTCGAGGCCCCGTTCGTCGGTCGTGAGATGGAGCTCAGGCTCCTGAAGGACCTGTTCCACGCCGTGGGCGCCGAGCGGCGCGTGCGGCACGTGTCAGTGGTCGGCACCGCCGGCATCGGCAAGAGCCGGCTCGCGTGGGAGTTCGAGAAGTACCTCGACGGCATCGACCAGACCGTCCTGTGGCACCACGGCCGCTCCCCCGCCTACGGCCAGGGCGTCACGTTCTGGTCCCTCGGCGAGATGATCCGCGGCCGCGCCGGCCTCGCCGAGACGGACGACCAGCCGACGACCCGCGAAAAGATCACGGCGATGGTCAACGATGTCATGCCCGACAACCCGAATCGCGGCTGGGTCGAGAAGTCGATGCTCCAGCTGCTGGGCGTGTCCACCGGCGCCGGCGGCGTCTCCTCGGCAGAACTCTTCGGCGCGTGGCGGGCATTCTTCGAGGCGCTGAGCGCGCGCGGGACCGTCGTCCTCGTGTTCCAGGACGTCCATTGGGCAGACTCGGGCACCCTCGATTTCATCGATCACCTCGTCGAGTGGTCACGCGAGTTCCCGCTGTACATCCTCTCGCTCGCGCGCCCGGAGCTGCTCGACGAGCGACCGGCGTGGGCGTCCGTCCGGCGCAGCTTCACCACCGTGTACCTGGAGCCCCTCAGCAGCCACTCGATGCGGGAGCTCCTCATCGGGCTGGTCCCGGCACTCCCCGAGCGCACGGTCGAGGCGATCGTCACGCAGGCCGAGGGCATGCCCCTCTTCGCGGTGGAGATCCTGCGGATGCTCGTGACCGCGGGCGACCTCCTGCTCGAGGCGGACGGCACCCTCTCCGTCCACGGTGACGTGAGCAAGATCTCGGTCCCGGAGACCCTCACCGCGCTCATCGGCGCACGCCTCGACGCCCTGGACCACGCGGACCGCGCGCTCCTCCTCGACGCCGCGGTGCTGGGCCAGAGCTTCACCCTGGATGGCGTCGCGGCGGTGAGCGGCCGGAGCGCGGCGGAGATCGAACCAAGACTCGAGGCGCTGACGCGACGCGAGCTGCTCCGCCACGTCGCCGACGAGCGCTCGCCAGAGCGCGGGCAGTACGCGTTCATGCAGGGGCTCGTGCGCGAGACCGCGTACAACACGCTCGCGCGCAAGGATCGGCAGCATCGGCACCTGGCCGCGGCGCGGTGGTTCGAGACACTTGGCGAGCCGGAGCTTGTGGGCGCCCTCGCCGGCCACTTCCTCTCGGCGAGATCCCTCGCGCCGTCGGGCCCGGAAGCCGATGCCCTCGCCGCGCAGGCACGCCTCGCTCTCAAGGCGGCGGGCGACCGCGCGGCCTCGCTCGGAAGCAACCGCTCGGCGATCGACTTCTACCAGCAGGCGCTGACGGTCACGGTTGACCCCAAGGACGAGGCAGACATCCTGGAGCTAGCGGGCGAGATCGCGACGCGCGTCGCAGAGTTCGATAACGCCGACGCGCTCTACTCCCGGGCGGTCGAGATCCACCGCGAGCTGGGCGATCGCCAGGCGGCGGCGCGTGCGGTCGGCAATCTCGTGACGATGCTCACCACCGGCCGGCGCTACGAGAAGGTCGAACCCATCCTGGACGGGGCGCTCGCCGAGTTCACGGACCTCGGCGACGTCCGCGAGCTGCTCCTGCTCAAGAGCCAGCGGGCGCGCCTGTACATGCTCACCGGGCGGTTCGAACCCGTGCTGCCGATCGCCGACGAGGTGCTCGCGGCCGCCGAGCGGAGCGACGACCTGGACATCGTCGCAGACACCCTGATCACCCGCGGAACGGCGCTGCTGAACCTGCTTCGCTGGCGCGAGGGCAAGGTCGTCATCGACGCGGGGATTGCCATCGCCCAGGCAAACGGCTTCACGTCCACGTGGTTCAGGGGGATCAACAACTCGATCAACATCAGCGGCCAGATCAACCCATTCGAAGCGATGGAGACGGTGACGGGCGGGCTCGCCGTCGCGCGCCGCCTCGGGGACGAGCGTTGGGTGCAGGGCCTCACGAGCCAGATGACGTTCATCGGGATCCGGACCGGCGACTGGGACAACCTCGCCCTGGAGTCCGAACGGATGCTCGCGAGCGCCACGGACCCGCGGAACCGGTCCAATGCCGTCGACAACTACGCCAACCTGCGCGCCTTCCGCGGCGAGCCCATTGACGACCTGGTCGCGGAGCTCAAGGCGACCGACGCGCTCGAGCAGTCCACCATCTCGCACTTGATGTACGTCGATGGGCTTGCCTGTCAGGAGTTCCTGGCGGGTCGGCTCGAGAAGGCCGTCGAGTACTGGACGGCAGTCTCCGCCGATCCCTCGTACGCCGGCACGGCCTGCCAGATGCTCACGCGCTTCTCGATCTGGCTCAACGACGCCGACGCCCTGGAGCAGTGGCTCCAGCGGTTCTGGGACAACGTCATCCACGGCGGCGCGCCGGAGGCGGATCACTTCGCCTTCGAGGCGGCCCTCCACGGCCTGCGGGGCGACCGAAACGGGGCAACGACGCGTTACCGCGAAGCGATCAAGCGCTACCGCGACCTCCGGCTGGAGATCGACGAGGCGCAACTGGCGATCGACATGGTGTACGTCCTTGGCCCGAACGATCCGCTGACGATCGACGAGGTGGCTCGGGCGCGGACGGTGTTCGCTGCCAACCGAGCCCGCACGTACCTGGACCAGCTCGAAGTCGCGCTCGAGCACGGCGCGCACACCGTCGCCAGCGCGCCGGCGGCCGCCAGGGCGTCGCGAAAGGCGAGCGTCCCGACTTCGTAGCTCGCTGGCCTCGCGGGCGCGGGTCGTTCGTATTCGCGAAATGCTGAGCCGGGCAGCTATCCCGAGGCCGATGCGCGTTACCGGAATACGACGGGCTCGAACTACTCGGGCGAGGTCCCTTCCTCCGAATCCAGTCGAGCCGTCTGCAACTCGAACCATGCCGCGGCGTCTTCGCCGCCACGCTCACGGTATTCATCAAATGCCTCGAGATCGAGCTCAGAATCGACATCGGTCGGCACGATCGTGCGATCCCGATCGTGTTTGGTGACCAGCGCGTTGTTGATGTCGAGGCCATCGAACAGGACCGCGTAGGCGTCCATCCCAAAACCAAGCTTGTCGTAGATCAGGTACCGATACGACCCGACATTTGTCGCGAGCATGCGGAAGACGTGGAAGACAAGCTTGAGTCGCGTCTCGTAGTCGATCGACATGAATGCGGCGCTTGACTCGGCCTCGAACGTCGCTCGCCATTCGAGATGAGCGGCGCGAATGGGCTCGATCGCGAGCAGAAGCTTGTCAAAGGCTCGACGTCGTTCGTCGCGGTCCACCCGAAATCCAACCCCTACGCGGCGCCGTCAAGCGGCGTGCGGATGTCGAGGCCAAGGTGATGGGCGAGCGCGACGCGGACCTGGCCCCGGATCAAAGGGTCCGTGAGGTGTTGCGGCTGGCCACCGATCTCGAAGGCCGCGACCCGCGCGAGATCAACCGTCCGTATCTGGTGGCACAGGATGACCGCGTCCTCGGTCTGGCCGGCGAGGCCGCGGGGAAGTGCAACTTCACCCGAATACCGCGGCGGTCGGGCGGATATCGGGCAGATCGCCGCCATGCCGGATCGATGGAACGCCTCGTACGACACGACAAGGACGCGGCGGCGGCCGCGGTGCTCATGACCAATGGTGGGGTCCAGGTGAGCAACAACGATCGACCACCGGAGCGGCGACGGCCGCGCCCCCGCTACTCCGGCCACGACTCAGCGTCGTGCAGGTCCCGTGCGACATCCGCCATTTCCCGGCGGAACTCCGGATCCGCGGCGGCGGCGGCCCATCGATCGC
>JANLSG010000119.1:0-9338 GCA_031362295.1 Chloroflexota bacterium
GCCACCTGCCACCCGAGCAACGGGCCCTGCTCGTGCTCCACTACTTCGAGGGCCGCGACCAAAGCGAGATCGCCGAGATCCTCGGTATCCCGTTCGGGACGGTCCGCTCCCGTCTGCACCATGCACACCGCGCGATGCGCGCCGCGCTGGACGCTGATTCCCGAACAACCGCAATCGGAGGACGACTCGCATGACGCGTAACCGAGACATCGAACGCGTCCTGGACGAGTTCTACGCCGAGGGTCCGTCAGCAATGCCGGACCGGCTGTTCCTCGGGGTCATCGATCGAATCGAACGTGTCCCGCAGCGGCGCCTCGCCTTACTGACGAGGTTTGCCACCATGAACCGAAACGTCCGCCTTGCCCTCGCGGCCGCGATCGTCGTGGCCATCGCCGGCGTCGGCGCCTTCGCCCTGTCGCAACGTCTCGGCCCCGGCACCCAATCGACACCCAGCCCCACCGCCGGGGCCAACCCGTCCGCGACCACCTTCGAGCAGGCAAGCGTGCCGGCCGCCCTGCAGAGCCGCTGGGTCGGCCCATCACGCGTCGTGCCCCAAGCTCCTGAGCCGCCGTACCGGAACGCCCTCGAACTCGACGGCGGGGGCCTCCACTTCCTGCTGGCCGATGCGGGAGCCCAGACGCAGTTCGCCTCGACCGCGGCACTCGTTGGACCGGATGAGATTCGCCTCCGGATGGCGTCCACTGACGGTGGATGCCAGCCTGGCGACGAGGGAACCTATGCCTTCAGCCTCTCGGCGGAGGGCGGGACCTTGACGCTCACGTCGATCGCGGAAGCGTGCCAGCCGCGCTCTGCTGCCCTCGTCGGCGAATGGGTGCGGGTAGGGTGCTCCGACCCGAACGGCTGGTGCCTCGGCGACCTCGCTCCTGGTGCCCACGTGTCGACGATCTTCACGCCGTTCGTCCCGGCCGCGAGCTGGGAGTACGCCTACGGCAAGCTCGCATACTCGGTACCGGCCGGTTGGGCAAACGTCGAGGACTACCCGGTTATCTTCAGGCTCGCGAAGCAGGGAGCACCCGAGAACACGGCGATCGACGTCTGGACCGATGTCGCTCCCCACGGGCAGGCGGACCAGTGCTCGCCGGTTCCGGAGCCCGGCGTTGGAAGCTCTGCCGACGCGATCGCGACGTGGCTGACGACGCTGCCGGGCCTCGTGACGACCGTGCCAGAGCCGATCAGCATCGGGGGCCTTGGCGGGAAGATGGTTGATCTGTCCGTCGCCCCAACGTGGACGGCCTCGTGTCCGTACGCTTATTCAGCAAATCTGCCGCTGGTCAGCACATTCACTGGTTCGACCGCTGGTGAGGGGATTGACTGGAACATCCAGGGTGAAGGCCGCACACGGATCGTCGCGCTCGACCTCGGCGACGGTCGAGCCCTGGTGATCAACATCGAAGCGCAGAACACGGCCGACTTCGACGCACTCCTCCCCGAGGCTATGCAGGTCGTGAACAGCTTCGTGCTCAATCGCTGATCCGAGAGCCTTCTGTTCCGGATCCGCTGGCGCGGGTGCCCCTCGGGCGCCCGCGCCATTCCATGTGCGAGAGAGTCTCGAGCCCAGCACGGCGTAGCATCCTCGGGTCGAACGGGAACGGACCGGAGGAGGAGCACGTGCGCGTCGGCTTCGTTGGTCTCGGGACGATGGGCGGCGCGATGGCCGCGAACGCGGCGCGGGCGGGCTTCGATGTCAGCGCCTGGAACCGCACGCCGGGTCGAGGCGCGGACCTCGAGGAGCTCGGGGTGCAGCTTCGCGAGAGCCCAGCGGCCGTCGCTGCCGCGAGCGAGATCGTGATCACGATCGTCTCGGACACGCCGGACGTTGAGGCGGTCCTGTTTGGGCCTCAGGGCGTCGCCGAGGGAGCGAAGGCCGGCACGCTCGTGATCGATATGTCCACCATCTCGCCGTCGGCGACCCGCCAATTCGCCGAGCGCCTCGCGACCAACGGGGTGGCGATGCTGGATGGCCCGGTATCCGGCGGCAGCGAGGGCGCGAAGAAGGGGACGCTGTCGATCTTCATCGGCGGCGACGCGGCGGATCTGGAGCGCGCCCGGCCGGTCCTGCAGAGCCTGGGGACAACGATCACCCACGTCGGCCCGATCGGGTCCGGCCAGGCCGTCAAGGCGGTCAACCAGGTGATCCTCGCGGGCACGTACATCGGCGTCGCCGAGGGGATCGTGCTCGCGATCAAGGCCGGGCTGGACGTGGAGCAGACCGTGGCGGCGCTCTCGGGCGGCGCGGCGCAGTCATGGGTGCTCACGAATCGCAGCGGCCGGATGCTCGAGAACGAGTACCCGCTCGGCTTCAAGGTCGCGCTCCACCGCAAGGACCTGGGCATCGCGCTGTCGATGGCGCGCGAGCTGGGCGCGTCGCTGCCGATCAGTGCACTCGTCGAGGCGATCGAGGCGGGCCTCATGGGCCAGGGCCACGCCGATGACGACATGAGCGCCGTCGCGCGCTCCATCCGCGGCCTGTCCGGCCTGGAGTCCTGAGGCCGGCTCGCTACCCGCCCAGGCCCACGAGGAGCAGCGGCCGTCCGATCCGGCCGTCGTAGCGGGGTCGAAAGCGATCCGTGTTGTACATCGAGTCCACGTCGACCCGCCGCGCCACCGAGCCGGCGCCGGGCAGGGACGTCTCCGCGTACTTGCCGTCGCGGATCGCCGCCATCCGCCCGAACTTGCCGTCGGCCAGGAGGTCCATCGCGACATTCGCGAACGTCGTGGCAACGATCTGGTCGAGCGCGTCCGGCTGGCCGCTGCGCAGGTCGTAGGTGAGCTCGATTGACAGCGCCGGGATGCCGGTCCGCCGCGTGAGCTCGATCGCCAGCGCCTCGCCCACGTTCGCCTTGTGCCGGTGCCCGAAGGCGTCCGGCTCGCCGACACCCTCGAGGCTCGCTCCGGCCCAGATGGCACCTTCGGCCGCGACGACGATCGCGTAATGGCTCGGGCTCAGCCGATGGTCGTCGGCGAGGAGCGCGGCGAGCGGGTCCAGGTCGTACGTCGCCTCCGGGATGACGCACCGGGCTGACGTCACGTAGGCGGCGAAGAGCGCCGAGAACCCCGCGTCGCGCCCGAAGATGCGGAACACGCCGATCCGCTCGTGGCTGCCGAGGGTGGTCCGCTGCCGGTCGATCAGCTCCTTCGCCCGCGTGATCGCCGACGAAAAGCCGATGCAGTACTCGGTGCCGGGCACGTCGTTGTCCATCGTCTTCGGGATGGCGACGAGCGGGACGTCGTGGTCCACGAGCACGCGCGCGAACGACAGCGTGTCGTCGCCACCGATCGGGACCAGCGCATCGATGCCCAGCGCCTGCAGGTGCTCCAGGACGACGGGGGTGAGGTCGAAGCGGTCCTCGTCGATCCGATAGCGCTCCGCCTCGGTGGGGGACAGCCAGGCCGGCAGCGACTTCGCCTTCATCCGCGCCGGGTTCGTGCGCGAGGTGTGGAGCATCGTGCCGCCGGTGCGGTCGATCGTCCGCGTGTTCCGACGGTCCAGCGGTCGCACGTACTCGGGGTCCAGCTCGCCGCCGGGCTGGACGTGGGTGAGCCCCTCCCAGCCCCGGCGAATGCCGACGACCTCGATGCCGAGCTCGGTCGCGCGGTACGTCACGCTCTTGATGACCGAGTTGAGGCCGGGCACGTCGCCGCCACCCGTGAGCACTCCGATCCGCTTTGGGATTGCCATCGCGCCGATGGTAGGCGAGCCGCCGCGTATGATCCGGCTCGTGAACTACGAGCTGTACATGGGCGAGGCGCTGGCCGAAGCAAAAGCCGCCGTCGCTCGTGGCGAGCGTCCTCACGCCGCCGTCGCCGTGCTGGACGAGGCGATGGTCGCCCGCGGCCACGATCGGGTGCGCGAGACGGACGACCCCACCGCCCACGCCGTCATCGTCGCGCTGCGCGAGGCCGCCAGGCGCGTGGGCAAGGAACGGCTCCGCGACGTCACGATGTTCTGCACGATGGAGCCCTGCCCGATGTGTGTGGGCGCGCTCCTGGCGGCGGACGTCGAGGCGCTCGTCTACGCCATCCCGAACCGCACCGACGGTGCCGCCGGCACGATGCTCCAGCTCGCCGAGCACCCCGCCCTCCGTAGGCGGGTCAAGGTCGTCAGCGGCATCCGCCGCGACGAGGTCGAGGAGCTCTACGCCGCCGCTGCCCGGTAGCTTCCCGGCCGCGACCACGCCGGGCCGTCGGCCCGGATCCGAACCGCCCGTCCAAATGATCGTGCCCGGCTACCAACTCGACGGGGTCAGACGCAAACTGGATCGAACAGCCCCGCTTGCGTGCCTTCCAGTGGACGCGGGTCGTCGATTCGGTACAGGGCCCCAAACATTCTGCCGACAGCAACCCGTGCGCGGCGCCACCCACCAGCCACCTCGTCGCGTTGGTATCGGGCCACGAACATTCGGCGCTGACTTTCGACGCAGCCGGCGCTCGCCCGCCCCGCTGGTATCCTCCCGGCGGAGAGGTGTCCGAGTGGTTGATGGTGCCGCTCTCGAAAAGCGGTGTGCGAGAGCACCGAGGGTTCGAATCCCTCCCTCTCCGCCAAGCGCGGACCCCATGGACGGGCCATCCCTGCGTTGCCACCTCCGCGCGCTCGCTCATGCACCGTCGGGTGCACTCGCTCGCGGGCTCGCCGGCGCCTTGGGCTGACATCGTCCCTGGGGCCCGCGATCTCGTGGCAGGTCGCACGTCCCTGGGGCCCGCGAATCGGTAAGGCTCCGCCTCGGCCTGGTCTCGCCCGCAGGCGAATGCCGGTCCCGACCCTCGCCGCCTCTTATCGAGCCCGCCTCCGTGCATCGCTGACCCGATTGCCGGTACGATCCCGCGGCTCACTCCCGGAGAGGTCGCCTAGTGGACTATGGCGCCGCACTGGAAATGCGGTTCGGGGCAACCCGTCGAGGGTTCGAATCCCTCCCTCTCCGCCACACCTCGGCCCATGTCCGTGCCGAGCGGCACGTATTTCTGATCAACCAGCAACCCGGGTAGTGGTATCCAGCAGCAGCAAGCCCAAATCGACCACCTGCCCGGCGAATCGTCCCGCGCCACGCTCACGCCGGGACAGAAGGTCACCCCGGACAAGGCCAATCATCTCGAAATCCTGGATACCACCACGGGGATTGCTAGATGACAGGATTTGACAACGTCGTCGCGCTGCCGATGGGCGAGTTCACGTTTCCCGCGGGCGAGGAGTACGAGGGCCAGACCGGCCTGGTCGTCGCGTATGCGGTCCGGCATACGGGCGGCGTCTTCCTGTTCGATACCGGCTTCGGGTTCGGGAACGACTCGCTGGACGACTACTACAAGGTCCGCAACCGGGCGCTCCCTGAGGTCCTGGCGGCCGCCGGCATCGACCCGGCCGAGATCACTGCCGTTGCGAACTGCCACATGCACGCGGACCACGCAGGCCAGAACTCGCTCTTTCCCGGGATCCCGATCTACGTGCAGCCGGCCGAATGGGCCGCAGCGCACGAGCCGGACTACACGATCGTCGAGTGGATCGACTTCGAAGGCGCGCGCTACGAGCTCGTCCCCGGTGACCATGAGGTGGTGCCCCGGATCCGGATCTTCGCGACTCCGGGGCACTCGCCCGGGCACCAGTCGATCGTCGTCGAGACAATCGAAGGCGCGCTCCTGCTCGCCGGCCAGGCCGTGTACAGCCACGGGGAGTGGTCGGGGCTCGCGGGCGCGCGCGAGGGGGCCAGCGTGGCGCCCGACCAGCCGGAATACGCCCGGTCGATCGCGCGCCTGAAGGCCCTGGACCCGAAGCGCGTCCTCTTCGGCCACGACCGGCAGGGCTGGCCCTGACCGACGACGCGGACCGCCCGGGGTATCCTTGGCGGGCCGTGCTAGGCGGGGAACTAGCGGTGCCCTGTACCTGCAATCCGCTCCAGCAGGGCTGAATTCCTCCTCGAGGCCTCTGTGCTCGGAGGCCGCCGCACCAGGCGGTGTTGAGGATCGGGTCCCGCGCAGCGGCGAATCGCGAACCGTGTCAGGTCCGGAAGGAAGCAGCACTCAGCGAAGCTCGTCGGGTGCCGCGGAACGGCCTGATCTGAGTCGCCTTCTGCGGTGGGCCCGGGCGTCAGTCGGTCGACGGGAGGTGCACGGCAAATGAACCAGCCGTCCAGCCACGGAGTCGCGTGACAGACCTCCCGATCCAGGCACCCGCCCACCAGGCCATCTACCGGCGCTGGCGTGCCCAGACGTTCGCCCAGGTGGTCGGGCAGGAGGCCGTCGTCGAGACGCTCCGCAACGCCGTCCGGACCGAGCGGGTCGCGCACGCGATCCTGTTCGTAGGCCCGCGCGGGACCGGCAAGACCTCGCTCGCCCGGATCCTCGCGAAGGCGATCAACTGCACGAACCTCCAGGACGGGGACCCGTGCGACGCGTGCCCGTCGTGCGTCGCGATCCGCGAGGGCAGGGCGATGGACATGCTCGAGATCGACGCCGCGTCGAACCGCGGTATAGATGCCATCCGCGATCTGCGAGAACGCATCAACTACGCCCCGACGGACCTCCGGCGCAAGGTGTACATCCTCGACGAGGCCCACCAGATCACGAAGGACGCCTGGAATGCCCTCCTGAAGTCGCTCGAGGAGCCACCGGACTTCGTCGTGTTCATGTTCGCCTCCACCCACCCCCAGGAGTTCCCGCCCGCAATCCTGTCGCGCCTCCAGCGGTTCGATGTCCGCCGGCTGACGACCGACGAGATCGAGGGCAAGCTCCGGCGCATCCTCGAGGCCGACGGCCGAACGGCCACGCCCGAGGCGATCCACCTGATCGCCCGACTCGCCGCCGGCGGCATGCGTGACGCGGAGTCGATGCTGGACCAGCTGCTCTCGTCATCTGCCGACGGGCTCGACGAAGCTCGAGTGCGCGACCTGCTCGGGCTCGCGGATACGGAGACGGTGGTCGGCTTCGTCGACGCGCTCGTGGCCTCCGATGCGCGGACGGGCATGCGCCTGCTCGACGGGCTCGAGGAGCGAGGGCGCGACCTCCGCGGCTTCCTCGACCAGGTCATCGAGGCGCTCCGCGCCGCGATCATCGGCGCGCCTCCGCCCTCCGGCACGGCAGGGGCCGGACCGACCAACCACGCCGTCGCGGAGCTGGCCGCCGCCGCCCGCCGCCTCGCGTCGATCGACCCGAGCCGGGCCGGAGTCGGTGGCCTTCGCCTCCAGCTGGAGCTCGCGCTATTCCCCGACCCGAGTCTTGCGCCACGCGTTGGCCGTGCTGCGCCCGCAGCAGCCCCGGCGCCAGCGCCGGCCGTGGCACCGGCACCCGCGATTGCAGAGCCTGCCCCGCCACCGGCCCCACTGAAGCGCGAGCCCGCTCCCGCCGCAGCCACCACCCCCATCCCGGATCGCCAGCCTGCCCCGGACCCAGCGCCCGCTGCCGACCCAAAGCCGGGCGAGCAGGCCAAGTCACCAGCGGACGCAAAGCCAGCCCCCGATACGCCAGCACCGACCCCCGCCGTCACGGTGACCGCGCGGGTGGCCACGGGCGACCTGGCGATCCTGCGCGATCGCTGGCCGGAGATCGTGGCGCGCATCAGCCAGCATCCACCGACGAAGCCGCTGATCGTCGCCTGCCGGCCCATCAGCGTCGAGGACGGCATCGTCACCCTCGGCTTCCCCGAAGACAAGGCGTTCCTGCGGCAGGTCGCGGAGCGACGCCGGACGGTGCTCGAGGAGAACGTCTCCGCCGTGCTCGGTCGGTCCGTGGCCGTGCGCTGCGTCGCGACCAACATCGATGTCGTGCCCGAGCTGCCGGCGGACGCCGAGGCCGCCTGGGTGCTGTCCGAGGCGCGCCGGATCTTCGAGACCGACGAGAGCAATCCCGCCGAGGTCGGCTGACCGGCGTCGTGCACGGCCGACCTCCATCACGCAGACTGATCGAAACCTGACGAGGAGCGAAGTTCAATGGGCATGGGCAACCTCCAGCGCATGGCAATGCAGATGCAGCAGGAGATGGAACGCATCCAGGCGGAGCTGGCCGAGACCCGGGTGGAGGGCAGCGCGGGCGGCGGCGTCGTTCGAGTCGTGGTGACCGGCAAGCAGACACTCGTCGAGATCACCATCGATCCGTCGGCGGTCGACCCGGACGACGTCGACATGCTCCAGGACCTCGTCGCGGTCGCGGTCAACGAGGCGCTCGACGCGTCCCGCCGGCTGGAGCAGGAAAAGATGAGCGCGATGCAGTCCATCGGCGGGCTCAGCGGCCTCCTCGGTCGCTGACCGGCCAGCGCGCGTGGCAACCCTGCTCATCGAACCCGTCGCGAAGCTGATCGAGGCGTTCAATCGCCTGCCCGGCATCGGTCCCAAGACGGCACAGCGGCTGACCTACCACATCCTCCGCGCCCCGGACGCCGAAGCGCGGGCGCTCGCCTCCGCGCTGATCGCGGTCAGAGAGGAAGTCGTGTTCTGCGACCGCTGCTTCAACATCAGCGATGCGCCGCTGTGCCCGATCTGTCGCGACCCCGGCCGCGATCAAACGCGAATGTGCGTGGTGGAGGAGCCCCTCGATGTCCTGGCCCTCGAGCGGACCGCCGAGTTCCGTGGCGTCTACCACGTCCTCCACGGCGCGATCTCACCCATCGACGGCGTAGGGCCGGACCGGCTGCACATCGCCGAGCTGCTTCGGCGCACGGACGAGGCCGCCCAGGCGGGCACGCCCTTCGCCGAGGTGATCCTCGCCACCAACCCGACCCTCGAGGGCGAGGCGACCGCGATGTACCTCGACGAGCGACTCGCGGGCACGGTCGGCAGCGTCACGAGGATCGCGCGCGGGATCCCCGTGGGCGGGGACCTCGAGTACGCCGACGAGGTGACGCTCATCCGGGCACTCCAGGGTCGCCGGGCGATCGGCGAGCGGGCGAGGTAAGGGTCGATGCAGGAGCTGCTGGTCGAGATCGGCCTCCGTGTCGCCAAGCTGGTCATCGCGACCGTCATCGGGCTGATCGTCTATGCAGTCCTCACCGGGCCATTCGGCGCGCCGGGCTCCGCGCAGCTCGCGCTGGAGTCGTGGCTCGCCGGCGCGCTCGTCATCCTGCTCCTCGAGTCCGGCATCTTCTGAGCTCGGACAGCGGCCCGGATGACGTTCGCGGCCCGTTTGACGGACCGCAGATCAAGCCCCATACTCCCCCTTCTGCGCCGGACGCCCTCGGGCGGTTCGGAGTGGGCTGAACCTTGACAACTGAAGAGTGGCAGAGATCCAGAAAACAAGGATGTGCGAGCGGTCAAACCCTCGGACAAAGTCGCAGCCGCGAGGCTGTGCATCTTTTCGGAGAGTTTGATCCTGGCTCAGGATCAACGCTGGCGGCGTGC
>JANLSG010000135.1:0-1954 GCA_031362295.1 Chloroflexota bacterium
AGGATCAGGTAAAGGATTCTTGATGGATTGCCTTCCGGCACTCCGAGCGACGTGAGCCGCTGCGTCAGCACCCCGGAAAGGGCGAGGATGATCAGCAGGAACGGGAAGGCGAGGATCAGGTCCATGATCCGACCGATGATCGTGTCGGTCAGGCCGCCGGTGTAGCCGGCGATGATCCCGATCACGGTCCCGATCGCCACAGTGATGAACGTGGCCGCTGTCGCGATGACGAGCGAGATCCGGAGGCCCCACAGCAGCTGCGAAAGGATGTCGCGGCCGGTGCCCCACTCCACGCCGAGCGGGTGGGTCGGGCTGATGCCGCCGTTCTCGAGGATCGGGCGCCCGCCGCTGTCGCCGATCGTCGCGGTGTCGAGCTTGTACGGATCCAGGCCGAGGAGCGGGCCGATGGACGGACCCAGGATGGCGGCGGCGTACATCAACAGCACGATGCCGAGGCAGATCATCGCGACCTTGTCGCGACGAAGCCGCGCCCAAACGATCTGACGGAGGCTACGACCGACCATACGGCCGGAGAATAGCGCGTGGCGAACCGGTGTCAAACCCGCGGGCGGTTCGCGCGCCGTCGGCCAAGGTGGGTCAGGCCTCCGAGATGAGGCGCTCGTACGCGCCGGCGTCGAGCAGGCCTGCCACCTGGTCCGCGACGCCGACGCGGACGCGGATCATCCAACCGCCGCCGAAGGGGTCGCTGTTCACCAGCTCCGGCGCCCCGGCGAGATCACCGTTGACCTCCAGGACCTCGCCGGAGAGCGGTGCATACAGGTCGCTCACGGCCTTCACGGATTCGACGACCCCAAACGTCGCGAACTGCTCGACGGTCTTGCCGACCCCCGGCAGGTCCACGAAGACCACGTCTCCGAGCTGGTTCGCCGCGAAGTCGGTCACGCCGATCGTGGCGGTGTCGCCATCGATCCGGACCCACTCGTGGTCCTTCGTGTAGCGGAGGTCCGCAGGAACCATTCGGCCGTTCTCCTACGTGGCTTGCTTTTCTCGCTTGTAGAAGGGCAGCGGCACGACCTCGGCGGAGACCGGCTGCTCGCGAACCTCGACGGCCAGTAGCGTACCCGGCTCGGCATCGCCCGGCGCGACGTAGGCCATGCCGATCGGCCGGCCCAGGGTCGGCGAATGCGTGCCGCTCGTCACGACGCCCGTGCGCCGCTCACCTGCCAGGACGGGATAGCCGTGCCGAGCGATCCCGCGCCCGGTGATCGACAGCCCCACGAGCCGCTTCGCCGGCCCGTCGCGGGCAACCTTTGCCAGCGCCTCGCGACCCACGAAGTCGCCCGGCTTCTCCAGCTTGACCACGCGCCCGAGGCCCGCCTCGAACGGGTTCGTCGCCCGGTCCAGCTCGTTGCCGTAGAGCGGCATGCCGGCTTCCAGCCGGAGCGTGTCGCGTGCCCCGAGGCCACAGGCCTCCACGCCCAGGGCGTCCCCCGCCTCGGCAAGCGCGGTCCAGATCTCCGGGGCGCGATCCCAGTCCACGAACACCTCGAACCCGTCCTCGCCCGTGTAGCCGGTTCGCGCCACCATCGCCGGGATCCCGGCGACCTTGCCCTCGCCGATCGCGTAGTAGCGGAGCCCGGTGAGGTCGACATCGGTCAGCGGCTGGAGGATGCCGGCGGCGAGCGGGCCCTGGATCGCCACGAGCGAGGTGGCCAGCGAGCGGTCATCCAGGACGGCGCGCCAGCCACCGAGCCGCGCAGCCAGCTCCTCCGACACGACCGGCGCGTTGCTCGCGTTGGCGACGACGAGGAAGTGCTCCGGCCCCAGCCGGTAGACGATGAGGTCATCGATCACGCCGCCGTTCGGAGCGCAGATCATCGAGTACTGGGCGCGGCCCACGGAGAGCGTGCGTGGATCCGTGATCAGCGCCGCCGCGAGCGCATCGCCGGCGTCGTCGCCCTCGACGAACAGCTCGCCCATGTGCGACAGGTCG
>JANLSG010000139.1:0-4043 GCA_031362295.1 Chloroflexota bacterium
AGGTGTCATACACCTCGGTGCCGATCGCAACGTGGCCGTTGTTGGCAACGTTGACGTCGTCCCCGCCGCCGAACGCGCCGTCGAGACCGGTGGTCTTGACCTGCGTTGCGATGGTGGGGCTGTTAAAGGTGTGCGTGTTCAGGAACGTACAGGTGACGTTCTCGCCTTCCTTGAGGTTGATCGTGACGCCCGTCGCCGAGGTCGACTGCGAGCCGCCATTGGGGCTGGTGACCGTACATGCCGGGTTGTTGAAGCTGAGGGCCCAGTTGGAGACCGTCCCCTCATTGAACGTGTAGCTGATGAAATTCACGATCCCCAGATAGGTCTGGGTATTCGAGGGTGTCGGAGTTGAGGCAGGATCGTCGTCGAGGGTGAAGGTCGATGGGCTGACGGTCGTCGTCGCAGTCTCGGTGAATGCAAAGTCCTGTGGATCCGTCCCGCCGACCACGTCCTTGATGATCGTGATCGACCCCGGGAAGACCACCGCGTCCGCGGACAGCGAGCGATCCTGGTTGCCGCCCGAGCCGTCCAGATCGATGAGGCGCATGTGATACGGAGATCCGGTGATGTTGATCGCCGAGGCGCCGGGCCAGTTCTGTCGCGTCGCGATGTGCCCGCCCCAGGCAAGGACAGGATTTGTCACGTTCGAGGTGAAGCTAACGGTCAGTCGCGCCGACTTGTCGCCGACAAAGCCTGGTCCGTCCGCATACGTGATCCCACTGACGTTCGTGATCGCTCCGCCGAAAAGGGCGAAGTAGCCGGTACAGGCGACCCCGGGCGAGGTGGGCGGAATGCAGTTCGTGGCCTCGTCCCCCGTTCCGGGCGTCCCGTCGGGACCCGGAACGATGTCGTCTCCGCCGCCCGCAGCGCCATTCGGTCCATCCTGGACCTGGCTGTCGATCGGGATCCCGCGCGTATTCGCGATGCCCGGAATCGCGGGCGCGACGCCGAGTCTCGGTTCGGACGTCGCGACGGTCCGGTTCCAGGTCGTCAGGTAGTCGATGGCATGCTTGCCCGACTTCGTGGTGTCCCACTCGATGGTGACCGTGTGGACGAGGCTCGTGCCTCCCGCGAGGCTCGAGAACTGCAGTCGATACGGAATTGAGTCACCCTCGCGGTAGATCGACTTGCTCGAGCCCAGGTTGCCATTGACCCAGCCGTTCTCGCCGGCGACGCCGGCGCAGCCATTCGTCGGCGGGGACGGTGCGGGATCGTTGGCGCACTGGCTGAGGCTCGCGCCTTGCGAGGCTCCGAGGACGTTGCCGGTCGCAATGAGCATGCTGCTCAGCAATGCCCCGACGGCCAGCAGGGTGGCGAGTCTTCGCCTCATTCGATGGTTCTCCCTCTCAAACGGCGTCGTGGACTCGGGGTTAAGTGCGCGAGGCCTTTGCCCCGATTCGATAGATGGGATCCCGGTTGCCCGGTGCTACGGAACGTCGGCCGCTCGGGGCTGGCCGGCGCGGGGCGGCTAGCTGGTCATAGGCGGGCACACGCCGTTGCGCGCGCGAGGGGACGTTTCGCCGACCTTGCGCGGCCTGAGGCTCGCCTGACGCGATGTCGCTGATCCAAATCGTTCCTCGAGCCCGACGTCGGGCGTGACTAGGCCCGTTGCCCAGACCGGTTCCTCGAGCACAACAGCGACCGTGGTGCTCGCCGGTGATGAGGTCAACGAAAAGCCACCCGTCGAGCCGATGGCCGACCTGTGGCCACCATCCGACGCACTCCGTGCCATTCCCCTGACCCTGATGAGCGCGGCCCGCAGTCGCTTCCTCCAGGTCGACGCCCGTCCCCCGAGCGTTCGTCCAGCGGCTGTGGGCAGTGGAGTGTGGTAGTACGGAAGTACTACGTCAAGATACCTATCGGAGGCTGCGAAACTTGTAATGTCGGGCGGGTCGGAGTTGGCGCTGCCGTGCACGGATCGTTGAAACATGGGTCCCAATCATTCGCAAACCCGCCCTTCGCGGATCAATCATCCCGTTGACTGACCGCACCGAGCCTGGTCGCGTGCGCTCCAGCCTCGCGGCTAGGATCTGCGGCGTGACGAGCAGCCTGAGTCAGCCTCCGCAGGTCCCTGGCATGGGCCTCTTCCCCGACGAGAACCCCAACCCGGTCTTGCGCATGGATGCAGCCGGGAACCTTGCCTATGCGAACGTCGCTTCGGAACCGATCCGCCAAGCCTGGGGGGCAGGAGTCGGCGACGCGCTGCCATCCACCGTCGTCGAAGCCCTCCGCGCGACGGCGAGCCAATCGCCCCCGGGCCGCATCGAGGTGGTCAGCGGCCGGCAGACCTTCGACGTCCTGGCGATCCGCGTGCCCGAGCTCGACGCGTACAACCTGTACGGGACAGACATCACGGCCGCGAAAGTCGTCGAACGGTTTCCGGACCGCAACCCAAATCCGGTCCTGCGAATGACACCCCACGGAGAGCTTTGGTACGCGAATGACGCGAGCCTGCCGATCACGCGTGCCCTCGCGATCTCGGTGGGCGACCCGTTGCCGAACCTGCTCGTTGAGCAGTTGCGCGCGGTCCTTGCCGATCCCGCGGCACCCACGCCCGAGGTCGGCGGCGAGGGTGGCCTGACGTTCCGGCTCAAGCCGGTGGAGATCCCCGAGTTCGACTTCGTGAACCTGTACGGCACCGACATCACCGCCGAGAAGGCGATCGACAAGTTCCCGAACCAGAACCCGAACCCGGTCGTGCGAATCAGCCGGCGGGGACGGATGACCTACGCCAATCCCGCCAGCGGGCTGGTGCGGCAGGCACTGGGCGCGGAGGTCGGCGACGACCTGGGCGCCGCGGCCTTCGCGCGAGTTCTCGCGGCCTCGGAGAACACGACCGATCCCACGATGGAGGTCGAGGCCGACGGGACGATCTACCGGCTCCGCGTGATCTCGGTCTACGAGTTCGACTCGATCAACCTGTACGGCACGGACATCACGGCGGCGCGCCAGGTCGAGACCCTGAGCCGCGCGAACGAAACGCTGCTCCTGAACATCCTGCCGGCCTCGATCGCCGATCGGCTCCGCGGTGGCGAAACCGTGATCGCTGACCGGTTCGACGACATGGCCGTCCTGTTCGCTGACGTCGTCGACTTCACGGCCCTCTCCTCGCGCCTGTCCGCGCCGGAGGTCGTGTCATTGCTGAACGACGTGTTCTCGGCCTGTGACCGGCTCGTGGATCGGTTCCACCTCGAGAAGATCAAGACGGTCGGCGACGCCTACATGGTCGTTGGAGGCCTCCAGACGGTGTACGGCTTCGACCAGAGCGCGCACGCGACCCATGCCTTCGACGTCGCGGAGATGGGCCTCGAGATCATCGACGAGGTAGACCGCCTCGGGCGCGAGCGCGGCTTGCCCCTGCAGATGCGCGTCGGGATGCACGTCGGGCCGGCCGTCGCCGGCGTCATCGGGCTCAAGAAGTTCATCTATGACGTCTGGGGCGACACCGTGAACACCGCGAGCCGGATGGAATCCACCGGAGTTCCCGGTCGCGTGCAAGTGACGCGCGAGACGTACGAGCGGCTGTCCGGTGCATTCGAGCTCGAGCCCCGTGGCCTGGTCGAGGTCAAGGGCAAGGGCCGAATCGAGACATGGTTCGTGATCGCCCGGCGGCGCGGCTGAAAGAATCGCGTTGACCTCGCGGCGGCCGACCCTTACCGTCCGCCCGATGGTGGGAGGTCGATGCACGCGAGGTTGGGCGCGGCGCTAGTTGCCGCCGGCTTGGCGTTCGCGCCGGGCAGCCCCACCACGACTCCGGCTGGTGCCATCACGATGCCGGGCGTCGCCGTGGTCCTCGACGTTCGCTTGTTCAAGACCGGCTCGGGCAGCGGCAGGATCACCAGCGACCCGCCGTACCTGGATTGCGGCGAAAGCTGCGAAACCAGTCTCGAGTACGGCGAGAAGCTTGTGCTGATCGCGGATCCAGACCCCGGTTCCAGGTTCTCGAGGTGGACCGGCTTCTGCGCCGGGCAGGACTCCCGTTGCGAGTTCACCTTGACCGTCGATGTCGAGACGACCGCCGTATTCACGAAGGTGATCCCGGC
>JANLSG010000144.1:0-3804 GCA_031362295.1 Chloroflexota bacterium
GGCGAGCACCACGGCCACGATGCCACCGCCGACGAGCAGTGCCATCGGCGGGCCGGAACGCCTGCCGGCAGTCGGAGTCACGCCGAGTCCGTGCGCCTCGAGGTCGATCGCCGCCGGCGGGGGAGGCGGCGTCGCGCCAACGAGGGGCACCGGCGCGGAGCTCGCGGCGGCAGCGGCACGCACAAGGGGTGCGAGCGGCGCGGGCGCCGTTGGGCGTTCGACGATCGTGTCGAGCCGACGAAGGATCCGGTCGCGATGCACCGTGACCGGGGGCGGGAACGCGTCCACGCGCTGGACGAGCGAGAGGAGGTACTCCAGCGAGCCGCCCGGCGCCACGTCCTCGATCCGGATCGGGAGGACCGGGCGGCCCTTGCCCAGCGCCAGGTTGACCTCGCGCGAGACGTGCTGGGACTTGTTCGATGCCGACGAGATCAGGATGAGCATCGCCTTGCTGTCAGCGATCGCGGCGAGGATCTGCTCGGTCCATGCGCCGGTCCCGACGATGTCGTCGGGCGCCATCCAGCACGTGTAGCCGGCCTCCTCGAGGACCGTGCGCAGGGCGCGCGCGACCTCCGCGTCGCCGGAGCTGTGGCTGATGAACAGATCCCTGGCCGTCATCTGCATGGATCGTAGCCCAGCCGAATGGGTCGTTGCGGCGGTAGTACCCGATGCACCGGGCGCGAACCTGATCGGGGCGGTGCGCCCGTGCAAAGGACCGCCGCGTACCTCCGGGCCATTGGCGCGGCGCATTCGTCATGGCCCACTACGGGCAGGACCCGGCCACCGGGGCCCGGGGTTCGAGGAGGCGCATCCGATGCGCGGTCGTACCCTCGCGCGGACTGCCGTGATGACGCAGGCGATCCTGCTCGCAGGAGCTCTCGTCGTGCCGTCATCCGTCGCGGCTGCGACCTTCGGATTCACCCTCGTGGCGCCGACCCTGTCCAGCGTCGCCTACAGCGACTTCGTGGTCCTGCGCGGCACGTACACCTGCATCAACGATGTCGTGTCGGTCTGTCCGACGACGCTTCAGAGCCGTTCGGCGACATTCTCGATCAGGCCGTCCGGCGGCGACACGTTCACCAACGTGGGCACCGTCGCGTCCTCATTCAACTTCACCGGCAGCGCCGGCGGCTGCCCGACCACCTGCTCCCAGAGCTTCCAGCTCACCTGGAAGGCGGGTAGGGCATTGGGCGCGACGGTCACGCCGGGCGTCTACGACATCGGGCTCACGACGACGATCTCCGCCGGGCAGCTGATCCTGCTCAACGGGATCACCGTCACCAGGGAGTCGACGACGACGACGTACGGTGGACTCACGTCCGGCATGGGCGACACCCCGCTCGCGCTGTCGGTTAGCGTCCTCGATCCCGATCTCGGCCAAGCGGTCGGCACTGGCATCTTCTCGCCGGACCCAAACCTGGCAGGCCCCGGACTCGTGACCTTCGAGCTCTTCGACGCGACGAACACGACGAGCCTCGCGGGACCTGTCAGCGCGTTCCTCGCCGGCGGCGGGGGCGTGACCGGCTCGCCTTCGTTGCTCCTGCCGGCCGCGGGCGGCACGTTAAAGCTCCGGACGACGTTCGTGGGCAACGACTTCTACACGACCAGCGCGGATCTGGACACGATCGCGGTCACGCCGTCGAACACGCCGCCGGTGCTCACCGTGCCGGCAGGTCCTGTGGTTGCCGAGGCCTCGTCGCCGTCGGGTGCCGCGGTGACGTTCGCGGTTTCCGCGACGGATGCCGAGGACAATCCCGACCCTTCGCCCGTGTGCGTGCCTGCCTCAGGCAGCGTGTTCGCGCTCGGCAATACGACGGTCAACTGCTCGGTGACCGATTCCGGCGGGCTCTCGGACGCGGATAGCTTTACGGTCCATGTCGTCGATACGACCGACCCAGGCGTCTCCATCTCGACCGCCGAGAGCCACAACGGCGAGGGCTGGTACAACACCGCGTCGAACGACGGCGCGCCTGGGCTGACCATCGATGTCTCGACCGACGACCTCGTCGGCGTCTCGAGCCTGTCCTGCACGGACAACGGGGACGACGTCGGCGGGCTCGATCCGGGCGGCGACTCGTTCGTCGTGGGTGATGGCTTGCACGCCATCGAGTGCACCGCCACCGATAGCGCCGGCAATGACGCGTCCGACAGCGCTTCCTTCGATGTCGACCAGACGCCGCCGAGCATCGTGGCCTCGCTGTCTTCCGATCCCGACGCGCTGACCGGCTGGTGGAATGCAGGAACGGGCGCGCCGACCGTGACCTACACGTGCGACGACGACACCTCCGGCGTTGCCTCGTGCGGCGACGCGCACCCGTTCGGCGATGGCGCCGATCAATCCGACACGGGCACGGCCGTGGACTTCGCCGGTAACTCGGCGACGGCGGGCGTCTCCGGCATCGATGTTGACGTCACCGCACCCTCGATCTCCGCGTCCGTCGCGCCGGCAGCGGCCGGCACGGGCTGGTGGTCGATCGCCACCGGCGCGCCGACCGTCACGTATGCGTGCGCCGACGGCGCAGGCTCGGGCATTGCCAGCTGCTCGCCGCCGCACCTGCTCGGCGAGGGCGCCGACCAGAGTCACGCCGGCACGGCGATCGATGTCGCCGGCAACTCGAACACGGCGTCCGTGTCGAACGTCGACGTCGACCTCGTCCCACCGATTGGCCTCGCATTTGTCGGCGGTGGGCTCACGAACGGCGCCTCATACGTCTTCGGCTCCGTGCCAGCCGGCCCGACAGGGTGTTCGGCCATCGGCGGGACATCCGGCCTGTTCGGCTGTGTCGTGAGCGGCTTCTCGACCGCCGTCGGCGTGCACGTGATTGCCGCCACCGCCACCGACAACGCCGGTAACAGCGCGATCGCGACGCTCACCTACACGGTCCTGCCGTGGACGCTCGTCGGATTTGCGAATCCCGTCTCGATGACCTCGTTGAATGCAGCGAAGGCCGGCTCCACGCAGAACCTCAAGTTCCAGGTGTTCGCCGGCAGTACGGAGCTGACGACGCTCGACGCGATCGCCGCATTCACGCAAACGCAGATTTCGTGCACGACGCTCGCGCCGATCGGCCCGACGACCTCGGCGCTGGTCGCCAAGGGCGCGAGCCTGAGGTACTCCGCCACGTTCCAGGCCAAGTGGGACCCGCCCGCTTCGCCGAACACCTGCTGGTACGTCGCCATCGTGACGGCCGACGGCACCTCGCTGCGAGCGTCCTTCCAGCTCAAGTAGGGGCACCCGCGCGCCGCGGCAGGTCGGAGCAGGCCACCCGGACGATCGTCCTGTTCGGTTCGGTGGGGCCTTGTGCGGTCGCGGGCGGATCGCTGCGGACCGGGTGGTGCGTTTTGTCACGCAATCTCGGCAGGGGTACTAGCGCTTCGGTAGGAGTCGAGTACCATCCGGGATCAACTCAATACGTGACCCATGTGCCCATCCGGGTCAATACGCACTTATCTCTATTCGATCATCCACGGGGGAACCGCCGGGGGGCGCATCCACTTCGAGTGCCGGGAGGGCTTGTTCCAGATGCGCGCCAAGGGATTCGTGCGGCTGACTGCCGCAATGCAGGTCTTCCTGCTGCTGACATCGCTCGTCATTCCGGGCCTCGTGTCCGCCACGAATCCCCCAGCATTGAGCGCCGGCCTGGCCGACGGCATTGTCTCCGTCGCCGGCACGGACTTCGGCGCTGATGAAGCCGTTGACATCGTCACGAGGGATCCCAACGGCGCCATCGCCAACGCCGGCAGCGCCCAGACCGACGCCAGCGGCGCGCTGAGCTACTCGTTTGGGATTGCTGCCTCTGAAGG
>JANLSG010000152.1:0-3788 GCA_031362295.1 Chloroflexota bacterium
TTGCTGCCCCAGAGCACGATCAGGTCGGTCTCTTCAGCCTCTTGATATGAGCTGGTTCCGCCACCAGCGCCGAACACGGTCGCCAGACCGGCGACAGAGGGCGCGTGTCAGGTGCGGTTGCAGCTGTCGATGTTGTTGCTGCCCAGGACCTGCCGGGAGAGCTTCTGGGCCGCGTAGTTGACCTCGTTGGTCGCCTTGGAGCAGCTGAAGATCCCGATCGGGGTCTTCGCGTCGGCGCCCGCCTTGGCGGCAAGTGCGCGGCGGAGTCCCTGAACGATCCGGTCGAGCGCCTCGTCCCAGGTGGCCTGGCGGAGCTCGCCGCCCTTCGTGTCGCGCACGAGGGGATGGGTCAGGCGAACGTACGACTTCGGCAACGATGCCTCCGCTTCGGGTTCGTCGCCGGCCCAGCGGCCGGCCCGCCGAGTGTACGGCCGCCCGCACGGGACCAATTCGCGCTTGACGCCACGCGCCGCGCACCCGACCCTGCCGCGGTGACCACCGACGCTGCGTTTGTCCCCGCCGCCGAAGCCACCGAGGGCGCCGAGCCCGACGCCGACGGCCGGATGTTCTGCTACCGCCACCCGGATCGGGAAACCTGGCTGCGGTGCGGCAGGTGCGATCAACCGATCTGCACGAAGTGCGCCGTGCAGGGACCCGTGGGATCACGCTGCCGGCAGTGCGGCCTCGTCAAGAACGACCCGCTGACCGCATTCACGCCGCGCCAGCTCCTCCTCGGGATCGGTACCGCCGTCGTCGGTGGGATCGTGGTGGGCTACGGCAGCTCGTACCTCGGCTTCTTCTCGATCCTGCTCGGGTACTTCGCCGGCCGGATCATCGCGGAAGCCATGGTCCGGGTTGTCGGCTACAAGCGCGGCCCGGTGATGCTGTCGATCCTCTTCGGCGGGATCGTGCTCGGGGCCGCGGTCGGCTTCGTTGTGCAGTACTCCACGTACCTCGCGCAGCTCCCCGCCGAGTACCAGGAAGCGCTTGGACCGTTGATCCTGGGGTTGCTCCCGCCCGTGCTGATCAGCGCCGCCGCCGCCTGCTACGGGGCGTACCAGCGCCTGCACTGAATACGGGCATCCCGGTCGCCATCCGGCCCGTGCGTCTAGGGCCTCACCGCGAGGGATAGCCCGGCCGATACAGGCCCGAGCGTGGTCGCCGGGTTGGTCGAGGTGTTCGTGAGGACCACGATCACCGTGCCTCGACTCGGGATGACCACCAGGTGCGCGGCGTAGCCCGCACTCTCCCAACCACCGTTGCCGACGGCGGGCGCGCCCGAGACGAAACTCGAAAAGTCGAAGACGCCCAGGCCGTACCCGTCTCTTGAGGTGCCCTCGCCGAAGTCCGTCATCGCCAACAGCGACGGCTCCGAGAGAAGCCGGCCCCCGAACAGGTCGTATGCCCACAAGGCCAGCGACACGGCGTCAGCCGCGATGCACCCGGCCGACGGGACCGTGGTGATAGCCGCTCGGTCAGGCAGGTACCCGCCGCCTTCGCCCAGGATGTCAGGGCGGACCTTCCCGCCGAGGAACGGCAGGGCAAGGGGCGCAATCGGGCGCTCATCCGGCTGGTAGACGATCCGGTCGAAGCGGGGGTCGGCCAGCACGCCTGACCGGAGTGCCTCCGCGACGCTCATTCCGGTCGCGTCGGCGATGACGAGCCCGAGGAGGATGTAGCTGGTGTTGGAGTAGCGGAACGAGCCGCGCTCGCTGCGATCCTCGGGGATGCTGTCGAGCACCTCGTCCAAGGTCCAGGCGCGACCTGGATCTGCATCGAAGTTCGGGTCCTCGACCACCGCTGGTTCGGGTATCCCACTCTCCATCGCCAGCAGATCGCGAATCGTGGCGTGGTTCGTATCCACGTCGATGTCGGCGGGCAGATGCTCGTCCATCGGATCGTCCAGTCCGATGGTGCCAGCCTCAACGAGCCGGAGCACTTGCGTGGCGATCACGGTCTTGGTCACGCTCGCGATGTCGAACGCAGCATCGGGCTCGAGCGGACGGCTCCCATCGGCGCTGCCGGCGGCACCGGACCAGATCCCCCGTCCGGCGACGATCACGGTTGCCGCGATGCCAGGGAGCCCACGCTCGACGCTGCGATCCAGGACCGTTTGCAGCGCAGCAGTCGTTGCGGCAGGGAGCGGGCCGGATGTCGGCGGCGGGAATCCGCCGAGCTCGAAGGGCGACGACGAAGGCCCGACGGACGCCGTGGGTGAGCCCGTCAACGTTGCGATCGGCGTGCTCGATGGCGGGGAAGGCGCGTTGCTCGGTGGCGCGCTCCCGTTGCATCCGCCGGACGTCAGCGCGACGACGAGCAGGAGTGAGCTCAGTCTCCGATCCGCGAAACTCGTGGCGTCCAGTCGCATATCCAACCCCACTCTCTACCGGAATACCGGCTGCCACGCGAGCTCGGGGCGCCGGAACGACCACTCGAGATTCAGGCTGGCGTCGTGCACCTGGACTGTGGCCGACGATGCAGGATCGACGCCAAGGGAAACCAGACCCAAGGCAGAGCCGAAGAGCAAGCGCGTCCCGTCCGGTGACCAGACAAGCCCTCGCCCGGGAGCAACGACCGTACCGCCGATCGATTCGCGCGCGGGTGCGAGCTCGACATGACCTGCCTCGACATGACCTGCGCTACCCACGTCGACGACGAACAGCCGGCCCGGCTGGGTCTGGCAGCCGTCGCCGTTGCAGGTTCGTGTTGACCAGCCATAGGCAATCCGCCGTCCATCCGGCGACATAGCGACCGCATCAACCGTTGCCTCCGCGCCCCGTACGACCGCCGGCGGTCCGATCTGCGTGTCTCTGCCCGAGGCAATGTCGAGGAGGCGAACGCTATATCCCTGTTCGAACTCATCAGCTGCCATGTAGAGCAGGCCGACGTCACCGGCGGTCCATGCAAGCTCGATCGAGACGGTGCCCTGCGCCGGCACGACCACGCTCGACCCGTCGTTGACGCGGATGATGCGGATTTGCCCGGGCTCGGACACCGCGACCCGCGTGCCGTCGCGGGACCACGCATACCACTCGGAGCTCCCGATGCGCCCGCTCACCGGGTACGACCGGGTCGCGCCCGTCGTGATGTCGATGAGACGCAAGCCGTCACCATCGGCGAACACGATGGATCGGCTATCCGGAGAGAATTCCGGGCAGGGCATGTTCTGCGTGGGTCCAACGAGCTCCCGCATGCGCGGGACGACGGCTCCGTCCGGCCCGATGCTGGCGACGCCGAATGCCGGGTCGGAGAACGGAAAGGGGTCCCGCGCCCCGGCGTTGCCGAGATCCTTCGCCTCGCCATACGCAAGCCAGTTGCCATCCGGGGAGAACATCGGGCACGCCTGGCCGATGCCGTCACCGGGCGCGCCGATGACTGGCCGCGGCGCGCCATCGCCGTCGAGCACGTAGATGTCGCCGAGCTCGCCAGAGGCGACGTCCAAGGGATTGGCGGAGATCGCGATCAAGCCGTTTGATGGACGTCCCGTGAAGACCAGGTCCGTCGGGGCACCGATCAGCGCGACGACCGCCATCGTCGCGAGCACGATCGCCGCGACGGCGAGCCAAGCCAGGAGCATCGTGCGCCGGGGCCATCCGAAGCGTCCTTGGAGCAATCGCCGCTCCGTCCCGGCGGCAATCTCGTGGGCAATTGCCCCGGCGTCGAACGGGCGCGCGGCGATGGCGGCACGGGCCTGGAGCCGCCGCTCCAGCTGCCGTTCGAAGTCGAGGTGGTCAGACATCGGCGAGCTCCGTGCGGAGTCGGCTGAGCAGGCGGGCGAATCTCGCCCG
>JANLSG010000157.1:0-9498 GCA_031362295.1 Chloroflexota bacterium
GCTGAATGACCTCCAGACCGACACGATCGACACAGACACAGGTCGTGGACCGGCCGAGGCACCGTCACCGCTGCTGCCGTGGCTCCTTGGGCTGCTCGGGGGACTCGCGATCCTGCTCGAACCCGAGCGCCGACGTCGCGCCGCCAGGCGCCACGAGCGGGGCGACCGGGAGGACCCCGACTACTCCTAGAGCGACCAGGCGAGGATCACGGCGGGCGCGCGATCGGCGGCTCGGGCGAAGTCCACGATGTCGCTCGCGAACTTGCGGATCGAGGGCTTCTCCTCCCGCGGCAGGGCGCCGAGCTCCTCCTCGAGCAGGTCGATCCAGCGGCCGGTGACGGCATCGAGGTCCCGATCGTCGAGCCGGGCAATGGCGCCAATCCAGGTGGGGTCGATCCGCTCGACCGTTCGATCGCCGGCCTCACCCGGGCCGTCGAGCTCGGCCCGTGCATCAAGGAAGTCGCGCGGCTCGTCGCGGTTCAGGACCGTCCGGACGGCCTGGCTGAACAGGTCCAGCCAGGTCGGTTCGATCGCGCCCCCGAACGACAGGTGCGCCGGGAACCGAGCCCGGTCGTCGAAGCTCGCGAGGTCGTCCATCGCCACGACGAGCAGGATCTCGCGGCTGTCGCCGGCGACGAGGTCCATGACGAGGCCCACGTCGGCGCCTACGCCTTCCTGGCCGTGAGCAGGAACATCGGGTAGGCGCGCTCATCCTCGTCGATCGGGTGGCCATCGCCGACGCGGACCGCTTCGAAGCCGACGAACCGGGCGAGGTCGGCCAGCTTCTTGCGATCGAACCCATGGTGGTGCACGCCGTCGGCGTCCGCGGAGTGGAACGACCCGTCCTCCGTGTCCAGGTCGATGGCCGCGACCTGGCCGCCCGGGGCGAGGAGTCGGTACATCCCGGCCAGGGCGGCGCGCGTGTCCTCGACGTGATGGAGCAGGAGCAACGAGAAGACGAGGTCGAACGGCCCGCCGGCCGGAGGCGCATCGGACGAGAGATCAAAGTGCACGGCGGACACACCGCCGATGGCATCCTCGCGGATCTTGCGGTTCGCCTCGGCGATCATTCCCTCGGAGGTGTCGGCGAGCACGAGCGTGCGGAAATGCCGTCGGAGCGCGAGCCCCAGGAGGCCGGTGCCCGCCCCGACCTCGATCGCGCGCGAGCCCGGCCGGATCTCGATCGCCGCTTCGATGGTTCGGGCAGCCTCCTCCGCTCGCGCGATGCGTCGCGGGGTGTCCCAGCCTGGCGCTCGTTCATCGAAGGTCCGCACCATTCGTCGAGGTCTCAGCCGCGGTAGCCAGCGTCGCGCAGCAACGCGGGCAGCTCGGTGGGCGAGCCGGCGACGCGGAAGCCGGCCGCTTCGAGCGCGGTGACCTTCGATGCTGCCGTGCCTTTGCCGCCACTGACGATTGCGCCGGCGTGACCCATTCGCTTGCCCTCGGGCGCGGACCGGCCGGCGATGAACGCGACCTTCGGGACGTCGCGGAGGTGCTCGGCGGCCCACGCGGCGGCCTCCTCCTCGGCGGCGCCACCGATCTCGCCGATGAGCACCAGCGCCTCGGTATCCGGGTCCGCCGCGAACAGCTTGAGCACGTCCAGGAACTGTGTCCCGATCACCGGGTCGCCGCCGATGCCGACGCAGGTCGACTGGCCGATGCCGGCATCGGTCATGGCCTGGACCGCCTCGTAGGTGAGCGTGCCGGAGCGCGAGACGACGCCGACGCGGCCCTCGCGATGGATGGAGCCCGGGATGATCCCGACCTTCGCCGTCCCGGGCGAGGTGGCGCCGGGGCAGTTCGGGCCGATGAGCGTCGCGCCGGCGAGGCGGGCTTCCTCGACCACCGGGATCATGTCGAGCACGGGAATGCCCTCGGTGATGCAGAAGATGGTGGTGATCCCGGCGGCGATGGCCTCGAGGACCGCATCCGGTGCGCCGGGCGCCGGCACGAAGATGCAGGCCGTGTTGGCCCCCGTCTCGCGAACGGCGTCCTCGACCGTGTTGAAGATCGGGACCGTCCCGTCGAGCGCCATCTGGCCGCCCTTGCCCGGCGTCATCCCGGCAACGATCTGGGTGCCGTACGCCTGCATGGCCCGCGCGTGGAACTCGCCCTCGCGCCCGGTGATGCCCTGGACGACGAGGCGCGTCTCGCGCCCGATCAGGATGCTCATGCCGGTGTCGCCTTCGCCGCCGCGACGGCCTTCTCCGCCGCCTCGTCCAGGCTCGCCGCGGTCACGAACCGCGCCGCCTCGAGGAGCTCCGCCGCCTCGGCCGCGTTCGTGCCGACGATCCGCACGACCATCGGCACGTCGCGCACCTGCTGGGCGCGCGCCTCGATGAGCCCGCGCGCCACCTCGTCGCCGCGCGTGATGCCGCCGAAGATGTTGACCAGGATCGCCTTGACCTGCGGGTCCTCGAGGATGAGGCGCATCGCGGCGGCGACTCGGTCCGCCTTTGCGCCGCCCCCGATGTCGAGGAAGTTGGCGGGCTCGCCGCCGGCGCGCTTCACGAGGTCCATCGTGGTCATTGCGAGGCCGGCGCCGTTGACCATGCAGCCGATGTCGCCGTCGAGCTTGATGAACGTCAGGTCGTAGCGGCGCGCCTCCACGTCCGCGGGGTCCTCCGCGTCGAGGTCACGCAGCGCCTCATGGCCGGGATGACGGGCGAGCGCGGAGTCGTCGAGCGTGATCTTCGCGTCGAGACAGACGAGGCGCTCGGCGGGCTTGCCGTCGGCGCCGTATTCGCTGATCACGGCGAGCGGGTTGATCTCGACGAGGTCCGCGTCATTCGCGACCATCGTCCGGAGGAGGCCCTTGGCGATCGCCGCTCCGGCCTTCCAGTGCGCCCCGAACCCGATCTTGAACGCCAGCTCGCGAGCCGCGTAGTCCGGCAGGCCGAGCAGGGGATCGACGTGCTCGTAGACGATTGCCTCCGGGTTGTCGACGGCGATCTGCTCGATCTCCACGCCGCCTTCTGCGGAGCCGATGAACATCAGCCGCCGGGTCGAGCGGTCCAGGAGCACGGACAGGTAGTACTCCTTCACGATCTCCGCGGCGGGACCGACGAGCACGCGCCGGACCGGAAGGCCCTTGATCTCCAGGGCGAGGATCTGCGCGGCAACGTCCTCGGCCTCGTCCGCCGACGCCGCGAGCCGGACGCCACCCGCCTTGCCCCGCCCCCCGACAAGCACCTGCGCCTTGATGACGACCTTCCCTGTCGCGTTGGCGGGATCGGCGAGGAACTTCACCGCGGCGGCGCGCGCCTGCGATGGCGTGCGGGCCACCTCCCAGGCGGGAACGGGCAGGCCCTGGGCGACGAGCAGCGATTTTGCGTCGGCCTCGTGGATCTTCACGGGCGAATGCTAGTCGCGATCCCGGCGGGCGCTTCGCGGCGCGAGAGGTGGATCCGGCGCGCCTCGCCGATGTGCTCGAGAGCGGCGGGCGTCTTGTCGAGCGACCAGATGACCGCGTCGGCGAACCCCAGCGCGGCATGCTCGTCGAACAGGTCAGCGAGGCCGGGTACGTCCGTATCGGTGCTCTTGCCGTCATCGACCGGAGCCCCGGGCTGGCGAACACGGATGCCGACCGTCCGTCGCATGGTGCCCGGGTCGCGCCCGACGCGAGCGCAGGCCTCGTCCAGGTCGGCGACCCGCTGGCGGAGCACGTCGTCCACGACCCCGAACCAGGCCGTGTTCCACGCGTCGGCCCATTTCGCGGTCAGGTCCAGCATTCGGTGGCCCTTCGAGGCGACCAGGATCGGCGGTTGCCGGTTCGGGGGCGGCAGGAGCTGCGCGGCCTTGTAGTGGCTCCACTGGCCGTCGAAGTCGACCGTCTCGCCGCGCAGGAGCCGGGTCGTGACCTCCAGGTCCTCCTCGAACCGCCCGACGCGGTGATCGAACGGGAAGCCGAACGCCTCGTACTCGGGCTCGTGCCAGCCGCAGCCGAGGCCCAGGATCAGCCGACCCTGCGAGATCTCGTCCAGCGTTCCGGCCATCTTGGCGAGGAGGCCGGCGTTCCGAAACGACGAGCACATCACCAGGATCCCGAGCTCGACGCGGGGCACTACCGGAGCGAGCGCCGAGAGCGTCGTCCACGCCTCGTTGAGACCCTCCTCGGGCTCGTCGGGGAAGCGAAAGATCAGGTGGTCGAACACCCAGATCGAGTCCAGCCCGAGGGACTCGGCGACGCTGCCGAATGCGAGCGTCTCCGCGAACGAGGGCGCCCGACCGGGCTCGGTGTCGCCGTAGGCGAGCGGGACCATGGCTCCAATGCGCATCGGCGGAGTCTACCGACCTCGCGCGCAGACGAATGAATTCGGAACGAAACCCCTGTATCGCCTCGCCATACTCGATGAGCACGGCCAGACCGGTCGGGCCACCGCCAAGGGGCGTGATGCTGCAGGAACTGGTGGACCGGGCACGGCGGGGCGATCATGAAGCCTTCGCCGGACTCGCGGCCGCCACGATCGGCCGGCTGGACGCAGCCGCGCGATTGATCCTGCGGGATCCCGACCAGGCGAAGGACGCCGTCCAGGAGACGCTCGTCAGGGCCTGGCGCGACCTGCCCACGCTGCGCAACTCCGACCACTTCGACGCATGGCTCCATCGGCTGCTGTATCGATCCTGCATCGATGAACTGCGACGACTTCGGCGCCATCGGCTCGACGTGGAGCTCATCTCGATCGACGTCGCGGCTCGCGACGACGCCATGTCATCGCTGGCCAACCGCGACCAGCTCGACCGCGGCTTCAGCCGCCTCGAGCCGGAGGCGCGGGCCCTCATCGTTCTTCATCACTACCTCGACCTGCCTTTGCCGGAGGTCGCCTTTGCGCTGGGAATTCCGCTCGGAACGGCGAAATCGCGCCTCCATCGAGCGCTCCAGTTGATGCGGTCGGCGCTCGATGCCGATGCCCGACCTCGGTCGGACCTTCCGGAAGGCCGGTTCGCATGACACAGCACGATGGCATCGACCGAACCCTCTTCGACTGGCTCGACGAGCAGGCTGGGCGTGGCACGCCCACCTACCTCGGCGACGTCCTGGCGAGGACGACTCGGACTCGGCAGCGCCCGGCATGGTCGAGCCTCGAAAGGTGGCTCCCGATGCAGACAACGCTTCGCCTCACGCCAGCACCCAGGATGGCCTGGCTGCTCGTCGTCGCGGCGCTCATCGCAGCAGTCCTCGTCGCGGTGCTGGTGGCCGGCTCGCGCATGCAACCCCTGCCGGCGCCCTTCGGGCCTGCCCGCAATGGCGCGGTGGTCTACGGCGGAGCCGACAACGACATCTACCGACTTGATCCCGTGAGCGGCACGACAACGGCGCTCATCACGGGCTCGACGGCCGACAGCGCGCCGCTCCTCTCGCCCGACGGCACCCGCATCCTGTTCCTTCGTGACGCCGTGCTGAATCCGGCAACGGACGGCAAGGCGGCGATGATCATCACCGCGAACGTTGACGGCACGAACGTCACGGCCCTCACGGGCAGCCTGGCGAACATCCAGGATGCTGCGTGGTCGCACGACGGCTCGAAGGTGATCGTCTCGGCCGACCTGAACGGGTCGCCCGCATTGCAGCTGTTCAGCGTCGGCGGCGCGACGCCGCCGCTCGTGATCGACACCGGTGGTATGGCAACCGGCCTTCTCGCCTTCCGGCCCGGCGATCGCGAGGTGACGTTCAGCGGCACAAAGGGTGACGTCAACGGGCTGTACGCGGTCGGCGTCGATGGACGCGGGTTGCGGACGATCGTGCCTCCTTTCGCCCTGGTCGCCGCGATCATGTCGCCTGACGGCACGAAGATCGCCTACACGGTCTGGGATGGCAGCACCGGCACCATCCACGTCGTCGACGTGGCAACAGGCGCCGACACGATCCCGACGTTCGATCCGCCGTCCGGTGGCGGCGTGACCGATGAGATCAACGGCTGGTCGCCAGATGGCAGCCAGCTGATGTTCGACAGGTGGCACGGCAGCAGCTCGTTCCACATCGCGGTGGCGCCGTCCAGCGGCGGCCACGTCGTCGAGATCGGACCGGGGGTCCCGACCAATCTGACGGACTACGCGCAGTTCAGTCCCGACGGGCTGTCCGTCCTCGCGTACTACGGCATCGACAAGTCGACCTGGCTCCTCGACCCGGCAGGGTCGGCGAGGGACCGGAAGCTCTCCACGACCATGGTGGAGCGCTCCAGCTGGCAGCGGCTCGCGCCCTGAGGGCTGGCGCTGGCGGCATCGGCCGCGCATCCGAACCGAACCACGAATGGCCCGCCACCGGCGGGCCATTCGGCCGTCCCGAACCGGGCAGCGTCCGCGGCTAGAATGCCGTCATGGCCCACCGAATCACCCTCATCCCCGGCGACGGGATCGGCCCGGAGCTGGCGGAGGCGACCACCCGCGTCCTGGACGCGACGGGAATCGCCTTCGAATGGGAGCGCCAGGACGCCGGCGAGGCGACGATCGCGTCGGAGGGCACGCCCCTCCCGGAGCGCGTCCTGGAGAGCATCCGGCGCAACAAGATCGCCCTCAAGGGCCCGATCACCACCCCCGTCGGCTCGGGCTTCCGGAGCGTGAATGTCGGCCTCCGCCAGGCGCTCAACCTGTACGCGAACCTGCGCCCCGCGCGGTCGATGGTCGGCGTCCAGAGCCGCTACGAGGACGTGGACCTCGTGATCGTCCGTGAGAACACCGAGGACCTGTACGCGGGCATCGAGCACATGGTCGGCAAGGACGCCGCGGAGAGCATCAAGATCATCACCCGGGCGGCCTCGGAGCGAATCGCGCGCTTTGCCTTCGAGTACGCGGTGGCCAACGGCCGGCGGAAGGTCACCGCCGTGCACAAGGCGAACATCATGAAGCTGTCCGACGGGCTGTTCCTGGAGTCGTGCCGGACCGTCGCCGAGGGCTATGCGGGCCGAATCGAGTTCGAGGACCGCATCGTCGACAACATGTGCATGCAGCTCGTCCAGAAGCCGGACCTGTACGACGTGCTCGTGGCCCCGAACCTGTACGGCGACATCATCTCGGATCTCGCCGCCGGCCTTGTCGGCGGGCTGGGCGTGGCGCCGGGCGCCAACATCGGCGAGGACGGCGCGGTCTTCGAGCCCGTCCACGGCTCCGCGCCGAAGTACGCCGGCCTGAACAAGGCCAACCCGACCGCGCTGATCCTGTCCGGCGCGTTGATGCTGCGGCATATGGGCTACGTCGAGGCGGGGGAGCGCGTCGAGGGCGCGGTCCGCGCGGTCATCGCCGAGGGTCGGACGACGACGTCGGATCTCGGTGGCAACGCCGGGACGCGCGAGTTCGCGGACGCGGTCATCGACCAGCTCGGCGCGACGACCTCCGCCGCCGCGGCGAGCGCCCCGGCGTGACCGGCCAGTCGGCGGTCCTGCGCGCGCTCCGCAAGCCGCGGGGCACGGCACCGCAGGGATTCGGCAAGACCGGGCGGACAGACACCTGGGTCATCTACCCGGTCATCCAGGGCCTCGTGTTCACGATCTGTGCCTCCTACCTGATGTTCAGCGGCGTGTTCTGGCAGCCGCTGGGCGGGCCCCCGTACGAGGTGAATGGCTACCTCTCGCCCCTGTTCTCGCCGTTGATCCTGCTGCCGAACATGCCCACCTGGCTCAGCCCCGGCCTGTTGATCCTGTGGATCCCCATCGGCTTCCGGGCGACTTGCTACTACTACCGCAAGGCGTACTACCGGTTCTACTTTGCCGATCCGCCGGGCTGCGCGGTGGGGGAGCCGACGATCCATCGCCGGTTCGCGCTGGAGAACGCGCTCCCGTTCATCCTCCAGAACCTGCACCGGTACATGCTCTACCTCGCGTTCATCCCGCTGACCTTCCTGTGGATCGACCTCCTGCCGGCGTTCAACATCGTCCCGGACGCCGACGTCGCGGACCCGCGCTTCCGCGTCAGCGCCGTGGCCGTCCTGTTCCTCGTCAACGTCGTGCTGCTGACCGGCTACTCACTCTCCTGCCACTCACTGCGCCATCTCGTGGGCGGGCGCGTCGACTGCTTCTCGTGCACGCGGGCGCGTCGTGTTCGGTACACGCTCTGGCAGCGGCTCACGGACCTCAATCGCAACCACATGTGGTGGGCCTGGACGAGCCTCATCACCGTGACGTCGGCCGACATCTACGTCCGCCTGATCGCGGCCGGGGTCGTCCCAGACCTCGCCATCTACTTCTAGCCGCCGGATGAGCCGATGATCGAGACGCATCCAGTCGACGTGCTCGTCGTGGGCGCGGGCGGCGCCGGGCTCCGCGCGGCGATCGAGGCGCAGGCGGCCGGCGCGACGGTCGGGCTGGTGTGCAAGTCGCTGCTCGGCAAGGCGCACACGGTCATGGCCGAGGGCGGGGTCGCGGCGGCCCTCGGCCACGTGGCGCCGGAGGACAGCTGGCAGACCCACTTCCGGGACACGATGGTCGGCGGCAAGCTCCTGAACAACCCGCGGATGGCCCAGCTGCACGCACAGGAGGCGCCCGACCGGGTTCGCGAGCTGGAGCTATGGGGCGCCGTCTTCGACCGCACCAAGGACGGCCGGATCCTCCAGCGCCCGTTCGGTGGGCACTCGCACCCGCGGCTCGCGCACGTCGGCGACCGGACCGGGCTGGAGATGATCCGGACCCTCCAGGATCGCGCCGTCGCGTCGGGGGTCGATGTGTTCATGGAATGCACGATCACGAAGATCATCACGAGCGCTGATGGCGTCGCGGGGGCGTTCGGCTATTGGCGCACGACCGGCGCGCCGGTGCTCTTCCCGGCCAAGGCGATCGTGCTCGCGACCGGCGGCATCGGCAAGGCGTACAGCGTCACCTCGAACTCGTGGGAGTACAGCGGCGACGGGCAGGCGCTGGCGTACGCCGCGGGCGCGGACCTGATCGACATGGAGTTCGTCCAGTTCCACCCGACCGGCATGGTCTGGCCGCCCGGGGTGCGGGGCCTGCTGGTGACCGAGGCCGTGCGCGGCGAGGGCGGGATCCTGCGCAACAAGGACGGCGAGCGGTTCATGTGGAAGTACCTGCCGGAGGACCGTCGCGGCGAGTACGCGGCGACCGACGAGGAGGCCAAGCGCTGGGTCGATTCGGCGTCGAAGGGCCAGACCAGCGATGCCCGCCGCCCGCCGGAGCTGTCCACCCGCGACAACGTCTCGCGGGCGATCTACACGGAGGTCCGCGAGGGCCGCGGGACGCCGCACGGCGGCGTGTTCCTCGACATCAGCTACCTGCCCCCCGAGCACGTCCGCCGGAAGCTGCCGTCGATGTACGACCAGTTCAAGGAGCTGGCGGACGTCGACATCACCAAGGGTCCGATGGAGGTCGGCCCGACGACCCATTACGTGATGGGCGGCATCCGGGTCGATGCACTCGTGGTCACACTGGAAGAGTTAGTTCGGAGACAGCAGCTCAATACCGATCAAGCCAAGGAAAAATTTCAATTAACTAATCGGGAACAATCCGTTATTGAGCACTTAGCAAAGGGTTGGACCAACAAAGAAATCGCTAA
>JANLSG010000185.1:0-2025 GCA_031362295.1 Chloroflexota bacterium
TTCCCGCCTTCCTGCGCTTCGGGTCGTGGATCGGCGGCGACCGCGACGGCCACCCCGCGGTCACCGCGGCCGTGACCGAGGAGACGCTCCGGATCCACGCCGACCACGTCCTTCGGGGCCACGAGGCGGTGGCGACGAGGCTGTCGCAGGCGCTGGCCGCGAAAGTACGGGGTGGCACGGTGCCGAAGGCCCTCGCGCATCGGCTCGTGAACGACGAGATCGCGATGCCCGGCCTCGCGCGGTCGCTCGCGGACAAGTTTCCGGACGAGCCCTTCCGGCAGCGCCTCGGGTTCATCGCCGAAGGGATCCGGCATACCCGGGTCCGGATCCTGGGCGAGCGCCGGGGCGCGACGACATCCGGCTACTCGAACCCCACCGAGCTGCTCGACGAGCTCGAGGAGCTGCAGCGCGCGCTTGTCGACGTCGGGCTCGCGCGATCGGCGTGGGGTGACGTCCAGGACTTCGCCTGGCAGGTGCAGACGTTTGGGTTCCACCTCGCCAACCTCGAGGTCCGGCAGCACGCCCAGGTACACCGGCGCGCGCTCGCCGGCGGCGGAGATGCCGTCACGCCGGATCGCGCCGAGGTGCTCGCGACGGTCGCGGCGATGGCCCGGCTCCAACAGACATTCGGTCCTGAGGCGATCTCCCGGTACGTGGTGTCGTTCACCTCGTCTGCTCGAGACGTCATCGACGTTCTCGACCTGGCGGAGCAGGCCGGTGCCGATGAGCTCCAGCTCGACGTCGTTCCGTTGTTCGAGTCATCGGAGGCGCTGACCGCCGCAGGCGCGATCGTCGACGAGCTCCTCAGCGACGTCCGCTACCGCACCCACCTTCGCGCGCGAGGCGACCGGCAGGAGGTGATGCTCGGCTACTCCGATTCGACGAAGGAATCCGGCTACCTCGCCGCCAACTGGCTCCTGCACCGGGCGCAGGGCGACCTGGCCGCCGCGGCTGCCCGGCACGGCATCGAACTGACGTTGTTCCACGGTCGCGGCGGGGCGATCGGGCGGGGTGGGGGACAGCTAGAGCTCGCCGTTGCCGCGCAGCCGCCGGGATCCGTCGAGGGCCGGCTCAAGCTCACCGAGCAGGGCGAGGTGGTGTGGACCCGCTACGGCGACCCCGATCTGGCGCTTCGCCATCTCGAGATCCTGACCACCGCGGCGATCGATTCGATCACCGGGCCGGATGCAACAGCGGGCGACCCGCCCGGTACCGCGGCCACGATGGAAAGCCTCGCGACGGAAGCGCGGCGCGCGTATCGCGCCCTCGTGTACGACGACCCGGGGTTTGCCGGCTTCTTCGGTCGGATGACGCCGATCGACGAGATCACGGCGCTGCAGCTCGGCTCGCGACCGGCGCGGCGGACCGCGAAGGGCGCGGATCGCTCCATCGAGGAGCTGCGCGCGATCCCGTGGGTGTTCGCCTGGTCCCAGGCACGCGTCGCGTTGCCGGGGTGGTACGGGATCGGATCGGCGCTGGAGGCGCATGCGCAGGCGCATCCCCGGACTGCCGGGCGCGATCTCACCAGGTTGTACGACACGTGGCCCTTCTTCCGCTCCGTCATCGACCACGCCCGCCAGGCGATCCAGCGGGCGGACATCGCACTTGCCCGCGGATACGCCGCCCTCGCCGCCGAGCCGGGCGACGCCGAGCGGTGGCAGCAGATCGAGAGCGAGTTCGAACGGACCTCGCGCGCCCTCGGTCGGCTGCCGACCGGCGAAAGCACGACGATCGCGGGTCGCGCCGAGGCGGCGGCGGTGGCGCGTTCAGCGGCGCTTCGCGAGCCGTACGTGGACACCTTGTCCGTGCTGCAGCTGGAGCTGCTGCGCGTCCTTCGCCAACGCGAGGCGGTAGACCCGACCCATCCATCGCTGCCCGTGATCCGACAGCTGATCGGACTGACGATCAGTGGCCTGTCCGCCGCCCTCCAAGGGACCGGCTAGACGCGGGGCGCCCCGCACCCTGCGGCATCGGCTGCATCGGCCCGGTTGCGCGCGGCATGCCACGCGCGCGCGCACCCCTAGA
>JANLSG010000209.1:0-3344 GCA_031362295.1 Chloroflexota bacterium
CATTGGGAGGAACGGACCTCCCGTGCCACCACCAAAGTGACTCTCGGCCAGGAGCTCGCTGTACGCGAGGGCCGGCGTTGCCACGCGGATCGCGTTCTCGTCGATGGCCCCGATCCAGAAGAAGAACCCGCCCAGCGCGGCACCGGACAAGGTGTGTCCCGTCTCGTGTGTCGAGATGCTCGGTGCGGTGAATAGTGGTGCAGGGGGTGGCACATACGACGTCCCGAGGAACGTGACGTTGCCCAGGTTGAACGCAACCGTGGGACGGATGAACCTGGCGACGAGGCCTCCACGCGTCTCGAGCGTCATGGTTCCGCTGTCGAACCGGATCGCCCCAATGGCCGTCGGAGCATTGATGACGAACAGCAGGATCCCGATCGGGAACATCAGGTAATTCAGCGGGAGGGTCCATCCCAGTCCACCCAGGATCACCTGGTATGGGCGGCTGGCGGCGACCGCAGGGATCAACGACCCGAGCAGCAGGGGAACCTGGAGGAACGCAAGCGGCCAGAGGACGGGAACGGTTGACATGACCGCCCCGTTGACGCTCAGCGCCATGCCCAGGAGGAAGCCCCTGCCCGCCAGCTCCAGCGGCGCCGGCGTCAATGCCGCGGCCGGTGGCGTCGCCGGCACCGGGACACCAAGCGTGACCACTGCGCACCAGGCGTAGGCAAAGATCGTCGCAATGAGGAGCGCCAGTCCCAGACCGAGCAGGAGCAGCAGGGGAACGACGACGACCGGGACGGCCGCCGACACGCCGAACAGGGTCAGGACGGTAAAGAGAGTCGAGGCCGGTCCGTAGACGTGGAGCCCGGCAGCAGTGATGAACCCGACCGAGAGGAGCCCGCCGACCGGGATCCCGAGCAGCGCACCGACGAGGATCATCGAGCGCCCTCCCGAGGAGGGTTCGGACAGTCAAGTCGGTTTGCCCCCGCCGTCAGGACGATGACTATTGCCCCAAAGAGGAGGACGTTCAGGAACGCGCCTGCGCTGGCTCCGGGCAAGCCCACTCCGAGGAGCAAGGGGACGAGGGCGAGGAGCACGACGCCGAGAACCGCGAAGTAGCGCTGCAAATAGCGGATCGCCCTGCAATCGCGGCAGGTCAGGATCCAAGCTCCCAGGAGTGCCAAGCCGGCTGCCGCCGTGATCCCGGCCGCGATCAGCAATGGCACACCCAGGAGTCCCAGCGAGGCGGCGGTCGCCATTCCGACGCCCGCGGTGCCGAGAGCGACGAGGGCCGAGAGCAGGAGGGCCGCACAAACACCGCTGATCGTCGACGTCTCAGGGTTCGTGGGGCTACCTGGCGTCGACGAACCCGGCGTTGTGGGCGGGACCGAAACGGGTGGTGGGACCGAAACCGGTGGTGTGGTGGATCCGGGTGTGCCTCCGGTCGTGTTGCCGACGTACATGAGGGCGGTCATCGGGCTGACCGGCCCAAACGCCGAAGATTCCGCGCGCTTCGATAGCCTCGAATCATCGCGCCCTCCGAGAGGAGAGCGGTCGCGACGGACCTGGACATCTCCCCTTGGTTGCACTGTCGGTCGGAGACCGGTCGAAGTCAAGGACCGCGAGGACGCTGGTCCGGATCCACACACGGACAGGGTCGTGACGGCAGCGGCGCGGGAGCGGCGCCATTCATCGCCCGGCTCGACGCCTTCATTTCTACACTGAGTTCGGGATGACAGCGCAAGGTACGAACGACTCGAAGCTGCGTGTCTCCATGACGGGCGTCAGGAAGGACGCCGCGCGGAGATGAGGTTCGTAGGCATGGGCGCACGGAGACGATCACCGACCCGGTAACGCTCGAGGATCGTCCGCATGTCGCGCTTGACCGCCCGGAGAAGCGCGCGGTACAGCGCAGGCTCGCCGATAAAGGCGGGCACCGTCGCTTGGTAGGCATACTCGACGTCCGCGACGAACGTGTCCGCGGCGAAGTCGGTCTCAATCGTGGCAGCCTCGATCCTCACGTCCGCGAAACCGGCGGTCTCGAACGCCCCGCGGATCACGTCCGGGTCGCCCCACAGAAAGCGGTTGGCAATCGCCTCCCACGTGAGGCCAAGCGGCTCGAGATGCCGCGCCTCTACGGCGGTGAGCTCGCGGAACAGCGTCTGCTCGTCGAGCATCCGCCACACCGCGGCCGCGAGCCGGCCGCCCGGCCGGAGGACGCGCCGGATCTCGCGCAGCGCTGCGTCCCGTGGTTCGAAGAACTGCAGGCCCTGCTGGCAGATGACGAGGTCGAAGCGCCCATCGGGGAGGGCCATCGCCGTCGCATCGCCCTCCACCCATTCGATGCTCGCGCCGGGCGGAGCGGTCCGGCGAGCTACGGCCAGCATGCCCGGGCGGATGTCCAGCGCGACGATCGAACCTGCCTCGCCGACGAGCGGCGCGACGTTCCGCGCGACAATTCCGGTGCCGCATGCCAGATCCAGGACCGCCTCGCCGGGCCTCGGCTCCGCCACATCGATGACGAGACGCGTCAGGGCCGTGAAGATCGCAGGTACGTAGGCCCGCTCGTAGACCTCGGCCGGAGTCGGTCGCCTGATCGTCATCGCCATCGTCGGTCCTCCTTCATATTAGTATCGGCGTGTTCGAGCGCATTGCCATCCGATGGCTCGAAGGAGACTTCCAACCCGGAGCCCGGCTTCGCGGCCTCCGCTGAACCCGGCGAGTCGCCCGCGTCCGCCCACGCGAGCTCTCCTTGGGTACTGACCCTACTGATTGCCGCTGGCGAGCGCCTCATCCTGGGTTTTGAAGACGATGACGGCGTCCGCGAACTGGTCGCCGCGACCTAGTCGATGAAAGGCTCGCGTCGATTTACTCAAGCGACCGCCCAGCGGATTCGCGTGCTGCTCGCGGACACACGCAGAGCCTTCTGCCTTGAGCGTTCAGCCCGGCGTAGGGAAATGCCTACTGTCGCGGTCACGCCCGCGCCCGTACAGTCGAACGGGCACGGGCTATAGTCGCGACGGCCCCCAAAGCCGGGATCGCGCGTGGGAGGGACCTTGGGGCACCAGCCAGCCGAGCAGGGGACGGCGGCGACCGCCGCGCAGTCAGCCGCCCCGCCGGCGGCGATCGAGAACCCGGTCATCAACTCGCCGTTCGTCGAGCCGACGAAGCACTTCCGAGTGGTCGATGGGCAGGTCTCGGGCGAGATTCTCGAGGGCCGCCGACCCAGCGAGTTCTTCGTGCCCGTCGCGAAGCCGAAGAAGGCCTCGGCACAGCTGGCGCTTCAGTTCGGCGCCGGGGTTCGGCAACAGCAGAACGAGATCGTCAATGAGATCCGCCAGTCCGTCGCCCGCTGGCGGCTCCAGGGCTACCCGCACGCAACGAGCCTGACGAAGGAG
>JANLSG010000215.1:0-5153 GCA_031362295.1 Chloroflexota bacterium
GTTGAGCATGCTCGTGTTCGGGAACTTGAGGTTGTTCGCGACCCAGACCTCCACCTTGTCGCCCACGCCCCGCAACGTGTAGTTCTTCAGCCCGATCGTGCCTTGGTCATCATCCAACCCAAGCCATGTCCGCGTCTGGCCAAGCTTGGCCGGACCGAGCGGCGGTTTGGCGATCTTGCCTTCTGGCTTTCCGAATGGCAGCTTCGCGCCATTGTTGTAGTTCGGCCCGGTGTGGCGAACCGGCGTGTCCTTGATGGGCTTGGCCGCGGCAGCTCCGCCGGCGACGATACCGCTCAGGGAGAGCAGCAGGGCCAGGGTGGCGAAGGTCGCAAGCACCCTCTTGGATCTCTTCAACGGTCTTCCTCCAGAGTGATGGACTGATCGGGAGTGACTCATGGGAACTCGATGGAACAGCGTCAACACGCTTGCGCGGGTGGCGTCCTCCTCTGCTTTCGTCGACGCGTCGATCGCTCCTCCGCGCCTGTTCGACCAGGCACCCTGCGCTCGACGTGCGCCCCTGCGAGCCGCAGCTCGAGTTTCGGGCACGGTACTACGCGGCCCTGGATCGCGCGTCGCATCTCGGGGGCCACGCTGCATCTCCGGGTGCGCGCACGCACCGCCGGAAGCCGTCAGGCGGGAAGCTTGTCGACGAGCTCCTGGACCGCGGCGGCGGACTTCTGGAAGGCAGCCTTCTCATCGGCGGTCAGCGTGATCTCGATGATGCGTTGCATGCCGCCGGCACCGAGCACCACCGGCACGCCCACGAACAGGCCATCGACGCCGTACTCGCCCTGGAGCAGCACGGCGCACGGCAGGACGCGCCGGCGGTCCCGCAGGATCGCATCGACCATCTCGAAGGTAGCCGCGGCGGGCGCATAGAAGGCAGAGCCCGTCTTGAGCAGGGCCACGACCTCGGCGCCGCCGTTGGCCGTGCGCTCCTCGAGCGCCTTCACGCGATCCGGCGGAAGCAGCTCGGTGATCGGGATGCCGGCGACGGTGGAGTAGCGCGACAGGGGGACCATCGTGTCGCCATGGCCACCCAGGACGAAGGCGTGGGTGTCCGCGACGGAGACCCCGAGCTCCTCGGCGATGAACGTCCGGAAGCGGGCGGAGTCGAGGACGCCGGCCATGCCGAGGACGCGCTCGCGCGGGAAGCCGGAGGCGCGCATCGCCACGTGGCACATCGCGTCGAGCGGGTTCGTGACCACGATCAGCACTGCGTTCGGGGACTGGGCGGCCGCGGCCGAAACCACGGCTTGGACGATGCCCGCGTTCTTCGCCAGCAGGTCGTCGCGGCTCATGCCCGGCTGGCGCGCCAGCCCGGAGGTCACGACGATGACGTCGGAGCCGGCGGTCGATGCGTAGTCGTTGCTGCCGATGACGTGCGAGTCGTGGCGGACCACGGGCGCGGCCTCGGCGAGGTCGAGACCTTTGCCCTGCGGCAGGCCCTCGACGATGTCGATGAGCACGACGTCGGCCAGGCCGGCCTCGGCGATGCGCTGCGCGGTCGTGGCGCCCACGTTGCCGGCGCCGATGACGGTGACCTTGTTGCGGGCCATTGCCTGTCCCCTCTGCTTGCTGGTCAGCCCTCGCCGGGGCCGCTCATCCGTAGCTCGCCGGCGTCGTCGGCGCGGACCGGTCCGGCATTCCGTACCGCCTTGCTGACGCCGCTCGCGTAGGCCTCGAAGTTGTCATGGAACATGTGCGCGATCTTCCGCGCGGCGGTGTCGTACTCGTCGGGGTCCGCCCAGGTGTTGCGCGGGACGAGGACCTCGGTCGGGACGCCGGGCACCTCGACGGGCACGGCGACCCGGAAGATCGGGTCGATGACCGTCGGGACGTCGCGCAACGCGCCGCTCAGCGCGGCCCGGACCATGTTCCGGGTGTGATCGATGTTCATGCGTGTTCCGACGCCGTACGGCCCACCCGTCCAGCCCGTGTTCACGAGCCAAACCGGGACGTCGAACTGCTCCAGCCGGTCCATGAGCAGGTGTGCGTACACGCCCGGGTGGCGCGGCAGGAACGGCGCCCCGAAGCCGGCGGAGAACGTGGCCGACGGCTCCTTGACCCCGATCTCCGTGCCTGCGAGCTTGGCCGTGTAGCCGCTGATGAAGTGGTACGCAGCCTGCTCGCGCGTGAGCCGCGAGATCGGTGGCAGCACGCCGAACGCGTCCGCGGTCAGGAAGACGACGTTGCGCGGGGTCCCGGCGATGCCGGTGGGGTCGGCGTTGCCGATGAAGTGCAGTGGGTAGGCGCCCCGCGTGTTCTCGGTGAGCCGTTCGGAATCGAGATCAAGCTCGCGGGTCGAGGGATCGATGTCCACGTTCTCCAGGATCGTCCCGAACCGGCGCGTGGTCGCGAAGATGTCCGGCTCGTACATCGGCGAGAGCCGAATTGTCTTGGCGTAGCAGCCGCCCTCGAAGTTGAAGACGTAGTCGCTGCCCCAGCCGTGCTCGTCGTCGCCGATGAGGCTCCGGAGCGGATCGGCGGACAGCGTCGTCTTGCCGGTCCCCGACAGGCCGAAGAAGACGCACGAATCGCCCGCCTCGCCGACGTTGATCGAGGAGTGCATCGGCAGGACACCCTCGTCGGGCATCAGGTAGTTCATCACCGTGAACGCGGACTTCTTGATCTCGCCCGCGTACATCGTGCCGACGATGATGATCTCCATCCGCTGGAGGTGGACCAGGATCGCCGTGCCCGTTCGGGTGCCCTCGGTCGCGGGATCCGCCTGGAACGACGGCACGTCGATGATCGTGAAGTTGGGCGCGAAGCCGGCGAGATCCGCGGCGGCAGGCCGGCGGAACAGGTTGCGGGCGAAGATGCTCGCCCAGGCCGTCTCCGTGTAGACACGCAGCGACCGGCGATGGGTGGGATGCGCGCCGATGAACATGTCCTGGCTGTACAGCCGACGGTCCGCGAGATAGGTCATCAGGCGCCCACGCAGGCGGTCGTAATGCTCCTCGGAGATCTCGTGGTTCACGTCGCCCCACCAGACCTTCGCCTCGCTGGACGGCTCCCGGACGATGAACTTGTCCTTCGGCGAGCGGCCGGTGTGCGTACCGGTCCCGACGACGAGCGGACCATCGGCCGCGATGAGCCCCTCGCCGTCGCGGACCGCGGCCTCGTACAGGGCGGCCGTCGAGAGGTTGGCGACGATCTTGCCGGCTCGCACGCGCGCGGCGCCACTGAGCGCGCGCGTACTGGGCGGATGGGCAGAAGTGGTGCCGGTAGCGGTCATCGCGGGTCGGTCTCCTGCTCGGGCGATCCGGTCAGGCACCGGGCGCCGTGCTATCGATCCCGACCGGCCGCGCGTGACATCGGGCATTGCCCGATGGGAGTCGGCTTCCGCAGTCGTGTTGCGGGAAATCCTACCACCCGACCCCACGCCCGGGATGGGCCGAAGGTCCCGCCTCAGTGGCCCGGGGTCGCGTTGCCCACGCGGTGGAGGCTCCACGTGTACAGGAGCGAGTTGTACGAATAGTGATACTCGTAGCAGCTGCCTTCGATCGTGTCGCCATCGAGATCGATCTGCCACTTCACGAGGCTGCACTCGTTGTCGTTTGGCGGGTTGTCGGGAGACGATCGCTCGTCAAGGCCGAAGAACCCGTTCGGCTGCCTGGACTCGTTCCAGCCCGTGCACTTCAGCGGCGGCACACCCTCGGAAAGGGCGAACCATGAACCGCCCGAGTAACCGAAGTGCGCAGCGTCGATGACCCGAAGGTAGAAGGTCTTGGAACCCTTCCCCGTCTCCGCGTCCTCCGTTCCAGATCGCGTTTCATCGCAGAGATACGTGCCGGGGTTGTTCTGATCCTCATGCTGAACCTGCCAGGTCCAGTTGATGCTGCCAGTGGCGCGGTAGGAGAGACAGTTCTCGGGTCGGCACGCGCCGAACACGTCCTCAGGAGCGACCGGCTCGAACATCCACAATCCGGTGAACGTCGAGGTGGTCGTGCCCGAGTGGAAGCTCTGATTCCAGGTCGCGGTGGACGTCATCGTGCCCTGCCAGCCGCTGCAGGACGCCGCATCGTCATGGCCGTCGAAGTTCCAGGTCTCGGCGCCTGTCTTATGCCCATCCTTGTCCGCGTCCTCGTTACCGTCCGGACACCCGCCCTCATCCGAATCCCGATCCAGCTCAGTGGCCATGCCGTCGCCGTCAAAGTCCCGGCCCGGGTTCGAAGGGTCCGGGTTCACGGCGTAGCCATACTTCGAGTCGAACACGCCGATCACGATGTCCGCCTTGTCGGGCAGCTTGTCGCCATCGCTGTCCTTGGCGTACGGATCCGTCTTGAACCGCTCGGTCTCGTCAAAATCGACCACGCCATCGCCGTCGGAGTCGGCTGTCACACCGGGCTCCTGTGTCCGACCGACCGGCGTCCGATCCTCGGGCATGCGCCAGAAGGTGAAGTCCGAGGCCGGAAGCACGGCCCGATCGATATTCGAGACGTAGCTGCCCCGCCACGGGTCGTTGACTGTCATCAACCGACGACCACCCACGACCGCGTAGCCGGTGATCACAAAACCGTGGTGCGAGTTGGCCGCGGCGATAGGCCGGCCGGCATTGATTTCGATGATGATCCGGTCCCACATCGCGTCGTAGGAACCGTACTCGTACGGCTCGACGCCTGGCCCAAGGGCAAACGCAAACGCATCGGTCGTCTGGTTGCCGGTGATCCCTGTGCCGTAGTTCAGATCCCATTCAGGACCCGTCGGCACAAGGTTCTTCCTCACCTCGTAGCCGATGCGGTCCTGGGAGAGATCGCCGCCATAGAAGTGGTTGATCATGGCCGTCATGGCGATGGCGCAGTTCTTTTTGTCGGCCGGGTCCCTCGGATCGAGCGTCCCATGGTCAACGTCCCAGGCGTGCGCGCCTTTCTCGACGTTTCGCTCCAGCAACAGCATCGGGGTGTCCTTGTGCTGCGAGAGGAGCGGTACCGGTAGCTGCCTGCCGGGGGTATCGGCCACGAGCGCAACGCCACCGGTTCGGGCGACCACGAGCGCGGCCGTCGCGCGCTGAAGCTCGAAGGTGGCGAACTCGGAGAAGCGAGAGTCGATCCCGCCACCGGATAGCGCCTTGACGCGCCAGAAATACTCGCTCGCCGCAAGCGAGCTGACGTCGGCCCGCGGCTCGGTCGTGGTCGTATCGAGGACGA
>JANLSG010000248.1:0-8268 GCA_031362295.1 Chloroflexota bacterium
GGCCCGTCGTGGGGTCGATGAACCGCTCCGCGGTGGGACGGAAGCGAGATTCGATCTGGCTCCCGGCCGGCTCGCCGCCACCCGGGCCGACCGGCGCGTTGGTGCGCTCCGCGGAGGCGGAGCGGTACCGATGGCGCTCGATCGTGACGATCACCACGAGGAACGCGCCCGACGCGACGAGCTGCAGGCCCACGATCGCGCCGACTGCCGGCAACGCCGCGATCACCGCGAGGCCCGCCAGCATCAGCAGGAAGCCGGCGACGACCAGGATCCCGCGAATCACCGCGCTCACTTGACCTGACCTACTCGGAGGTGGCTGGCGCGGATGCGTCGGGCACGACGACGACCGCCGTGCCGTAGGCGACGATCTCCGACATCGTGCCCGCGATCTCGCTGCTGTCGAAGCGCATCGAGATGACGGCGTTCGCGCCCATCACGGTCGCGTTCTGGACGAGCCGGTCGAGCGCCTGCCGGCGGGTGTCCTCGAGGAGCTGCGTGTACTCGTGGATCTCGCCGCCGCCGAGCGAGCGGAGGCTGGCGATGAGGTTGCCGGAGAAGCCGCGGCTGCGGACCACGAGGCCGAACGTCTGGCCCTTGGTCTCGACCACCCGATGGCCGGCGATGAACGGTGCGGTGGCGACGATCACGATCGGATCCCCCTGCATTCGGTGCATGAACAGCGTTCGCGCAGCAGCGCGAACGGGTAGTAGCCAGTGTGATGGCCGTCGCCCCATGTCGGAGCGAGCGCATATGACCCGACGAGGTGCACGTCGACGAGCCGGGTCTGCTCGGCGGTGAGGGTGGGCGATGTGTCCAGCCAGCCTGGCAGCCCGGCCTCGCCACGGCAGAACGCGCATGGGCACAGCCAGCGCAGGTCGTGGGCGCCGTACATCGTCAGATGGCCGTCGCCCCACTCGAGCTCAAGAGTTCCCGCGCCACGATCGGCGTGAATCCGCGTCGGCGTGGTGCGCTCTCCCGATGGCATCGTGCGTGCGATTGCGGGATCTTCCGGAAAGGCCATGTGGTGGATTCTGCGCGCAATTCGGGACCTTCGGCTAACGGACCGCTGGGGGGCCCCGGGCTATGCTCCGGCGCACCATGTCCCTGGTCATCCACGGCCTCACCAAGCAGTTCGGCGCGGTCACCGCGCTCGATGGGCTGGAGCTCGACGTGCCCGAGCAGCACGTCTTCGGCTTCCTCGGTTCGAACGGCGCCGGCAAGACGACGACGATGCGCATCGCGCTCGGCGTCCTCCGCGCTGACGGCGGCTCCATCACCTGGCGCGGCGCGGACCACCGAACCCTGCCACGGCAAACCTGGGGCTACCTGCCAGAGGAGCGCGGCCTGTACCCGAAGATGACCGTGCTCCAGCAACTTGTGTTCTTCGCGGGGTTGCAGGGCGTGCCGCGCGACATCGCGACCCGCGACGTTCGTTCGTGGCTCGCCCGCTTCCACGTCCCCGAGTTCGAGGACAGGCGCGCCGAGGAGCTGTCCAAGGGCAACCAGCAGAAGGTCCAGTTCCTGGCTGCGGTGATGCATGACCCCCAGGTGCTGCTGATGGACGAGCCGTTCACCGGACTGGATCCCGTGAATATCGTCCTGCTGCGCGAGGCGATCCTGGAGCTGCGCGACCGCGGCAAGACGGTGATCCTGTCGACCCACCAGATGGAGACGGTGGAGGCGATGTGCGAATCGGTCGCGATCGTCGACCACGGCCGGACGGTCGTCGCCGGCGCGCTGCGCGACGTGAAGCGCTCGACTGGGCGCCGCATGGTCCTGCTCTCCGTGCGCGATGACCACAAGCTCGCCTGGCTCGCGGGCGTGCCCGGCGCGCGTCTGCTCCGGCCCGGCATCGAGCGCGCGGAGATAGAGATCGAGTCCGATGTGGAGCCGGAGTCCGTGCTTGCCGCCGCGCTCGCCGCGGGCGCGCGGGTGACGCATTTCGAGGTCGCCGATCCCTCACTGGAGCAGGTGTTCATCGAACACGTCGGCCATCCGGCGGACATCGAGCCCGGCACGGAGGCGAGCGCCGGCACTCCCTCGTCCGGTATCGGTCGGTCGCATGCCGGTTCCGAGGCGGTCGCGTGAGCCCCGAGATGGCAGGGCCTCCGAAACGCAGCATCGTCGACAACGCCTGGCTGGTCGCAAGCCGCGAGTTCAGCGAGCGGGTGCGCAGCCGGCTCTTCTTCGTCTCGACGGTGATGCTCGCCGTGCTCGCGGTCGTGGTGGCGCTCACCCCCGTGCTGATTCGGGCGGTGGACCGTGGCGGCACCACGGCGAAGATCGCGGTGGCGAGCGACGACGCCCAGCTCACGGCGTCCTCGATCCAGATCCTCGACGGCATCCTGAATCCGCCGTCCGTCGAGGGCCGCGCGGACCCGTACGTGTTCCTCCCGGTGTCCGTTGGGGAGGCTACGCCCGACAACGTGGCTGACGGCATGTACGACGGCGCCCTGATCACGACCCGTCTGCCGACGGGCCAGGTGACATTCCAGCTCCTGACCGGCGAGCGGATCGGCACCGACCGCATCCAGCTGATCCAGGTCGGCACGCTCGCGATCGGCATCTTCGACTGGATCCGGATCAACGGCACCGGGGTGACCGGGCCGTTCCTCACTCCGGAGTTCGTGTCCGCACAGATCGGTGGCGGTGGTGGCACATCCGCCGCCCCGATCGCTGCGAGCGATTACGCCGGCCGCCGGATCGTCGGCGTGGTCTTCGTCGTGTTGATCTTCATCACGCTCGTGATCTACGGGATGTGGGTCGCGGCCGGTGTCGTCGCCGAGAAGACCAGCCGCGTGATGGAGCTGCTGATCAGCGCGGCATCGCCGGCGGAGCTGATCGTCGGCAAGGTCGTGGGTATTGGCTTGGCCGGCATGGTCCAGTACGTGGCGATTCTCGTGCCGGCGCTCGCGACGATCCTCCTGCAGGACAAGATCGCGGCGCTGGTTCTCGGGCCGCAGAGCGGCGGCGTGGACGTGTCTCTCGCGGCCCTCACCCCCGGCCTGCTCGCGGCATATGGCGGGTTCTGGATCCTCGGCTTCATCCTGTATGCGCTGATCTACGCGGCGGCGGGCTCGCTCGTGAGTCGCGCGGAAGACCTCCAGGTGCTGGCGCTGCCCCTCAGCCTCGTCGCCATCGGCGGCTACCTGCAGGCGGTCATGGCGCTGTCCGGGGGCATCAGCGACACCGTTCGACTGGCGTCCTACGTCCCCTTCTGGAGCCCGTTCGTGATGCTGACTCGCCTGACGGTGGGTCGGGTGGAACCGTGGGAGATCGTCCTGTCGTTTGGTTTGTTGATCGCCGCGATCCCGATCGTCGGGGTGGTCGCGGTCCGCGTGTACTCCGCCGGCGTCCTGCTCTACGGCCAGCGACCCGGCGCCCGCCAGATCATCGGCGCGATCGTCCGTCCGCCGGTCTAGCTGATCGAAGGCCGGCGGTCTCGTATCCCTTCGCGGAATTCGATGCCAATCCGTGCATGAACCACGCGCTGGCGGCTCCGCGTCGAACCTTCTGGTCAAACGAACATCCGTGGATAGTTAGCCAGCCGGGAGGGTCCTTTGGGCGATCGCAACGGCCCGCTCCGTGCGTGAGACGACGAGCCCCGGCTCGAAATAGGCCGCGCGGCCTGACTAACGATCCCCCGGTGTTCGTTCAGCAGGAAGTCCGTCATGCCAGGTCGTCGCCGTCCTCGAACTCGAGGGGCAGGCGACGAATGAGGGCGAGGACCCGCTCTGTCCGGCCGCTGAGCTCGCCCGTGATGTCGGTCGCCGCGGCCATCTCCACGTCTTCGGCTTTCAACGCGCTGCTGCTCTTCGCGTCGCCAGTGTCGACGGCGACGCTGCGCCAGAGCCGGCTGCGGACGCCCGGCAGGTAGGGGCTTGCTCGCTGCCGCGCGCGGATGCCGAACAACCCCTGGCCGGTGACGGCCTCGAACAAAGCCATCCCCTCCGCGGCGATCGACGGAACGGCGACTACTTCGTCGCCGGGGCGCAGGACCTGGCGCAGGAGCGCGCGCCGCTTCTCCAGCGGCAGGTTCAGCAGCGAGCGCCCATCGAGGTCCAGAAGGTCGAACGCGAGATAGGACAGGGGCCGGCCGGGCTCGCCCGCGAACCGCCGAGCCAGCTCCTCGTGATCGAGGCGGCCGGCGTCGTCCACCACCACGATCTCGCCATCGAGCACTGCGGACCGTGCCGCCACGCGCGTCGCCAGTCCCGCGAGGTCCAGCGGCGCCGGCCCAGCAGTGCCGTCCTCGGCGACGAGCGAGACTTCCCCGGTTCCCGCCTCGGCGGCCGGCCCGATCAGCGCCAACGCCCGCGCCCCGCCCCAGACCGGCTCGAACAGGTGCGCCGAGGAGTCGAACGGCGCCGGTAGCGGCCGCGCGAGCATCGGCCGAAGCCCGGACGGCAGCTTCGGCAGCGGTGGGTCGAGCCGCATGGAGAGCTGGTCGGAAGTGCCGGACATGCGGTGTATCCTGCCACTCCCATGGCCATCCGCCAGCCCGACACCCTCTCGCGAGAGCGCGCCAGCGAGCTCGTCCGCGCGTGGGCGGGTGGGCGCCCAGGGCCGATGGGCAGCGTGCTCGGGCGCCAGACCGCGGTCGACCAGGTCGGTGTGGAGCTGCGCGTCGAAACCCTCAAGAAGCGATCGATCAAGAAGGCGTCGAAGCTCTGGGCGCTGGACCTCGCGATCCGGATGATGGATCTCACGACCCTCGAGGGCCGCGACACGCCGGGCAAGATCCGCGCGCTGTGCGCCAAGGCGATGCACCCCCAGCCCGGCGACCCGTCGATCCCATCGGTCGCCGCGATCTGCCTGTACCCGACGCTCATCCCCGAGGCGAAGGAGGCCCTGCGCGGCTCCTCCGTGAGGGTCGCGAGCGTCGCCACGGGCTTCCCGTCCGGCCAGACGTTCCGCACGATCAAGGTCGCAGAAGTCCGCGAGGCCGTTGCGGCCGGCGCGGACGAGGTCGACATGGTCATCGACCGCGGGGCGTTCCTCTCCGGCGACTACGCGACCGTCTACGACGAGATCGTTGAGATCAAGGACGCCTGCGGCGAGGCGCACCTCAAGGTGATCCTGGAGACGGGCGAGCTGGGCACGTTCGACCAGGTCCGGCGCGCGAGCATCCTCGCGATGGCCGCGGGCGCCGACTTCATCAAGACCTCCACGGGCAAGATCCAGCCCGCGGCGACGCTGCCGGTGACGCTGGTGATGCTCGAGGCGATCCGCGACTTCGAGAAGGCGACGGGGCGCGCCGTCGGCATGAAGCCGGCCGGCGGAATCCGGACCGCCAAGGAAGCGGTGCAGTACCTCGTCGTGCTGTACGAGACGCTCGGCCCGCGCTGGATGACCCCCGAGCGGTTCCGATTCGGCGCCTCGACGCTCCTCAATGACGTCCTGATGCAGATCGAGAAGGAGCGCACCGGCCGCTACCAGGACCCGGATCACTTCACGATCGACTGAGACGGTGCGGAACTCCCCGCCCCGCCACGCCGTCAACGCCTCGATGCCACGACTTCACCGTCTCGCCACAGTGGCGGCTCTTGCCGTCCTCGCCCTCGCCGCCTGTTCGCCGGGCGCGAGCACGCCGCCCGGTGGCACGCCGGCACCCACGAGCGTCCCGATCGGTGGCGCCCCCCTCGATGCCGGCCAGCTTCGCCTCTTGCTGATCGATTCCCTCGGGCCGATGTGGTACTGCGATCCGGACGAATACCCGGTCTCCCATGGCACCGTGGAGCAGCGGGCAATTGAGCGCTTCGCCGAGATGCAGGCCGAGGGCGAGATCTACAGCGCCATCGGCGCAAAGCTCGATATCGATGTTCGCGGCGCGATCACGGACGCGCAGAAGGTCTCGATCTACCGTCTCTGGAAAGTCGCGCTCGCCGTGCAGCTGGATCCCATCGGCGACGGCGTGTACCGGTTCGACTACCTGGCCCAGCCCGTCGGAGGCGGGGCGATGGGCACCCGCACCGCCGGGATCATCAACACGAAGGGGCTGATCAAGATCGAGCAGCAGGCTGCCGCCGGCGAGCCGATGTGCCCGATCTGCCTCGCCCGCGGCACCCGAATCGACACGCCCGATGGCTCGATCGCCGTGCAGGACCTGCGCCTCGGCGACGCGATCTGGACGCTCGACAGCGAGGGCCGCCGCGTCGCGGGCACCGTGATCGCCCTGGGATCCACCACCGCGCCCGCAAACCACCACGTCATCCGGCTGACCCTTGCGGATGGGCGCTCCGTCACCGCGTCACCCGGGCACCCGCTCGCGGACGGCCGCGAATTCGGATCGCTGGCGATCGGCGACCGGGTCGATGGGAGCGCCGTGACCGGCCTCCAAACGATCCTGTATTTCGAGAGTCAGACGTTCGACCTCGTCGCATCCGGGGCGACCGCAACCTACTTCTCTGACGGCATCCCGCTCGCCAGCACCCTCCGGTAGCGCCGACGCGTCAGGCGGGCGCCCAGGTCGCGAAGAGCGTCGTCGATCCACCGGACGGCGTGTCCTCGAAGCCGGCAACGCCTGTGCAGCGGATCGACCCGGAGTGTCCGTCGTCGGCCACCGTGGCGGTGCACTCACCGAAGACGGGGCCCCAAGGTTCGCCATTCGGAGCTGGAATGCCATCGCTCGGGTCGGCGTTCATGCGCAGGTTCGGCGAGTCGTTGATCACGTCCTGGATGGACGCATGGACCGCATCGCCCAGGTACGTTCCCTCGCCGGTGAACCCGAAGATGTCGAGGCGCAAGAGGTCGAAGGTCCCCGGATGGCCGACCCGCACTTCGAGGACGCGCCGGATCGATGGGTCGAGGGGCGTGTTGGCACTCGTGAGGACCGTGGCCTGGCCCTCGCTCACGTAGGCGCCTCCCAGCGTCCAGTGCACCAGCACGGACGGCCCGACGGAGCGCGTCGCGCTCGCGACGGTCCAGTCGGCCACGACCTCGACTGCGCCCGCGTCGGGGTCTTCGGCGGTCAAGGTGCAGGACGTTGACCCGCGGAGCTCGCCGTCGGCGACCTCGACACGGCAATCTGCTCCCCGGAAGACGATCGTTTGCGGCAGGCCACCATCGACCGATACGACCTTGCTGAGCTGGACGAACGTGCTCATCGCATGGACGCCCGGTCCGTCGTAGTCGGCAATCCCGATGGACAGCTGCGAGTAATAGTCGCCGAGCTCGAACGAGAACGTCCCCCGGTAGCCGACCTTCGTTCCGCCATCCTGCGGTTCGATGAAGACCCCATTGAGGTCGGCCTCAAGCGGCAGGATGGCGAACGCCTCGCCGTCGAGGGAGATCGTGCCGCCCATGGACAGCCCGGGGCCAGTCGTCTCGGTTGGCGTCGCCGCACCCGTAAGTTGGTCCACCCAGGCCGGCATCGCGGCGACGGTCGTCGGCTGGCCGACCGCGCGGAATCGCAGCCAGAGGGTCCCCGTCGATGCCTGACTACCGATGCGGATGCCGATCGACGGGCACTCCACAGCGATGGAGCCGGGAGTGGCAGGCAACGCCGTGCAGGAGCTGGACGCGCCACCGACGGTTATCCCGCCGAGATCAGCCTCCGCGAACGCGTCCCCCTTGTTGCCGCCGTCGAGCACATCCGCGAACGCCGCGATCCGGACGGAGCCGGAGCACCCCTCGGCATCGACGAGTGGGGTGGCTGCCTCCACAGCGAACATCGCCCCACCGGCAACCGTGACGGGGAGCGCCCCCCTGAACGCGCCTACGAACAGGATCGTCCGACCGGTCAGCTGAGGCCCGCCGGCGCCGGTGGCGAGTGCGGCCTCGACGATCGTCCCGCTGGCGGGGGCCGATACCTCGCCCGCGAGGAATCCGCCCTCCATGTCCTTGGCGGTGAGCGGTATCCCGCACTCCGGTGTCCCGGACGGACCCGTTGGCGTGGCGGCCGGCGTCGAGGAACAGGCGGCCGAGGCGATTACGAGGATGAGTCCGAGCAAGCCGAGCCGGACGCGGCGGCCGTGGTTCATGGCAACACGACGCCCGCGGCGTCGCGATGTCTCATACCGCCGCCGGTGACTCCGCGCCTCGACCGTCGGCGACCCCCGCCAGTCGCTCGACGCCCGGCACCGTCCGCGACAGGAAGTCGAGGACGACCCCCAACTGGCGGATGCGCTCATCGATGTCGAAGGACGAGTGCCCCGTCGCGAACAGGTACAGCTCGTGCGGGTGGTTGCGCTCCTTCAGCCGCTCGACGTAGTTGAGGATCTGGGGCAGCGGGCAGCGGCTGTCGTTCTCGCCGGCGGTGATCAGCAG
>JANLSG010000262.1:0-2250 GCA_031362295.1 Chloroflexota bacterium
CCGAGGCGCCCGGCGGTGGCGCGGGCGAGCTGTTCAGCGCGTGGCGCCTGTTCTTCGAGCGCATGGCCGAGCAGCAGCTGGTGATCCTCCTGTTCGAGGACCTCCACTGGGCGGATCCCGGCCTGCTCGACTTCATCGACCACCTGCTCGAATGGAGCCGCGGTCTGCCGATCCTCATCGTGACCCTCGCCCGGCCGGAGCTCCTGGAGCGTCGCTCCGACTGGGGAGCGGGCAGACGCAACTTCCTCGCCCTCGACCTGGAGCCGCTCGACGACGCGTCGATGCGTGAGCTGCTCGCAGGTTTCGTCCCGGGCCTCCCCGAAGCGGCCGTCCGCTCGATCGTGGCCCGGGCCGAGGGCATCCCGTTGTACGCGGTCGAGACGATCCGGATGCTCGTCGCCGACGGCCGGCTTGAGCCTCGCGAGGATGGTGGCTACGCGCCCGTCGGCGAGCTCGGCGAGCTGGCCGTCCCGGACACGCTGCATGCGCTGATCGCCGCCCGGCTCGACGGCCTCGACCCCGCGGAGCGCTCGCTGATCCAGGACGCCGCGGTTCTCGGGCAGAGCTTCACCCCGGCCGGCCTCGCGGCCGTCTCCGGGCTCGAGGAGGCAGCGCTCACCGCTCGCTTGCGCGTTCTCGTCCGCTCCGACCTCGTCCTCGAGGAGATCGATCCGCGCTCACCGGAGCGCGGCCAGTACCACTTCGTCCAGGCGTTGATCCGCGAGGTCGCGTACTCCACGCTCTCGCTCAAGGACCGCCGATCCCGGCACCTCGCGGCCGCCCGGTTCTTCGAGTCGATCGGCGATGACGAGCTGGCCGGCGCTCTCGCGGCGCACTACGTGGCTGCGTACCGCGCCACGCCGGCCGGCGACGAGGCGAAGGCCCTCGCGACGCAGGCGCGAATCGCGCTGAAGGCCGCCGCGGATCGCGCGCTCGCGCTCGGCAGCCCGCGCCAGGCGGTCACGTTCCTCGCCCAGGCCCTGGAGGTCGAGGCTGACGACGCCGACCGCGCCGCGATCCTGGAGCGGACGATTCGTTCGGCGATCGATGCCGCGATGTACGAGCCCGCGCTGGATCTCGTTCCGGATCTGCGTGAGATCCGCGAGCGGATGGGCGACCGATCCGGCCTGGCGCTGGCGATCTATCTCCACGCTGACGCGCTCGCCCAATCCCGGGAGCGCGACAAGGCAATCGTGGTCGTGCGCGAGGCGATCCACCTCTTCGCCGACATGGAGGACGACCCGAACGTCCTGAATCTCCTCGCCGGGTACACCGCGATCCTGACCTTCACCCGCCAGTATGCAGAGGCGGCGATCCAGGCTGACCGGGCGCTCGCAATCGCGGAACGTCTCGGCTACGGCGAGGTTGCCGCGCGCATGCTCCGTATGAAGGGCATGCTGGCCCAGTTCCAGGGTCGCATGTGGGAGGCGCTCGCCCTCGTGGAGGGCGCCCGTCGCCTGGCCGACCAGCTCGGGCTGCAGGGCGAGGTGGACACCGCGAACTCCACGCTGTCGAACATCCTCGCGCTCGACGACCCGCGAGCGACGGTAGAGGTCGAGCGCCGGATCATCGAGCAGGCGCGCCGCACCGGGCATCGCGGCCGGGAGACGCTCAACCTCGGCAACACGGCCGAGGACATCCGCCGAATCGGCGAGTGGGACTGGGTCGTCGGCGAGCTGGATCGCGCGATCCGCGATGAGGATCGAAATGTCACCGACCTCTTCCTCGAGCACGCCCGGTCGATGTTCCTCGCCCTGCGTGGGACGCTGTCGCCGGCCGACGTCGCGTCGCTCCAGGCTCGGACGGACGAGCTCGGCGACGCCGACATGGATGCCTCAATGCACGACCTGCGGGGCTACATCGCACTCTCGGAAGGTCGCTTCATCGAGGGCGCCCGGGAGTTCATCGTGTTCGCCGACGGCAGCGATCTCAACGCACCCTATGCCCTCCCCAGGGCCGGGATCGCGGCGGTCCTGGGCGGCGATGTTCCGCTCGCGAAACAGGTTATCGACCGGCTGGGCGGGCTCGGAACTCGGGGTCGGGCGATCGAGGCCGACATATCCGCCATCCGAGCCGGCATCGCGGCGATCGAGGGCGACCGCGACGCGGCGATGGCCGGGTTCCGCGATGTCTGGGGCAAGTACGGCGACCTGGGGCTCGTGTACGACCAGGCGCTACTGGCGCTCGTCGCGGCCGCGACGGTGGGCGGCGCCGATCCCGAGGTTGCGGGCTGGCTCGGCGAAGCGCGAT
>JANLSG010000263.1:0-6179 GCA_031362295.1 Chloroflexota bacterium
GGCTCGTCCTTCATCACCTTCACGTACACGGATCCGGGAACATGGACCGTGACGCTCATGGTGACCGGCCTCGACGGGATCTCCTCGGCCACCGATACGACCCCGGTCACGGTCCCCGGGCCTTGATTGCTATACTCCCTGGGCCTTGCGAGGTGGCGCGTGATCGAGCCCGGTAGAACGGGGGCTTATCTCGCCCTCTTCACGGAGATCGGTTTCATCCTCTTCGTGCTGACCCTTGCGGGCGCGCTTGGTGGACACTGGCTGGACCAGCAGCTCGGGATCAGGTTCCCGATCTTCCTGCTCACCGGCCTGCTGCTCGGCATGGCGGCCGGAGCCTTCGGCATTCGGCGGCTGATCAATCGGTTCCTCGCGACGACAAAAGACTGAAACCGACCCGAGCGCGGCGCACAGCCCCGCTCCTGATCCGGAGGAATGGTGTCGACTGACCCGCGCCCGGCCACCCAGGCCGGCGAGCCAGCCGCGACCGGCGCAAGTGCGTCAGGGGACGTTGCTGCCGCGATCCCGCCGAAGCCGCGTTCCAGCCGCCGCCGGAACATCCTGCTGCTAATTGCCGCGGTGATCGCGCTTGACGTCGTGGCGTCGATCGTGGTCCCGCCGTTCCCTGTTGGTAAGCCCGGCGAGCCGATCAAGGGCATCGGCGACCTGATCATGGCCAACCTCGAGTTTCCCGCGCCAGCGGTGATCTGGCCGCCCCTCGCCCCCGGCGAGGAGGAGCACGCGCTTCCCATCGTTGGCGCAACCGTGAGCATCACCAACACCCTGTTCACCATGTGGATCGTGATGGGCGTGCTGCTCGTCGTCTTCACCATCGCCGGGCGGCGGATGAAGGAGATCCCGGGCCGGCTCCAGAACGCCGTCGAGTTCGCGTGGGAGGGCCTGGAGAACTGGGCGATCTCCCTCGGCGGCCCGGACGCGCGCAAGCACATTCCGCTGTTCGCGGCGTTCTTCCTGTTCATCCTGTTCTCGAACTGGAGCGGCCTGCTGCCGTTCTTCGGCAAGATCGAGGCCCTGCGTGCGCCCACGAGCGACGTCAATGTCACCATCGGGCTTGCTCTCGTTGCCTTCTTCTACTTCCACTTCCGGGGCTTCCAGGCCCTGGGCGTGCGCGGCTACCTCGGCAAGTTCTTCGTCTTCTCTGGCTTCAAGCACGGGATTGCATCGGGCGTGATCGACCTGTTCGTCGGGCTGATCGAATTCCTGCTGGAGTTCATCAAGCCCATCACGCTGGCAATGCGCCTCTTCGGCAACATCTTCGGCGGCGAAGTCGCGCTGGGCGTCATCACGGCGCTCACGATCGCGCTCATCCCGGCGGGGATGCTGCTCCTCGAGGGCCTGCTCAACTTCGTGCAGGCACTTATCTTCTCGACGCTCATGCTCATGTACACGATCATCGCGGTGGAGAGCCACCACGTTGAGGAGCACGCGGCGCCGGAGTTCGCCGACGACCCGCAGGGCGGCGTTGGCCCGGCCATCGCAAGCATGGGTGGAGCGCACTAGCAAGGCACCAATCACGTCGGAACCAATTGGAGGGAAAGCACCGTGGAATTCATCGGAGCGGGCCTGGCGGCGCTGGGCGTCATCGGCCCCGGCATCGGCATCGGGATCCTGACCGGCCTCGCGGCCACGGCGATCGGGCGCAACCCGGACGCGACCCCGCAGATCCGGGCACAGTTCATCCTCGGCGCCGCGTTCGCGGAGGGCCTCGGCGTCCTCGCGATCGTCGTCGCGATCCTGGCCATCGTCCTGCAGCCCGCCGCCGCGTAGCGAGCGGGATCCCTACGCCATGAACCTGTTCGCGATCGCCGGCTACGCGGCCGCCCCCGGCGTCAGCGCCGCGGCGGAGGGTGGCGGGCTGGCGATCAACTTCTTCTGGATCGCCGTCGCCTCGCTCAATTTCCTCGTCTTCACCGTGATCCTGTATCTCGCGTTCGGCAAGCAGGTGAGCGGGATGCTCGCCTCGCGCCGGGCACGCATCGAGCAGGGCCTCCGCGATGCGGAGCAGGCGCGCCACGACCGCGAGAGCGCGGAGCAGGAGCGTCTGGCGGCCCTCACCGAGGCGCGCCGCGAGGCCAACGACATCCTGGCGCGCGCCCAGAAGGTCGCCCAGGAGACCCGCGACGCGGACATCGCCGCGACCCGCGAGGAGCTCGAGCGCATGCGCGTCCGCGCATCCGACGAGATCGCCGCGGAGAAGCAGAAGGCCCTGGCCGAACTTCGCGGCGAGGTCGCCGACCTGGCGCTCCAGGCTGCCGGCCGCGTCGTCGGCGAGACGATGACCGACCAGCGCCAGCGACGCCTCGTCGAGGAGTTCCTCGCCGACCCGGCGGGAAGCTCCAAGCGGTGAGCGCAGGCGCCCCGGCCGCTCGGCGATACGCCGAGGCCGTATTCCAGCTCGCGACGCGCGATGGCTTGATCGATGCCTACGGCGACGGGCTGGACCTGGCCGTGCGGATGGTGGGCGGCGACGAGGTGCTCGGCATCCTGCGCAACCCGGCGCGGCCGCTTGCCGAGCGCGTGCAGCTCGTTGACACGCTGCTCACGAAGCGCGTGCCGGAGCCTGTGCGCAAGACCGTGGGCATGCTCGTGGCACGTGGCAAGGTCGATCGCCTGGCGGCCGTTGCCGCCGAGTACCACCGGCTCCTGAACAAGGAGCACGGGGTGGTCGAGGCCGTCGCGAAGTCGGCCACGGCCCTCGACAGGACCGAGACCGAGGCGCTGACGCGCAAGGTCGCCGAGATGACCGGCAAGACCGTCGATCTTCGGATCGAGGTCGACGAATCGCTGATCGGCGGGATCACCGTCCGCGTCGGCGACACCCTCTATGACGCCAGCGTCCGGGGCCGCCTCGAGCGGCTCCGCGAGCGCCTCGTGGCGGGCGCCCGCTAGCGCCGCCGCCCGCTACTTAAAGGAGAACCTGATGGCCATCCGCTCCGACGAGATCGTCAACATCATCAAGTCCGCGATCGATACGTTCGACGCGACCGCCGAGACGCGCAACGTCGGCACGGTCGTGGAGGTCGGCGACGGCATCGCCCAGATCTACGGCCTCGAAGGCGCCCTCGCGTCCGAGCTGCTCGAGTTCCCGGGCGGGGTCATGGGCATGGCCCTCAACCTCGAGGAGGAAACCGTCGGTGCCGTCGTCCTCGGTGACGCCTCCGCGATCAAGGAAGGCGACACCGTCAAGACCACCGGGCGCGTCGTCGAGGTCCCGGTCGGGCAGGCGCTGCTCGGTCGCGTGGTGGACCCGCTCGGCAAGCCGCTCGACGACAAGGGCCCGATCAAGACCACGAAGACCCGCCCCGTCGAGCGCATCGCCCACGGCGTCATCGTCCGCAAGGGCGTGGACACGCCGGTCCAGACGGGCATCAAGGCCATCGATGCCCTCATCCCGATCGGGCGCGGCCAGCGCGAGCTGATCATCGGGGACCGACAGACGGGCAAGACCGCGATCGCCATCGACACGATCATCAACCAGAAGGGCCAGGGGCTCGTCTGCATCTACGTGGCGATCGGCCAGAAGCTGTCCACGGTCGCCCAGACCGTGGCCACGCTCGAGAAGTACGGCGCGATGGAGCACACCATCGTGGTCGTCGCCGGCGCCGAGGATCCCGCCCCGCTCCAGTACCTCGCGCCCTACTCCGGTGCCGCCATCGGCGAGGAGGTCATGGAGGTCGGGGTCGAGATCGACGGTGTCCTCGTGAAGGACGCGCTGTGCGTCTACGACGACCTCAGCAAGCACGCCTGGGCATATCGCGAGATGGCCCTGCTGCTGCGCCGCCCGCCGGGCCGCGAGGCGTACCCGGGCGACGTCTTCTACCTCCCCTCCCGCCTCCTGGAGCGCGCCGCGCGCCTCAACGACGACAACGGCGGCGGCTCGCTGACTGCGCTGCCGATCATCGAGACGCAGGCCGGTGACGTGTCCGCGTACATCCCCACCAACGTGATCTCGATCACGGACGGCCAGATCTTCCTCGAGACGGACCTGTTCAACGCCGGCCAGCGCCCCGCGCTGAACATCGGCATCTCGGTGTCCCGCGTCGGCTCGGCCGCGCAGACGAAGGCCATGAAGAAGGTCGCGGGCCCGTTGAAGCTGGACCTGGCCCAGTACCGCGCCCTCGCGGCGTTCGCGCAGTTCGCGTCGGACCTGGACAAGGCCACGCGCGACCAGCTGACCCGAGGCGAGAAGCTGTCCGAGGTCATCAAGCAGCCGCAGTACCAGCCGCTCCCGGTGGAGAAGCAGGTCGCGATCCTGCACGCGGCCACGACCGGCAAGCTCGACGACGTCCCGACGCCACGTGTCAAGGAGTTCGAGATCGGCTTCTACCGCTTCCTCGAGTCGGAGCGCCCCACCGTGCTCCCCGAGCTGGCCAAGACCAAGGCGCTCTCCGAAGAGCTCGCCGCGGCCCTTACCGAGGCGCTCGACGTGTACCGCCAGAGCTTCCTCGCCTGATGGCGGACCAGCGCGAGATCCAGCGCCGCATCATCGCGGCGAAGAACATCAAGCAGATCACGCGAGCCATGCAGTTCGTGGCTGCGTCGAAGCTGCGGCGCGCCCAGGAGTCGACGCTCGCTGCGCGGCCGTACAGCGAGAAGATCGACGAAGTGCTCGCCGACGTGGCGGCCGTCCTCGGGAGCGAGGACCACCCGCTGCTCGCGGACCCGACCGGAACCAAGCGCCTGCTGATCCTGATCACCACGGATCGCGGACTCGCCGGCCCGTTGAACACGAACACGATCCGCTTCGTTGCCCGCGAGATCACCGAGCACCAGGGCGACATCGCGGTCGTCACGGTTGGGCGCAAGGGTCGTGACGCGATGCGCCGCTCGCGCGTGCCCATCGAGGCCCACTTCGCGGGCTTCGGCGACAAGCCCACGTTCGCCGACGTGCTGCCGCTCGCGCGCCTCATCACCGAGGACTTCCTGTCCGGCGACTACAGCCGGATCGACCTGATCTACAGCCGGTTCATCTCCACGCTGGCGCAGCGGCCGGTCATGGTCCAGCTGCTGCCGATCCAGCCGACCGAGGACACCGAGGGCATTCCGGGCAACCAGTTCATCTTCGAGCCGAGCCCCGCCGCGGTGCTGGAGCAGCTCCTGCCGCGCTACGTCGCGACCAGGCTGTTCCACGCCGTCCTGGAGGGCCGGGCGAGCGAGGAATCGAGCCGGATGGTCGCGATGAAGAACGCGACCGAGAACGCCGGCGAGCTCATCGACGACCTGACCCTGGCCTACAACAAGGCCCGCCAGTCCAACATCACCCGAGAGATGATCGAAATCGCGACCGGCGCGCAGGCGCGCTGAGCCGCACCCAGGAGGACGAGAACGACATGGCGACAGCCGCACCAGCGAGGGCCGAGGGCCGCGTCATCCAGATCACCGGACCGGTGGTCGACATCGAGTTCCCGGCGGGCCAGCTGCCCAAGATCCTGAACGCGGTCGAGATCGAGGTCGTGGGCGGCGAGCCGCTCGTCTGCGAGGTCGCGCAGCACCTCGGCAACAACTGGGTGCGCAGCGTCGCCATGACCACGACGGACGGGCTCGCCCGCGGCACGAAGGTCACCGACACCGGCGCCCCGATCACGGTGCCCGTCGGCGAGGCAACCCTGGGTCGCGTCTTCGACGTCCTCGGCCGGCCCATCGACCTCAAGGGGCCTGTGGACGCACCTGTCCACCTGCCGATCCACCGCTCCCCGCCGGCCTTCGAGGACCAGACCACCGAGGTGGAGGTCTTCGAGACGGGCCTCAAGATCATCGACCTTATCTGCCCGTTCAAGAAGGGCGGCAAGATCGGCATCTTCGGCGGCGCCGGCGTCGGCAAGACGGTCATCATCCAGGAGCTGATCCGCAACGTCGCCCAGGAGCACGCGGGCGTGTCCGTGTTCGCCGGCGTCGGCGAGCGGTCCCGCGAGGGCAACGACCTCATCGCGGAGATGACCGAGTCGGGCGTCATCGCGAAGACGGCCTTCGTGTTCGGGCAGATGAACGAGCCGCCCGGCGCGCGCCAGCGGGTCGGCCTTACCGGCCTGACGATGGCCGAGTACTTCCGCGACGAGGAGGGCCGCGACGTCCTCCTGTTCATCGACAACATCTTCCGGTTCACCCAGGCAGGCGCAGAGGTCTCTGCGCTGCTCGGGCGCATGCCGTCGGCAGTCGGCTAC
>JANLSG010000299.1:0-11220 GCA_031362295.1 Chloroflexota bacterium
GCCCGGCGGCCATGCCCGCGTCGAGCGCATCGAGGACCTCGGCGGCGTGCGAGGCGCCTTCGCCGCCCTCCACCGCGGCGACGAGTCGCTCCAAGGGCACCTGGTCGCCGACCTCCGCTGCGAGCGTGAGGATGCGCGTGACGCCGGGCGGGAGCGCCTCGAGCCGACGCTCGACCATCAGGCCGACGCCCGGCGGGACCGGCAGGGTTGCGTCCGGCGTCGCAAGGCGCCAGGCACCGGCACGCTCGACGATCGTGCCCGCGTCGCGAGCGGCGCGGAGAAGCTCCAGGGCAAACAGCGGGGCGCCACCGGACCGCTCGACGATCGCCGACACGAGCGACGGCTCCAACCGGCCACCGGCGAGCTCGCGCTCCAGGAGCTGCTCCAACTCGCGCGGCGCGACCGGGCCGAGACGGGTCACGCGTCCGCCGGCGCGCTCGACGTCGTCGAGGAACGCAGTCACCGGGCGGGGCAGGGGATCGGGCGCGTCGCGGACGGTGCCGACGAGCAGGATCGGCGCGTCAGCGAGGGCGGAGAGCGCCCGATCGAGCAGCTCGATCGTGGGCCGGTCCAGCCACTGGATGTCGTCCATCGCGAGCACGGTCGGCCGCTCGCGCGAGAGCGTGGCCAGGGCGTCAACGAGGCCAGCGAGCAATGCCTCGTCGGTCGCGAACGTTACGGCGGGCCGCTCGGCGAACGACGGCGAGATTGCCAGGATCGCGCTCCGGGCCGGCTCGGCGAGCTCGGCGGGGAGCACGCCGGCGAGTGCGGTCGCGAGGCCCGTTCCGAGCGCCGTGAAGGTGAGATCCGGCGAGGATTCCTGCCCCCTCGCCTCCACGATGCGCCAGCCGCTGGAAGCCGCGGATCGCGCCAGCTCGCGGAGCACGCGTGTCTTGCCGATGCCCGCGGCGCCTCGATAGAGCACGACTCCGAGCCGGCCGGCCACGACCGCGTCGAGGGCTGCCTCAGCGCTTTCGAGTTCGCGCCTGCGCCCGATGATCGGCGGCTCGCCGGCCATGAGTGGTGCGGCGACGGACCGCCCGGCCGCTGCTTCCTCGATGAGCCGGACCAGCTCCGGCGACGGCTCGACGCCATACGTTTCCGCGAGGGAACGCGCGCAGGCGAGCAACTGGCGCCGCGCGGCATGGAGCTGGCCGGCCGCGAGGTGCAGCTCGATCGCGATGCGGTGCGCGGCCTCGTCGGCCGGCTCCAGGGCCAGGGCGCCGTCGACCAGCCGAAATGCGAGCTCCGTCTGCCCCGCGGCGCTGGCGGCCGCGGCCCCGCGCCCGAAGGCCTCGATCGTCTGCTGGCGCAGGCGCTCGCGGATCGGGACGAGCCACTCCTCGTACGGATCCTCGGGGAGGAGCTCCGCGCCGCCCAGCTCGGCAATGGTTTCGAGCGCGGTCCAGCCCGCCGCACCGGGCGTCCGATCGGCGACCCTGACCTCGTCCAATGCCGCGCGCAGGCGATCGAGGTCGAGATCGAGGTCGGCGCCGTCGTGGATGCGCAGCCAATCGACATTGCCCCTGATCAGCGAGTCGCCCTCCGAGGCATCGTCATCGAGCGCTCGTCGCGCGAAGTGAATCGCCTTCCGGAGGCTCGCGCCGCTGCGGTCCGGGTCCATCTCCGGCCAGAGCAGCTCCGCCGCCGCCTCGCGTCGCACCCGATGGTCGGGCGTCGCGAGGAGCAGCTTGAGCAGGCGCATCCCCGATGGACGCTCGAATGCCGATCGGTCCACCGTCCGACCGTCGACCGAGAGGTCGAACCGGCCCAGCAACCGCCCGCGGAGCTTGCCGGTCATCGCTTCCTCAGCTTGCGGCGGGGATCCCGTACTTCCAGCGCCGCTGGAGCATCACGCATTGATCATCGGGTACGGCGACCGACATGTGCATGTTCACGATGCGCCAGCCCGCGGCCTCGTGCTGGAGCACCGCGGTGAGCCGCATCTCCACGCTGGTGCCGTCGGCAAACTGCCAGGTTGGCTGGTCGGCGAACCAGCCGACATCGCCGTTGGCGTAGCCGACCGGGTCTGGGCCCGCGATGACACCCTCGCCCGGCACCTGCTTGCCGGAGCGGAGCGCGTCCTGATCGTCGATCCACTCGCCGGCCGAGCCGATGAAGATCAGGGCCGGGTCCCTGGAAATGAGCTCGTTCGCGGCATCCCCTTCGCCGGCGAGCATGTGCCGGTACATCTGGAGCACCGTGTCGCGCACGTCGTTCGACGGTGACATCGCCTGGGTCACGGTCATCGCGCTGCCTCCGGTGGTGCTCCGGGCTCCGGGCCGGTCGCAACGGGCTCGCCCGAACGGCTCCAGTCGGAATACGAACCAACGTACAGGATCGGGTCCGGCAGGCCGGCCAGGCGCATCGCGAGCGCATGGTGCGTCGCCGACGTGCCACTCCCGCACGAGATGACGACCTCGCGACCGGGCGCGCCACTGCCCTCGTCGATGCCAAGGGCCGCGTACTGCGCGCGCAGCGTAGCGGCCTCGTTCAGGTGCCCGTCCGGCGCGAGGTTCGTGTCGATGGGGGCGCTGATCGCGGTCGGGATGTGGCCCGCGACCGGGTCCACCGGCTCTGTCTCGCCGCGGTAGCGCGGGGCGCCACGGGCATCGAGGAGAGTGAGCGTGCCGAGCCGCGCCTTCAGCGCCTCGCGCTCGATCACGCCGTGCCACGGGCCCCGGAGCGTCAGGCGAGCAGGTCCGGCAGGCGCCGCGGGCGCCGTCGTCTCCAGCGACCGTCCGGCGTCGACCCACGCCTTTATGCCGCCATTCAGCACGCCGGCCCATTCACCGGCAATCCCGCGCCGCCCGAAGCCGAGGTTCTCGAGCATCCACCAAAGCCGCGCGGCCACCCAGCCACCGACATCGTCGTAGCCGACAACGCGTGATCCGTCGCCGATTCCTGCGGCGGCCATGCGCGCGACGAAGGCCGCCGGGTCGGGCAGGGGATGGCGACCCGGCGCGCCATAGCCCGCCAGGTCGGCCAGGTCGTCGTCGAGATCGAGGAAGATCGCGCCCGGCAGGTGCCCCTCGAGGTACGCCCGATGGCCGTCGCCCGGGCGCCCGAGGTACCAGCGCAGGTCGACGATGACCGGCTGCGTCGGGCCGTCGACCAGCCCGGCCAGACGCGCGACGGAGATCAGCGGCGAAGTCTCGGTATCCATCAACGTCAACGCTATCGTGCCCGCCGCGGCGCTGCACTGCCGGCGCGCCCGGAACCCACAGCGTCGACGCGGCGTCTCGCGGCCATGCACACCCTTCGACGACTCGTAACGGGCCTTGCCCTGGTCGCAACCCTTGCCACCGCGGCTGGCTGCGCGGGCTCCGCGGCAACCCTCGCGGACCGCACGTTCCTGTCGGTCGCGGTCACCGACGGCGGTGCCGCTCGCCCGCTGGTCGCCGGCACGCGGATCCGCCTCGACTTCCGCGCCTCCGACCTCGGCGCCTCCGCGGGCTGCAACTCCATCGGCGGGACGTACCGCATCGCCGGCGGCCGGCTCGTGTTCGAGGGCGGCAGCATGACCGAGATGGGCTGCGATCAGGATCGCGATGCCCAGGACCAGTGGCTCGTGCAGCTGCTCGGCTCCAAGCCGACCGCTCGCCTGACCGGCGACGAACTCATCCTCGAGAGCGGCTCCATTGTCCTTCGCCTGCTCGACAGGAAGATCGTGGAGCCCGACGTCGCCCTCACCGGGCCCACGTGGACCGTCGTGTCCATCATCGCCGGCGACGCCGTGTCGAGCGTCCCGAATGGCGCCACCGCGACCCTCGTGTTCCACGCCGACGGGTCCCTCGACGTCAACGCCGGCTGCAACCAGGGCGGGGCGCGCTGGAGGGTCGCCGGAACCGGCATCGAGGTCTCGGACCTCGTCCTCACGAAGAAGGCATGCGAAGGAGCGGGCGGTCAGCTCGAGTCGGCGGTTGTCGGGGTGCTCCGTGCAGGTACGATCGCGGCGTCGATCCAAAGCAACCTGCTCACGCTCCAGGCCGGCGCTCAGGGCCTCCAGTTGCGGGCCGGCTAGCCTTCGCCGGCTGAGCCCGGACCCTCCTGCTATCCTCCCGTCCGGCGCGGTCGGCGACCCCCCGTTCCGGCGTAGCTCAGTGGTAGAGCGCTCGGCTGTTAACCGAAGTGTCGTAGGTTCGAATCCTACCGCCGGAGCCACTCCTTCCGTCGAACTCCCGGGCTACACGTTGAACGCTGCGAGCGGCACCCGGATCACCTGGTTGTTGGACCAGTCCGGCGTCCACACGGACCCGAAGGCCACGACCAGGCTTTCACCGCCGAACTTCTCGCCGAGCGAGAGGACCCGGTCAATCGTGTTGGACGCCTGGTCGATCCGAACGAGTCGGGCAGGATCGTCGTCGCTCTTCCTGGTCGTGAGCCACAGGGCCTCGTCGATGAGGACTGGCTCGCCACCATACCCACCAAGGTCGATCGCCGCGACGACCTTGTCCGTGGCGGGATCGATCCGGACCAGAATGTGCGCATCCCAGCAACTCGGCATCCACACCGCATCGTTCGTGAACGTGAATCCACCACACGCACTGGCGTTGGACGGAATGGGGATGGTTGCCTGGATCTTGTTCGTCTCTGGATCGATCCGAACCACCGTGCCGCTGTTGCCCGCGCTCACCCACACGCTGCCGAGGCCGAAGCCAATGGCGTGCGGGCCACTGCGTCCAACGTTGCTGACCTTCACGGTCGCGACGACCTTGTTCGTGGCTGGATCGATCCGGGTCACGGTCCCGCCACGATGGTTGGCGATCCACACGGCGTCAGCGGTCGCGCCCGCACCGGCGGGATTGAGCGGGACCGGAATGGTCGCGACGACCGTCAGGGATGTCCGGTCGATCCTGTAGACCAGGTTGGCGTCGAAGTCTCCGACCCACAGGCCTGCATCGTTGAGCGCAAAGCCGCCGCCGTTCCACGCCGCGTCGACCATCGTCGGGGCGCTGATGTCGTTCGTCGCCGGATCGATGCGTGAGATCTCGCCGTTCGTGCTGAACACGACGAGCGAGGTGCCATCGACCACCACCCAGCCCGGCTTCGTGACGGCGATCGCGGCCTGAAGGGTGATGGAGGGCAGGACCGCGCTCGCCGAGGCGGTGACCGCGGGCAGGACCGGACTCGCAGATGGCGTGGGCGTCGGGACGGCACCCGGCGCGCAGGCCGTGATGGTCGCGACGATGAGGATGAGCGCTGAAGCTGTGGGCAGTCGCACTGTGGTCTTGGCTCCCTGATCGGATTGCCACGGCCTGAGGCCGCGATGCTGCATTGACGATCCTCATAGGACCGTCGGATCTATCCCGGCGCGCCGGAGAACTTAGATCCGATGGCTGGTCGCCCAGCGTCAGTGCGTCGACACGATGCAGACTCGTGAAGAAAGAAGGGCGGATGCAGGGACGTTGAGCGCCGAAGACGTGCAGCGGGCGATGCAGGGCGACCACGATGCATTCGCGGCGCTCGTGGGAGCGGCCTGACGCGGCTGTACACCCTGGCCTGCTTGATCCGCCTGCGTCGATCGTCGTGACCCCGGAGGCCTTGATCACCGTGCAGGGCCCGATCGCCATGGTGAACCTCGGTTCGGCGATCTGGATCATGGGCGCCGGCGAGCTCACCCGCGTAAATCCCGACGCCGATGCCGTGACCGCCTCGGTGACGCTCGGTTCGCCGACGGAGCTGTACAACGGTCTCGCCGCGAACGACGCGGGACTTTGGGCGACCAACTCGGACGCAGCGCTCCTCTATCGGGTCGATCCCACGTCCCTCAAGGTGGCGGCGCGAATCCCCGCCGGCCTCGCCCGACTGGAAGCGCGTTCGGCGGTGGAGGCGACATCGTGGTTGCCGCAGGGTCGGTCTGGGTTGCTGACGGCTACAACAACGCGGTGCTTCGCCTCCCGTTGGCGGCGTTCGGGCCGTAGTCCCCGTATGCTCGACCGCGTGCTGGCCGATCCACGCGTCGACGCATACCTCGCCGCGCTGCCGGCAGAGCAGCGCGATCTGCTCCAGGCGCTCCGCGAGCGAGTGGCTGCGCTCTCGCCGGAGGCCGTCGACACGATCAGCTACGCGATGCCGGCCTTCAAGCTCGGAGACCGGTTCCTCCTGTCGTACGCGGGCTGGAAGAGCCACTGCAGCATCTACGCCATCCACGACGAGCTGCTTGACAAGTACGCAGAGGCCCTGCGGGGCAATGGCCGCACCAAGGGCGGCCTGCACTTCAGCAAGGCGCAGCCGCTGCCGGATGCGCTGATCGACGACTTCGTCCGCGCGAGGGTCGCGACGATCAAGGCCGGGGGCCGGTAGGCACCGCCGCACCACCAACGTACCGGTGAGCCCACGAGGCTCGCCTGCGCCCGTATCCTTCCGCCATGACCGGGGGGTCGTGGGACGACGCATACCAGGGCAATCGTGCGCCGTGGGACATTGGGCGCCCGCAGCCGGCGATCCTGCGCCTCGCCGATGCCGGTGAGCTGATCGAGCCCGTCCTCGACGTTGGCTGTGGCTCGGGGGAGCACGCGCTGCTCGCCGCGACGAGCGGGCTCGCGGTGACCGGCGTCGACATCTCGCACCTGGCGATCGAGCGCGCACGCGCGAAGGCCCGGGGGCGCGGCCTGTCGGCGGAGTTCCTCGTCGGCGACGCGCTCGCGCTGGACCGGATCGAGCGGCTCGATCCGCCGTTCCGCACCGTCATCGACACCGGCTGCTTCCACACCTTTCCGAACGCCGATCGGCCGATCTATGCGGCCAGTCTCGCGAGCGTGGTCGACGGCGGGGGCGTGCTGCACCTGCTGTGCTTCTCCGAGCACACGCCCGGCACCGACGGCCCGCGAAGGATCACCCAGGCGGAGCTGCGCGCGACGTTCTCGCGCGACTGGCGCATCGACCGGATCGAGGCGGAGGCGTTCGCCGTATCGAACCTGTGGTCCGGGCTCCAGCCCAATGCCTGGCTTGCCCGGATCGTGCGGCGCTGACGGTTCGAACGTCGCGAACGTAACGAGCGAGTCACACGCGGGGCGCATGCTTCCGGCCATGAACACCACGGACCTCGAGTCCCGCCTGAGCAAGCTTTCCCCGATCCAGTACGCGGTCACCCAGCAGGGCCAGACCGAGCGCGCCTTCACGGGCGTGTACTGGGACCACCATGACGACGGCGCGTACCGTTGCGTCGTGTGCGAGGCGCCGCTGTTCGACTCCGGCACCAAGTTCGAGTCCGGCTCGGGCTGGCCGAGCTTCTTCGCAGAGATCGAGCAGGGACGCGTCAAGACGATCGAGGATCGATCGTTCGGGATGCGCCGGATCGAGGCGACCTGCGCGAACTGCGGCGCGCACCTGGGACACGTCTTCGACGATGGCCCGCGCCCGACCGGCCTGCGCTACTGCATGAACTCCGCGTCGCTCGAATTCGCGCCGCGGGCCGAGGGTCCGGCCGAGCCCGCCTGACCTAGAACCAGGTGCTGCACCAGGGATCGTCGGCGGTCCTGAGCAGCCGATCGGCCTCGGCGAGCGTGCCTGCGGCGTGCTCGGTCGCGCCACCGGCGCGCGTCGCGTCGACGAGGCGCGTGCCGCCCAGGTAGGCGGCGCTGAGGGCGCGAACCTCGATCGTCAGGGCCGGCGCCTCGTCCGTGCGGACGCACGTGCCCGCGCCACCACGAACGGAGAGCCGGTAGCGGCCGGCGGCGGGGCCGTCGCCGTCGGCGAGTTGATCGAGGACCTCGATGACCATGTCGCCGTCGCGCTCGTACGTGCGCTCGCTCATGGCGCGCTCCACATCGAGCAGGCGGACCCACAGGAAGTCCGTGCGGGCGCCGGCCTGCACGACGCGCCCGTCGACGAGCGCCCACTGCATCGGCTCGCGCTCGCGCCGCACCTCGGCCGTGATCGTCGCCGTCAGGTCCATCTGGGCAATGTGGCGCCAGAGGTCGATCTCCGCCTCGGATGTCGCCGCGTGCAGCTCGTCGAGGATCATCTTGTGGTCCGGCAGCATGTCGACCCAGTTCTCCTCGCCGTGGAAGCGCGCATACCCGTCCGGCTCCCCGGCGTCGTTCCGGTGGATGGCGATCTGGCCTTTCCACTTGGGGCGCCCGGGGGCATCGACCAGGCCGAGCTCGCCGTCCCACCGGTGGTCCGGGCGATCGATCTCGCCGGGCTGCGCCGCCGCATATGCCGCGTAGATGTCGGGAATGAGCTGGCGGGCCGCGAGTGCCGGAACCACCTGGACCGTCCCCGTCGCGGGGGGCTGGAATCTCGCCGACCGAACCCGCAGCGTCAACGGCGCTTGCCAGGTCCCCGGTCCGTAGCCGTAGCGGCCGTAGATCGGCCACTCGGCGGCGATCAGCACCGAGACGACCTCGCCCCGATCCACCGAGCGTCGAAGGTCCTCGGTGATCATCCGGGTCAGGATGCCCCGCCGGCGGTGCGTCGGTCGGACGCTCACCGCGGAGACGGCGTCGGTGGGGAGGCGGGCGCCGCCGGGGACGGTCAGGCGCGTCGCGAACGAGCGGTAGGTCCCGACGATCGTGCCGTCTTCGTCAAACGCGCCGAGGCAGCGCTGGAGATCCATGACGTCGCCCCGGAACGCGGCCTGCGCGTGGGGATCGCTCGCCCAGATGTAGAACGCGGTGCCGAACGCCTCGAACCAGGAGGGCAGCTCCTCGCGCGTGATCGGACGAATGGTCTGGGGCACCGCCGGACGATACGCGATTGGTCGGACCGTCGCTGACGGGCTGCGTGCAATCGTGTAATCTTGTAATCTCACTTGCAAGCAGGAGATTCACCCATGGGCGACATGAGCATGGACGAGCTGCGCGGCTGGTTTGCCGGCCGCATTCCGGACGACTGGTTCACCGGCCCGGTCGAGGTCACCGCGGACCGCGAGGAGATCCTCGTCGTCGGCACGCTTGCCGAGGTCAAGGCGGCCAAGGGGGCAGGGGAGGCCGAGGCCGCCGCGGCGCGCGAATCCCGCATCGACGCCTTCCGCGAGGAGACGCGCGGCGCTCGGATGCACATCGCGGAGGAGGCCCAGCGTCGCTTCCGCCGGCATGTCTCGTGGGGCGTCACGCTCGATGGCGAGACGGAGCACTTCACGACGGCCGCGGTCCCGGTCATGACGCGTCTTCGCATGCGCGAGCGGTCCGTGCTGGACACCCTGGTGGACGCGGGCGTCGCGCGCAGCCGAAGCGAGGCGCTCGCCTGGTGCGTGAAGCTCGTCGGCGACAACGAGAGCGACTGGATCGAAAAGCTTCGCGGGGCGCTGGGCGCGGTGCACGAGGCGCGCGGCACGGGGCCGAAGCCCAGCGGCCAGACCGGCCGCAGGAACTGACGCGTCGGCCATGATGCCCGCGTGGGCATCAACGGCGGCTGCAAGGAACGACGACCCACGCCCGTAGATAGGGCGTGATGGAGAGCCAGACCCGCGATCGCGCGGCAGATCAGGCGTACCGCGACCACGCCAACGACGTGTACCGCGTCGCGTACGGCATCCTGCGCGATCCGGACGAGGCGCTCGACGCAACGCACGACACGTTCGCGCGTGCGTGGGAGCGCTGGGACCAGTACGACAGCCAGCGCCCGTTGCGCGGCTGGCTGCACGGGATCGTGGTCCACTTGGCGCTCGACCAGCTGCGACGCCGGCGCGTGCGCCGGCTCGCCATCCCACAGCTCGGGCGCTCACCGGTGGCGTCGCTCGAGAGCTCCGTCGGCGACGCGTCCGAGGACATCGCCCGGCGCGAGATCGTCGACCGCGCCTTGGACGGCCTGAAGCCGGCAGTTCGCGCCACGCTCGTCCTTCGCCACTACTACGGCTACGACTACGCCCAGATCGGAACGATGCTGGGGATGAGCAGCGGGACCGTCGGCTCGACGCTCTCCCGCGCGCACGTCGCGATCCGCCAGCGACTCGAGGCCGAGGCGAGGAGCGCCGCCCCGTCCGGCCAATCCGGCAATTCCATCGATGCCAGGGCAGCGCGCCGCGATTCCACTGCCACACCGCCAGAGGTGCTCCGATGACCCGCGACCCACGACAGCCGATGGCTCCACAGCCGGTCGACGAGGACACGATCGGGCAGCTGGTGCGGGATGCCGCCGCCGGCTGGACCATGCCCGCCGTTCGGCTCGAGGCCCCGTCGTGGCGCGACCGCGTCCGAGGCCCTCGTGCCCGGCGCGTCGCGGCGGCCCGCGGCTGGTTCGGCCGGCTCGGACAGGCAGCGACCGCTGCCGTGGCCCTGACCGTCGTCGCCGCGCTGGTCGCCGTGGTCCTCACGCGCCCGCCGCTGCCGGGCAGCAGCCCCGTCCCATCGAGTGGGCAGACCTCCGGACAGACGCCCGGTCCAAGCGTCGCCGCCGAGGCCAGCGGCCTGCCGAAGCTCATCCTCGAGGGCGACCTGCCGAACCCGTCGAAGATCTTGGTCATGACCGAGCAGGGCGACTTCGCGCGCGTCGATCTCGAGAAGGGGTCGATCGGGCCGGCGCTCACCGATGGTCGCTACGGCAGCAACCTGCGGGTCCTTGGCGACGGCTCCATGGTCTGCCTCTGTCTCGCCGAATCGGAGCGCGTTGGCGAGAGCCCGACGGTCATGGCCGTCACGCTCAATCGATACGAGGCCGATGGCAGGCTCCTGTCCTCGACGCCAATCGATACGTTCACCGGCCAGCCCGATCCCCGCGACGAGGGCAAGTTCGTCCCCGAGCGTCCGCCACACGTCCTCACGGCCCTCGCATTCAGCGCAGACGGTCGGCACGGCTTCGTCGGCTGGAGCCTGCGCGCACACCCCGTCTGGAAGAGCGGGATCATCGCGGTCGACCTCGCCGACGGCACCGTGGTCGATCGCCTCGCGCTCCCGGATGCCGGGACCGGCGATGGTGAAGCGCGCCGGGTCGTCGATGCCCCAAGCGTCGTCGGCACGTCCGCCTCGGGCGGTCTCCTGATCAAGCGCACGTGGTTCGCCTGGTCGCCGGTGACCTCCTCGAATGCCTCGTACACCTTCGACAACGACGCCTACACCGCCGCTTTCGCTGACGGCCGCTTCGCCGATGTCGCGCAGCTCACGAGCGTCGCCGGCTGCGGCGAGAACGTGGTGCGGGGCGGTCCGATCGCCGGCGGCGGGACGTGGCTCGCGTGCTCCAGCGGTGGCTCGCACAGCACCGTCGTCCGGCGCCGCGGCGCCGACGGGGCCCAACTCGGTGTTACGCGGGTGACCGGGCGGGCCGGGGTAGAGGGCG
>JANLSG010000302.1:0-24266 GCA_031362295.1 Chloroflexota bacterium
GAGCGGCGGATGCTGCTGATCATCGACTACATGCAGAAGGTGCCCCAGTTCCCCGAGCCGGCCAGCGAGTCGGAGAAGGTCACCTTCGTGGTCAACGGCCTCAAGGACATCGCCCTCACCGAGAAGGTGCCCACGATCGCGATCGTTGCCGCGGACAAGGAGGGCCTGAAGGCCGCCCGCCTGCGCAACCACCACCTACGCGGTTCGTCGGCGATCAACTACGAGGCCGACATCATCCTGATCCTCAACGAGAAGTACCAGATCGTCGCCAAGGTCAACATCGAGTTCAACCCGTACCAGGCGCAACGCTTCCGCGACTGGGTGGTCGTCTCGATCGAGAAGAACCGGAGCGGCGCGGACAACGTCGACACGGAGTTCCACAAGCACTTCGACTTCTCGTGCTTCGACCCCACGGGTCGCCCCGTGCAGGAAAAGCTCATCGAAGAGCGGCTCTACAACGATTAACCCTCGGCGAGCCTGCCCGCAGGAGGGGTCCTGATGAGAGTCCTGGTGACCGGCGGCGCAGGGTTCGTCGGGCGGGCAACGGTGCGGGCCCTCGTCGAGGCCGGCCATCGAGCCCGGATCGTCTCGCGTGACGCGTGGCCCAGCGGCTCGCTGTTCGAGAAGCTCGGCGTCGAGGTCGTGGTCGGCGACGCCCAGGAGCGATCCGTCATCGACTTCGCGCTCAAGGACATCGACGCGCTCGTCCAGGCTGCCGCCACCTACCGCTACGACCGCGGCGCAAGCAAGGTCATGGCCAACAACGCGGCCCTCGCGCGAACGATCCTCGAGGCGGCGCGAGATGCGGGCACCTCGAAGGTCGTCGACATCAGCTCGCTCGTCGTGTTCGCCCTGGGGCATTCGCCTGTCAGTGAGGACACCCAGTTGACCGGTCCGGGCGATCGCGGCTGGACAGACCCCTACCTGCGCAGCAAGGTCGAGTCGGAGCTCGTGGGGCGCGAGCTGGAGGCCGCGGGCCTGCCGAGGGTGACCGTGCATCCGGGAGTCGTGATCGGCCCGGAGGACACCGCGATGGGCCCGAGCAGTGGGTTCGTGACGAACCTGCTGCGCGGCGGGCTCTCCGTCGACACCCACGCGCCCTGGGTAGACGTCCGCGACGTCGCCCGCGGAATCGTCCTCGCCCTCGACCAGCCGGGGGGTGGCCGGTTCGCGCTGACCTCGGGCGTGGTGAGCCACCGCGAGCTTGGCGCGATGATCGACGAGATCACCGGGTTCAGCCGGGGGCGGCGCTTCCTCGGAGCGTCCGTGCTCCGCCCCCTCGCCCGGCTCAACGACATGGTGGCCGGGCGCCTTGGCGCGCTGCCGGAGCGCGGCTCGATCGACTGGCTCGTCGGCAACGCGGCGGCGGTCGATACCACCCGCGCCACACGCGAGCTCGGGCTCTCGTTCAGGCCGCTGCGGGAGACCGTCGCCGACGCGATCCGCTGGTGGGCCGAGCACGACTCGATCGATCGCCGCCTCGCCGGCAAGCTCGCCGCGAAGCCCGTCTGACCGTGGCGCGCGAGTTCCCGGATCGGGTCGAGATCGTCGTCGAGATTCCGCGCGGAAGCCGGAACAAGTACGAGTTCGACGAGCACGCAGGCGTCTTCCGCCTCGATCGCGTGCTCTCGTCGGCAGTCTTCTACAACTTCGACTACGGGTTCATCGAAGGCACGCGCGCTGACGATGGCGACCACACCGACGCGCTCCTGATCATCGACGAGCCGACGTTCACCGGCTGCCACGTCTGGGCCCGCCCCATCGGGGTCCTGGAGATGCGCGACGAGAAGGGCGCCGACTACAAGGTCCTGTGCGTCGCCGAGGGCGACCCGAACCAGGCGCACATCGAGCGGCTGGAGCAGATGCGTCCGCATCGCCTCGTGGAGATCGAGCACTTCTTCAATACGTACAAGCTGCTCGAGGACAAGACGGTCGATGTCGTCGGCTGGCGCGATGGCGCGCGAGCGCTGGAGATCCTGGCCCACGATCGCGGAACCTGGGAGCGCGAGCGGGCCGCGGGCCGATGACGGACGGCGGCGCGCCACCACGAGGGCGGCCGTTCCGGTCCGGTGGTCGCTGGGTCGCACCGGTCGACGAGCCGGGGACGATGCGCCTCTTCTTCGCCGTCCCGATCCCGGAGGACGCGCGCGCCCAGATCGGTGAGTTGATCGGGCGGGTGCAGGCCTCCGTCGGCGATGGCAACGCGCGCATCCGCTGGGTCCGCGTGGATGGGCTGCACCTGACCCTGCGCTTCCTCGGGCCGACGCCGGATGACCGGCGGGCGCCCCTCGAGGCCGGCGCCGACGCGCTGGCGAGTGCCGACACTCCCTTCGAGGTCACGCTCGGCGGTGGCGGGGCGTTCCCGAGCCTCGCCAGGCCGCGCAGCCTGTGGATCGGCGTGAAGGCGGGCTCTGATCGACTGGCGAATCTCGCCGACGGCCTGACCGGGGCGGCGGCCGACTGCGGGCTCGTGCTCGACACGCGCCAGTTCACGCCGCATCTCACGATCGCGCGGACGGACGGCCTGCGCCTTGGGCCGATGGCGGCGCACGCCCTCGAGCAGGCCGCGGACGGGCTCGACCTGCGCTTCGCGGTGGATCGGGTCGTGCTCTTCCGGAGCTTCCTCGGACAAGGTCCGGCCCGGTACGAAGCGCTCCATGAGGCCCTCCTGGGTCGCTGACGGCGGGCCGCGGCGGCGAGCCCGCTGCTACGATCAAAATCCCTAGCGCGAGGCGTTTCCAGCTCGATGCCGACCCTCTCCTGCCGCATCTGCGGACGCGTCATCTACACCGCGGCGGCCCTCGACAGCCTGTTCGCGGAGGAGCGGCGCTGCCCGCGCTGTGGCGGCATGCTGTCCATGGAGCGGCGCGTCGGCAACCGGCGCCAGGGCGAGCGCCGGGGGAACCGGGCGGACGTTCCCGGGCCGCCGGGCAGCTTCGAGCGACGGACCAGCGAGCGCCGGCGAACGCAGCGTCGACGGGATGACAACGCCACCTTCTGATCCGCTGCGGACGGCCGCGGCGGCGACGCTCCCGGAGCGCATCGTCCTGCTCGGCTTCGGCTTGATCGGCGGGTCCATCGCGCTGGCACTCCGGGAAGCGGGCGTGTCGGCCCGGCTCGTGGCCTGGACGCCCAGCGGCGCCGGGCCGGCGGAAGGCCTTCGGCGGGGAATCCTCGACGATGCCCCGCGCAACGCCGCCGCAGCCCTCGAAGGCGCGGGTCTCGTCATCCTCGCCGGGCCACCTCGATCGGTGGCATCGCACCTGCGCCACCTGGGCGGCCCGATGCGCCGCCTCCTCACCGCCGAGGTGACGGTCACGGACGTTGCCAGCACGAAGGCGGTCATCGTCGCGACCGCCGAGGAACTGGGAATTCCATTCGTAGGGGGCCACCCGATGGCCGGGCGGGAGACGACAGGAGTGAGCTCGGCGACCTCGGACCTGTTCGTCGATCGACCATGGGTCGTCATCCCGGCCGCGGGCACGCCCAACCGCGACGTGGATCGGGTGCAGGCACTGGCCACCGCGACCGGGGCGCGACCCGTTCGGATGACGGGAATCGACCACGACCTCGCGGCCGCCGCGATCAGCCATCTGCCGCTCATCGCGGCGGCGGCGCTCGTCGAGAGCGTCACCGGAGAGGGGACGGGCTGGCCCACCGCGCGGGAGCTGGCGGCCGGCGGCTGGCGCGACATGACCCGCCTCGCCCGCGGCGACGAATCGATGGGCGCAGACATCGTGGCCACGAATGCGCGACCGATCGCGGACCGGCTGCGCGCCTACCGCGACGCGCTCGACGGCTGGCTCGTGGAGCTCGATGCGTTGATCGGCGTGGACCGGCCGCTGGAGCCTGACGAGGCAAGCGTCGAGCGCCTTCGAGCCCGTCTCGGGGCCGCGCGTGCCGCGCTCGAGCGTGAGGCGAACCCATGAGCGACGGCGAGCTCGTCCTGGTCGTGCCGAGGGCATCGATCATGGACGACCCGGGCTGGCATGGGATCACCATCGAGGGTCTGTCGGGCTTCGAGGCGATCGTTGCCCGCGATGGCCAGTTCCGCCCCCGGCCAGAGGTCGAGATCGACCGGAGCTGGAAGCAGGTCATCCCGTACCTCGTGCTCCGTGACGGGCCGCGCTATTTCCTCATGCGACGCACGCAGGCGGGCGGCGACGCGCGGCTCCACGACCGCTGGAGCATCGGCGTGGGCGGGCACCTCAACCCGGGCGACGGGGACGTCGCCGGGGGCCTGGTTCGCGAGTGGCGCGAGGAGGTCCGAGCGGACTTCGAGCCGGAGTTCCGCCTGATCGGCCTGCTCAACGACGACACGACGGATGTCGGCGCGGTGCACGTCGGCGCGGTCTACCTGGCGGACGCAACCGGCCGCGACGTCGCGATTCGCGAGACGGAAAAGCTCGCCGGCGCGTTCGCGGAAGCTGCGGAGGTCGCCGCCGTGGTTGACCGGCTGGAATCGTGGAGCGCGCTCGTCTTCGCCCACCTCGAGGCTGTCACCGCCTGAAATCGGCGCCCGCCGCCAGCGGTGCGATACTCATCACGGAGGTGGTCACCACCGTGTCCAGAGGGGGGCGGCCTCGGCTGCCGCGGGTCTCGTTGTCGATCATGGCGCTCGGCTGGCTGCTGTTCGCAAGCGGCGCGAGCGGCGCCGGGCCGGAGGTGGTCGTACTGCCGACCACCGGCATCGTCGACGGCACGATGGCCAAGTACCTCGAGGACTCCATCACCGCTGCCGAGGGCCGCAACGTCGCGGCGGTCGTCATCAAGCTCAACACGCCGGGTGGCCGCCTGGACTCCACCAACGACATCGTCGGCACCCTCCTCGACGCAAGGGTGCCCGTGATCGTCTGGGTCGCGCCGGCCGGCGGGCGAGCGGCGAGCGCCGGCACGTTCATCACCCTCGCCGCCAACATCGCCGTGATGGCCCCGGGGACGAACATCGGCGCCGCCTCGCCCATCAGCAGCGACGGCACGGATATCCCGGGCACGCTCGGCGAGAAGGTCATGAACGACGCCATCGCGAAGATGACCTCGATCGCGAACGCGCGAGACCGGAACGTGGAGTGGGCGATCTCCACCGTCCGCGACGCCAAGTCGTCGCCGGCCGAGGAGGCCGTCTCCGTGGGCGCCGTCGATGGGATTGCCACGACCCTCGAGGACGTCCTCGCGTTCGCCAATGGGAAGACGGTCCAGGTGGCCGGTCAGGCGGTGACCCTGGAGCTCACGGGGGCGACGACGTCCGAGCTGGGCATGAACCCGTTCCTCGCGATCATCCGCCTGCTGTCCGACCCGACGATCGCCCTGCTGATGTTCAGCACGGGCTCGATCGGCCTGCTCGCGGAACTCTACAGCCCGAATTTCGTGACCGGCATCCTCGGCGCCCTGATGGTCCTGCTGGGCCTGATCGGCCTGGGCACGCTGCCGCTCAACGTGGGCGGGCTGCTCCTCATCGTGTTCGGCATGGTCCTGTTCGGACTGGAGCTGACCGTGACGAGCCACGGGCTGCTCGGCTTCGGCGGGCTCGTCTGCTTTGCGCTGGGCGCCTCCGCGCTCTTCTCGGGGCCGGTGGACCCGTTCCAGCCGCTCGTACGTGTCGCGCTGCCCACGATCCTCGTCATGACCGCCACGGGCGCCGTCTTCCTGGCACTCATCGTGTTCGGCCTGGTCCGGTCGCGTCGGATCGGCCGCGGCACGCTGGGCAGCGGGACGACGATCGCCGCGGGGGCCATGGGCGAGGTTCGCTCGCCACTGGGTCCGCTCGGGTCCGTCCTCGCCGGGGGCGAGGAATGGAGCGCGCGTAGCGCCGATGGGCAAGCAATCGAACGGGGCACACCTGTTCGCGTCGTCAAGGTTGAGGGATTGACGCTCACCGTCGAGCCGGACGCGTCATCATCGAAGGGCACGTGATCGCGCGGCTTGGCCCGCGCGACGCGGATCGGAGGTAACGGTGGAGCTCGCAGTCCTGTTGGCCGTCGGCGGCGTCGCGGTCGTCTTCGTCCTCGTGGTCATCTACCTGTCCATTCGCGTCGTCCAGCAGTACGAGCGGATGGTGGTCTTCCGCCTCGGAAAGACCGATGAATCCATGGTCCGCTCACCGGGCATCAACTTCCTGATCCCGATCATCGATCGGCCGGTCAAGGTGGACACCCGGGAGCAGTTCATCGAAGTCCCCAGCCAGACCACCATCACCAGGGACAACGCACCGATCAATGTCGACTTCCTCATCTACTGGCGGATCGCCGATCCGCTCAAGAGCGTCGTGAACGTCGCCAACTTCCCGGGCGCCCTGCAGGGCGTTGCGACGACCACGCTGCGCGCCGTGATCGGCGACATCCTCCTCGACGAGGTGCTGTCCAAGCGCGAGCAGATCAACGAGGTCCTGCGCGTCAAGCTGGACGAGGTCACCGAGCGCTGGGGCGGCAAGGTCACCACCGTCGAGATTCGCGAGATCACCCCACCGCGCGACGTCCAGGACGCGATGAACCGGCAGCTGTCCGCCGAGCGGACGCGACGCGCCGTCATCACCGAGTCGGAAGGCAACCGGCAGGCGGCGATCAACAACGCCGAGGGCCAGAAGCAGTCGGAGATCCTCAAGGCAGAGGGCGAGCGCCAGGCGGCGATCCTCCGCGCCCAGGGCTTCAGCGAGGCGCTGACCCAGATCTTCGGTGCCGCGAAGGGCATCGACGAGAAGACGATGGCGCTCCAGTACCTTGAGGCGCTCAAGGCGTTGGGCAACAGCCCATCCACCAAGTTCATCATTCCGACGGAGTTCACACAGCTCGTGGGGCCGATCACCGGCTTCATCGGCAAGGGCATGAACCCGAGCGCGGGCAAGTAGCGGTCACGGGGGTAGGGCATGACCAAGATCCTGGTCGTCGATGACGAGGCGAACGTTCAGCGCCTTCTGCAGTACACGCTCAAGCAGGCCGGTTACACCGTGTCGGTTGCGGGCGACGGGCAGGAGGCGCTCAAGCTGTGGGCCTCGGAGTCGCCCGGCCTGATCCTGCTCGACGTCAGCTTGCCCAAGCTCGACGGCTACGCCGTCGCGGAGAAGATTCGCGCCGACGAGGGCGGCAAGAACCACGTCCCGATCATCATGCTGACCTCCGAGAAGGAGGTCGAGCAGAAGATTCGCGGCCTCCGGGCCGGCGCCGACGACTACCTCGTCAAGCCATTCCACCAGGCAGAGCTCCTGGCCCGGATGCGCGGGCTGCTCTCGCGCTTCGGTCCGCAGGAGGGCGGCGGCTCGCGGGTTCGCCCGCCGCTCGGCAAGATGATCGCGTTCTACGGCGCCAAGGGCGGCGTGGGCGCGACCACCATCGCGATCAACACGGCGATCGCTCTACACACGGAGTTGGACCGCAAGGTTGCGCTCGTCGATGCCGTGCTGCAGTTCGGCGATCACCGGGTCTTCCTCGACCTCGGCAACGACCGCAAGAGCGTCACGGACCTGATGAACGCGCCACAGGTGGACGCGGAGCTGTTGAAGTCAGTGCTCGTCAAGCACGACTCGGGCGTGGACCTGCTCCTCGCCCCCACCTCCCCTGAGGAGGCGGACCTCATCACGCCGGAGAACCTCGCCGGCGTGCTGCTGATGCTCCGCTCGATGTACGACTACGTGATCATCGACACGGACAAGCGCCTCGGCGATCTCGTCCTGTCGATCCTCGACCACGCGGACGAGGTCCACATCGTCATGACCGCGGACCTGTCCTGCCTCAAGAACGTCCGGCTGGTGCTGGAGGCGCTGCGCAAGACCGGCTTCGACCCGAAGCGCCTCAAGCTCGCGCTCAACCGTTCCAACGCGTTCACCGGCATCAGCGTGGGTGCGGCGGAGAGTGCCCTGAAGCGCGAGTTCGAGACCAAGATCACGAACGAATACCGGCTCGCGATCTCCGCCCAGAACACGGGCTCGCCGTTCAGCTATTCAAAGCCGGACGCGCCGCTCAGTCGCGAGATCGTGGAGCTCGCGCACGCCATCGATGCCTCGTTCGCGCCGCAGGTCGCCGCGGTCGCGGGAGCGTCCGGGCCGCGGGTTGGAACGGCCAAAGCTCGCTGACCCACCGCCACGCCATGGTCGCAACCGATCGACGTCCGTGGCTCGGCATCACCCTCGTGTTCCTGCTGAGCGGCTGTTCCATCGATCGGCCGGTCTCATCGGCGGGTAGCAGCCCGTCGGCGGCCGTCCCGTCGACCCAATCGACACCCGCCGTGGTGACGACGGCGCCAACGCCCGTCTCGGACGGGTTCGGCGTGTTGCCGGGAACGCCGCCGGGCGACTTCGAGGGCGGCGTGACCTGCTCCGGGGCCATGGATCCGGGCGACCCTGTTGCCATCGTCCAGTTACGCGGCATCGACGAAGAACCTGGCGAGACCGTGCTCCTGGACTTCGTCGATCCGAGCGCCCCGCGCACCGTTTGCACGTTTGGCGGCTCGAGGTGGTTGGGCGCCCGCTTCGTGGACGGTCGTCACGTGGTGATCAGCTCGCCGACCGACGCGAGCGACCTGTATCTGGTCATCGACATCCCGGAGGTCCGCTATCACTGGGTCCAGCTGCCGCCGGGCGCAGACGCGTCGTTTCCGTCCATGCTCGCGGCTGTATCGCCCGAACTCGACCGGCTCATCTGGGTGAGTCACGAGGGAGGCACCGCCGGAGACGCAGTGCACGTCACCACGGCCGCCTCCGATCGCGTGATCGCGAACCTGCGCGACACCAACGAGGGCCGCTGCGGCGACCCAGATGATTCGAATGTGGGCGGATTTGCCCCATCCGGGTCACTCGCCTATGTGCTCAACCGGCCGTTGGCGGTCGATGCTGGTTTGGTCGTCGTTGATGGCGAGGACATCCGCTATCGGCTGCTCGCGCCGAAGGATGGCTGGCCGGTTGGCGACGGTCCGGCAATGGCCGTCTGGTCGCCGACGCAGGACACACTGTATTTCCGCAACGGCGATGACGTCTGGACATGGACGGCGGACGCAGGGGCGACGAAGTTCCTGCCCGGCGTTCGGTGGTCCATGCCAACAATCTCGCCCGACGGGACCTACCTTGCCTACGCCGAGCTTCGTCCGGATGGGCTGCCGGACGTGTATCTGGTGGACCTCGCAAACGGCCCGAATCCGGAGCGGCTTGGCACGGGTCGCCGAAACCTGCCCGCATTCCTGGGCAACACCCAGCTCTGGTACATGGGGACCGAGGACACACCGGGTTGCGAGGGAGGGAGCGAGCGGACGCCGCTCGTCTACAGCCTCGAGGACGCGTCCGAGACCCCGAGCCCGATCGAGGCGGTCATCGCGACCTGGCCGGCCACGAGCTCGAACCACTAGGGCCGGTAGGACTGGGCGCCGTAAGCGGCCGATAAGCGGCGCTGAGTACGGTGGGTCCGTGCTCGCAACCCTGCTGTCCGCCACGCTCGTCGCGCTGGATGGGCGCGTCATCCGCGTCGAGGTGGACGTCGCGCCCGGCCTGCCGGGATTCACGATCGTGGGACTCGGGGACGCGTCGATCCGCGAGGCGCGGGAGCGGGTCCGCGGCGCGCTGCGGAACTCGGGTTTCGTGCACCCGCCACGACGCATCACCGTCAACCTCGCCCCGGCCGACGTGCCCAAGACCGGGTCCGCGGCAGATCTCGCGATCGCGATCGGGATCCTGATCGGGTCGGAGCAGTTCACGGCGCGGGCAGGGCGCGCCGCGCTGATCGGTGAGGTCTCGCTCGGGGGTGAGATTCGGGCGGTGCCAGGGCTGCTGCCCATGGTCGCCGCGCTCGCACGCCGCGGCGTTCGGCGGGTCATCGTGCCGGCCGACGGCGCCGATGAGGCGAGGCTGGTCGAGGGTCTGGAGATCATCCCGGCGGCGACGGTGGCCGATGCGGTCGCCGCGCTTCGATCGCGCCAGAGGACCGGACCGACGCCGCCGGCACGAGTGGAGCTCGCTCCGGCCAGCGCCGCGTCCGGAGCGCAAGTCAAGCCCGTCCTCGCCGATCCGATGCCCGTGCCCGACCTCGCCGACGTCCGTGGTCAGCTGGAGGCGCGGCGCGCGCTGGAGGTGGCGCTCGCGGGCGGCCACGGCCTGTTGATGATCGGCCCGCCGGGGACGGGCAAGACCATGCTTGCGAGAACGATTCCCGCGCTGCTGCCGCCGCTCACCGATGAGCAATCGCTGGCGGCCACCATCGTCGCGTCCGTTTCGGGTGAGGGCCCGCTGCACGAGCTCGTCCGGACTCCGCCGTTTCGCGCCCCGCATCACACGAGCTCCTACGCCGCAATCGTCGGAGGTGGCCGCGGTCCCGCGCCGGGCGAGGTCACACGTGCCGACAACGGGGTGCTTTTCCTGGACGAGCTCACGGAGTTCTCGCGGGACGTCCTCGAGGCCCTCCGCCAGCCACTGGAGGACGGACGCGTGACGATCGCTCGTGCCGCGGGGTCCGCCACGCTGCCCGCCCGTTTCCAGCTCGTCGCCGCGACGAACCCATGTCCCTGCGGTCACGCCGGCGAGGAGGGTGGCGGCTGCCGGTGCGCAGATGGGGTCCCGGAGCGGTACGTGGGCCGCATCTCCGGCCCACTTCGTGACCGGATCGACATCTGGGTGGTGCTCGGGCGGATGAAGGCCGCCGCGATGGTGAGCGGACCGGAACCGGAATCGTCGTCCGCCGTCGCGGCGCGAATCGCGATCGCACGATCAACGCAGCTCGCGCGCCTTGGCTCGCGGTTGAACGCTCGGGTGGGCGGCCGCGGACTGCGGGCCGTCGCACGGATGTCCACGGCGACCACGCGGCGACTGTCCGACCTTGCCGATGCCGAGCGACTCTCCGGCCGGGGAACCGAGCGGCTGATCCGCGTTGCCAGGACGGTTGCCGATCTCGGGGGATCCGATGCCGTGGAAATCGAGCATCTCGAGGAGGCGGCTCGGTGGCGCCCTCCCTCCAACCGCCCACCCGTCGCCCTGGCCGTCTGAGGTGCTGGGCGTGGGTTCAGGCGGTGGCTCTCATGCGACCGAGGCGCCCGTCGGGGTGACCGCGCAGGATCGTGAGGCCCTGGCGATCCTGCTATCCGTGACGGGCCTCGGGCCGATGACCCTCGGACGGCTCGTCGAGGCGCTTGGCTCGCCGTCGGCCATCCTGGAGCACGCCTCGCGCCCCGGAGCCGTCCATCGACTGATCGAGGCGAGTCGCGCGCCCGATGGGCTCGGCCATCCGATGCCCGCGCCTGTCGCGCAGGGGATCGTCGAGGTCCGCGACCGCGCTCCGGCAATCCTCCGGGAAATTCGGCAGTGCGAGCTCGAGGTCATCACACCGGCGGATCGGGCGTACCCACGCCGCCTCCTCTCGATCGATGTGCCGCCGCCGGCACTGTTCGTGCGCGGCAGCCTCGAATCACTCGCGAATGAGCACGTGATCGCCGTCGTTGGCACCCGACACCCGAGCCCCGGTGGCCGGCGGATCGCGAGCCGGATTGCCGCGTCCCTGGTCCGCGCCGGCGCAACCGTCGTGTCGGGACTCGCCACCGGGATCGATGGCGCGGCGCACGCGGCGGTCGTCAGCGAGGGCGGGGCGACCGTCGCCTACATCGGCGGGGGACACGCGCGGCTGTTCCCACGCGCCCACGACCGGCTGGCGGATGCAATCGTCGATGGCGGCGGTGCGGTGGTCTCCGAATACGCGCCCTCGGTCGAGCCGTCCAAGGGCACGTTCCCGCAGCGCAATCGACTGATCAGCGGGTCGTCAGATGCCGTGATCGTGGTCGAGGCCGGCGCGCGCAGCGGGGCACTCGTGACCGCGTCGTGGGCGCTCGAGCAGGGGCGCGAGTGCTTCATCGTCCCAGGGAGCATCGACGAGCCAACCGCCGCCGGCTGCAACGGCTTCCTTCGTGACTGGCCGGACCTCGCGCACATCGTGTCCGGGATCCCGCAGCTCCTTGACGATCTCGGCCTCATTGCTGCCGCGGGCCTGCCGCGCGCGACGACCGCCAAGGAGCCGGCAGGGGTTGTCATCAAGTCCACCGTCAAGCCACCATCGGCGGCGGCGATGCTGTCCGGGCGGAGTACCGCCGAACGTGCCGTGGCCGAGGCGCTCCTGCACGGCGCGGTGACGGTGGATGAGCTCGTGGCCGTCACGCGCCTGAGCGTCGGCGCGGTCCTAGGCGCGGTGACGCGGCTGGAGGCGATCGGCCTGGTCCGCGCCGCGCACGGGCGCCTCGAACCCGCGGGCCCGCTCGCGACGGCGGATTCGGTCGCCGCCTGACCGCGTCGGCAGGACCAACGCCGGGGTCCGCGAGCGGTCGGCGACTGCTATCGTCCGGCCGTGCTCCGGGCCATCCTCCATCTCACCAACGACCAGCCGCTCGTGGTCGATCTCCTCGAGGAGCCGACGCCGCGCGACATCGCGATCGTGTGCACGAACCCGCGCTCGGTCGACGGCAAGAAGCCGGTGTTCATCGACTTCTCCAGCTCGACGTTCGTGTTCCCGATGTCGTCGATCCGGTTCGTCGAGGTGCTCCGCCTGGGCGAGGATGGGCAGCAGCTGACGCCGATGGTCAGCGATGCGGCCGCCGAGCCCGAGGACCTCGAGATCGACGAGGACTTCCTCCGCCGCGTTCGGGAGGCATAACCCGCACCCGAGTAATCACTCCTGTGGTCCCCAGGGTCCGCACGTCCAGCTGATCCTGCCGGACAGCGCTACCGGCCAATCCACGGGCGCCGGACCCGCTCCGGGTTCCTTGCCGCCATCGAGCTGGAGCGGGAGACTCTCGAAGACAACGGTGCCGGTTGTGCCGTCCGCCCCGAGTCCCTTGAAGGTGGCAGTGCCGTGCCAGTTGGGCTGCCCGGAGCCCTCGGCCAGGTCGGCCCCGTCGATGATCAGCTCGATCCCTTCGGCGTCGCCGTCGCCCGTCGGGAGCGAGATCCACGACCTGAGCGTTCCGGAGCCGAGCTCGCCGACGTCGAGCGCAATGACGATTGCGGCGTTGGTCCCATCGGGGACCGAGCGGCACTCGGCGTCGCCATCGGCCGTGGGGGCGAACAAGACGCCTTGCCCCGTGACCTCGGCATTGGTCCGACCGAGCGCATCGAGCTCGATCGGTCTGACATAGACACCGCCCGTCGTCGCCGCGGTCGCGGAGCCGCCAATCGTCCCGGCTGCGAGGAGCGCGCCGAGCAGCAGCGAGGACCCGGCGGTTCGCCTGACGTTCCCGCGGCGACGCCAGGTCACGATCAGAGCCGCAACGACGACGAGCGCGCTCCCGCCGATCAGCGCGGCCCCCCAGGAGGCCGCTCCGAAGATTCCGCCAAGACCACCAAGGCTCTGTTGATAGGCGATCGACCGGCCGACGAGGATGCCGATCGCGACCATGCTTGCGCCGAGCGCCATGAAGAACGGGCTGCCGAAGCGCCGGGGACCGACGCCAGGCTGATGCGCCATGCCATCCCTCCGTGCCGACGTCACCCCTTGTGCGACGAGGATAGGCGGGTGATCGGGTGGTAAGTGGTCCGTGCGTATACTCCGCCGCGATGCCGAAGCACCTCGTGATCGTCGAGTCGCCCGCCAAGGCACGGACGATCGAGCGCTATCTAGGCCCCGATTACCGTGTCCTGGCTTCCTACGGCCACGTCCGAGACTTGCCGGATAATCCTGGCAAGGGGAAGTTCGGCGTCGACGTCGAGCACGGGTTCGCGCCCGAGTACGTGATCAGCGAGGACCGGCGCAAGCAGGTCGCGGACATCGAGAAGGCGGCGAAGAGCGCGGACACCGTCTATCTCGCCACGGACCTTGATCGCGAGGGCGAGGCGATCGCCTGGCACGTCGCCGAGGCGGCCCATGTCCCGGCCCACAAGACGAAGCGGGTGACGTTCTCGGAGATCACCCAGAGCGCGATCCGCGAGGCATTCGCGCATCCGCGGGACATCGACACCAACCTCGTCGACGCGCAGCAGGCGCGGCGGATCGTCGATCGCCTTGTCGGCTACACGCTCAGCCCGCTGCTCTCGCGCAAGGTCCGCGGCGGCCTGTCGGCCGGGCGCGTCCAGTCCGTGGCCGTGCGCCTCGTGGTCGAGCGTGAGCGCGAGATCGATGCCTTCACTGCGCGGGAGTACTGGACGCTCCGGGCGCTGCTCGCCACGAAGGCCGGCGAAGCGTTCGAGGCGGAGCTGGTCAAGATCGACGGCAAGGCGATCGAGGTTGGCGACGGCACGACCGCCGAGACCCACGCGGCGACGCTCCGAGGGCTGCACCCGCGCGTGACCTCGATCGGGACCAAGAAGCAGAAGCGCAGCCCCGCGCCGCCGTTCACGACCTCGACGCTCCAGCAGGAGGCCAGCCGCAAGCTCAGCTTCAGCCCGAAGCGGACGATGTCCATCGCGCAGCGCCTATACGAGGGCGCAGAGACGCCAGACGGGCACGTCGGCCTGATCACGTACATGCGAACCGACTCCGTGGCGATCGCCGGCATCGCGATGGGCGAGGCGCGCGACGTGATCCGCGAGCGCTACGGCGAGCCGTACACCATGCCCAAGGGCCGCGTCTACAAGACCAAGTCGAAGGGCGCCCAGGAGGCGCACGAGTCCATCCGCCCGACGTCGTTCCGGCGCGACCCGGACTCGCTCGCCGCGTTCCTCAAGCCGGAGGAGCTGCGTCTGTACCGGCTCATCTGGCAGCGCGCGCTGGCCAGCCAGATGGAGGCCAAGGAGCTCGAGACCACGACGGCCGAGCTGATCGCGGAGCCCTACGAGCTGCGGGCATCCGCGACCCGCACGCTGTTCGACGGCTTCTCCCGTGTCTACACCGAGGGTCGCGACGAGACCGAGGCCGCGGACGACGACACCGAGGGCCGCCTGCCGGCGCTCGCCGAGGGCGACGAGACGTCGGTCGCGGAGGTCACGACGACCCAGCACTTCACCGAGCCGCCACCGCGCTTCACCGAGGCGTCGCTGATCAAGGCGCTGGAGGAGCACGGAATCGGCCGCCCATCGACGTACGCCGCGACGATCTCGACGATCGTGGATCGCGGCTACGTGCGCATCGAGGAGCGCCGCCTGCATCCCGAGCAGGTTGCGGGGATCGTGATCGACCTGCTGGTCGAGCACTTCGCCGACTACGTCGACCTCGAGTTCACGGCGCGGATGGAGGAGGACCTCGACGAGGTCGCGAACGGCACCAAGGCGTGGGTGCCGCTCCTGGAAGCGTTCTACGAGCCCCTCCGGATCCGCGTCGACGAGAAGCGCAAGGAGCTGAAGCGCGCCGACTTCACGACGGAGGCCACGGACGAGGTCTGCTCGCTGGGCCACCCGATGGTCATCCGGCTCGGCCGGAACGGCCGGTTCCTGGCGTGCTCCCTGTACCCAGAGCACAAGGAGTCGCGGCCGCTCCCGGGCGACGAGCAGCCGCCCCAGGCTGGGGAAGGGGAGACCTGCCCGGAGTGCGGCACGGGCACCCTGGTCGGCAAGCGCGGGCGCTTTGGGCCGTTCGTGGGCTGCGACCGCTATCCCGACTGCGGCTACATCAAGCGCGAGGGCCCCGAGCCGCCGCCGCCACTCGCCTTCGAGGTGATCTGCCCCAAGAACGCGGACGGCAAGCTGACGGCGCGTCGCGCGCGGCGGACCGGCAACGTCTTCTGGGGGTGCTCCAACTACCCGAAGTGCGACTACACGACGAACCACGAGCCGATTGGTGCGCTCCACGACACCGACGATGGCCCCGTCGCCAAGAAGGGCGACGCGTACCTGTGCCTCAAGTGCGGGGCGGCGATCGAGGTGCCCGCGGAGGGCTCGCCGATTGGCCTGCGACTCCCGGGTGGGCCGCCCGACCCCGCGGCACTCGCGCCGGCACGCCGACCCGGCGGGCGGCCCGGTGGCGGGCGATCCGGCGGGCGACCCGCGAGCGGGCCGCGCGGACCGCGGCGAGGCGGACGAACGACGCGGACGCCCGCACGGACCTGATCCTGCAGCGGCGCGCGGGGTAGCCTCCGCACGTGGAAACCCCGCTGGATCGGTTTCTCCTGAGCCTCCGGGCTCGCGACGCCTCCGAACACACGCTGCGCTCGTACGCGACCGCGGTCGGGGCGTACCTCGAGTGGCTGGCAGAGCGCGGCGCGGACTGGCGAACCCCGGCTCGGACGGATCTCAGGGCGTACCTCGCGAAGCTCGTGGGCTCCGGGGCGCGTACCTCGGTGAGCCAACGGCTGGCGGCGATCCGCTCGTTCCACCGGTTCGCGGCGCGCGCCGGGCTCGCAGCGGGTGACCCGTGGGGCTCCATCGCTACCCCGAGGCTGCCGCGCCGCCTGCCACGAGTCCTCGAGGTGGACCAGATCGAACGCCTGCTCGCGGCGATCGACGCGGACGACAACGCGGCCGCGCGACCGGGCACGACCGTAGACGGGCGCCGACGCAGTCCCTCGCCCGTCGCCGTCGAGATCGCGATCCGAGACCGTGCGCTTGTCGAGGTGGCCTACGCGGCGGGCCTGCGGATCAGCGAGCTGGCATCCGCGGAGCTCGAGAACCTGGAACTGCGACGGGGCGAGATTCGCGTGCTGGGCAAGGGCCGCAAGGAGCGAATCGGGCTCCTGGGTCGGCCGGCGATCGCCGCGCTGGAGGCGTACCTCGATGACGCGCGGCCGGCGCTCGCCGCTCGCCGCCGGGAGCCCGGCCCCGAGCCGGACACGATCTTCCTGAACCACGATGGCGGCGCGCTGGGGGTGCGCGGGCTCCGCTACCGTATCGATCGGCTGTGCCGGCTCGCGGGCCTGCCTATCGGCGTCTCGCCGCATACGCTCCGCCACTCGTTCGCGACGCACCTCCTCGACGGTGGGGCGGACCTGCGCGTCGTCCAGGAGCTGCTCGGCCACGAGAGCCTGGCGACGACGCAGGTCTATACCCACGTGTCTGCCGCTCGCCTTCGCTCGGCATACGTCGATGCGCACCCGCGAGCCCGTGCCGGCGCTCAAACATCGCGTGCCAGCGCCGGCGACGCCCCGTGAGCGACGAAGACGCCTTCGAGGAGCCCGCGGGCGCCGAGGCCGCGTACTCGCCGCCTCGGAGCTCGGCCGTCGCCCTGGCGAAGGCGGGCCTCGTCGTCTCGGCCGCATACCTCGTTGCCCGCGTGCTCGGCTACGTCCGCGTCGTCGTCATCGGGACCACATTCGGGGCCGGCGAGGAGCTCGACGCGTTCTACGCCGCGTTCCGAATTCCTGACCTGATCTTCCAGCTCGTGGCGGCCGGCGCGGTTGCCTCGGCGGTCGTGCCGATCGTCAGCACGCTCGTCGCGAACGACGAGCGTGCCCGCGCATGGCGCGTGGTCTCGACCCTCGTGAACCTGATGCTGGCCGGCCTCCTTGCCTTCGCCACGATCGCGTTCATCTGGGCGCCCCAATTCGTGGCCGCGATCACCCCCGGCTTCGACCAGCCGCAGCTCGATCGCACGGTGGAGCTGACGCGAATCATGCTGGCCTCGCCGATCCTGCTGGCGCTCGGCGCGGTCGTGACGGCGGCGCTCAACTCGGAGCGTCGCTTCGCCGCATCGGCCGTTGCCCCGATCGTCTACAACCTCGCGATCATCGGCGCTGCGGTCCTGCTGAGCGACAGCATGGGGGTGACCGGCCTGGCGCTCGGCGTCGTCGCCGGGTCGTTCGGGCTCCTCGTGGTCCAGCTCCCGGCGCTCCGGCGCATCGGCTTCCGGTATGCCCCCACCATCAACCTGTCGGACGACCAGGCCCGCAAGGTGCTCAAGCTGATGGGCCCACGGGTCCTTGGCCTCAGCGCCAGCCAGATCACGATGGTCGTGATGACCTCGCTCGCCACGGGCGTCGGCCTCGGCGCGGTCACCGCGTTCACGATTGCGTTCGCGCTCTACCAGATCCCGATGGGCGTGATCGGGATCCCGCTGGGCATCGTGATCTTCCCATCGATGGCGCGCGAGCTCGCCGTCGGGCGGACCGGCAGCTACCTCGAGCTCGTCGCCCGCGCGACCCGCATCCTGCTGTTCGTGATGCTCCCGATCGCGGCGATCGGCATCGCGCTCCGAGTGCCGGCCGTCGACCTGCTGCTCGGCTACGGGCGGTTCGATACCGCGGCGGTGGCGCTCACGGCGGAGACGCTCCTGCCATTCCTGGTCGGCCTGACCGGCCACGCGGTCATCGGCGTCTTCGCCCGAGCCTTCTACGCCCGCCAGGACACGCGGACGCCGGTCCTCGCGGCGATCCTCGCGGTCGTCGTGAACACGACGGTTGGCTTCGCGCTGGTCGGGCAATACGGCTTGCCCGCGCTGGGACTCGCCATCGCCGTGGCGGCGTGGATCGAGGCGAGCGCCCTGTTGCTCGTCCTTCGGCGTCGCGAGCCGGAGCTCGATGTCGCTGGAATCCTGTCGGTGGGGGTGCGATCCCTCCTGGCCGCCGTGGTGGCCGGGGTGGTGGCGGCGTTGGTGCTCGGTGCGCTCATCGATCCGGTGCCGGGCAAGGACAAGGTGCCGGAGCTCCTTGCCGCCGGCGTCGCGTTCCTGCTCGGTGGGATCAGCTACGCCGGTGTCGCTTTTGCGCTTCGAATCCCCGAGCTGCGCTCGATGTCCGCGATCCTGCGCGACGTCGTGCAACGCCGGACACGAGGCTGAGGGCTACCGTGCCGCCGATGGCCTGGACGATCCACGACGCGACGCCCGACGAGCTTGCCGACTGGGACGCGCACACCGTGAACGTGCCCGGTGGCGACGTCTTCCAGTCGCGCGCGTACGGCGAATATCGCAGCCGCCACGGCTGGCGCCCGCACTTCCTCGTCTTCGACGACGGCTTCCGCGCGCTCGCCATCTCGCGGCCCTGGCCGTGGATCGGGGGCGGCGGCGCGTATCTCCCGCGCGGCCCCGTCTCGGCCGGAGAATCGGTCGAGACGACGGCGGATCGGCTGCGGGCGATCGCCGACTACCTCGCGACGCACGGTGTCGATGTGCTCTCGAGCGATGCCGAGATCCGCGCCGAGACGGGCTATCCGGCCCTGCTCGCGGCGCGCGGGTTCAAGCCGATCGAGGAAATCCAGGTGGTGCGGCACCGGGTCGGCGTGCCGCTCGGGAGCGACGAATCGGAGCAGTTCGGGAAGATCAGCCAGTCGTCGCGGAACCTGATCCGACGCGCCGAGAAGGAGGACCTCCGCGTTGCGCGGTTCGATGCGCGGGCGACACCCGAGAACGGCGAGGGCTTCGCGCTGGCGCCCGGCGACCTCGGCGAGCCACGTGAGCTGGAGCCCGCGCTCCGGCGCTTCTACGCCGCCCTCGGCGTCACCGCCGACCGGCGGGGCTTTCGCGGGCTCCTCTACAACGTCGGGACGTTCCTAGATTGGTCAACGAACGCCGTCGCCGCCGGTCACGCGCTGTATCTCGAGGCTCGCGGCCCGGATGAACGCATGGTTGCCGGCGCCCTGTTCCATCGACACGGCGAGCGGCTGACCTACGGCTACGCGGCCGACGATTTCGAGCTCCGCGAGGAGTTCCCGGGAGCCGTGCGCCTGCTCATCTGGCGAGGGATGCAGATCGCTCTTCGCGAAGGTCGCAGGGAGATGGACCTCGGTGGCGTCGACACGCCGTCGGCGCGCCGCAAACCGGTGAAGGGCGAGGAAATGCACGGCCTGCTTGCGTTCAAGGAGCAGTTCGGCGGCGAGTGGGTGGAGCAGTCGGGCAACCACGAGTGGGTCGCGCGCCCGTGGCGCTACGCCCTCGGGCGCGTACTGGCCGCGGTTGCGCGCAGGATTCGGCGATGACGACGCAGAAGACCGCGGCGCGCGTCGACGCGGCGCTCCTCCGAGCCGACGACGAGGCCTGGAACCGCTTCGTCGCCGAGTCGTCGGCGCCCAGCTTCCTCCAGGCGATCCCGTGGGCAGTCGTGAAGCGACCCAATGGCTGGCGATCCGCCCGGGTCGTCGTGGATGCGCCCGGTGGTCCCGTCGGCGCCCAGGTCCTCGTTCGACACCCTCGGCCGCTTCCGAAGGGGTTCGGCTACGCCGCGCGCGGACCGATCGCGGCCGGCCCGCTCGACGCCGCCGCGCTCGGCGTGTTCACCGAGGCCGTGCGCAAGGCTGCCGGCGGGCTCGGCATCGCGCATCTCCGAATGGACCCGGAGCTGGAGGATGTCGACGGATCCGTCCCGATGACGCTCCGAGGCCTCGGCTGGACGCCGGCGCCGGAGATCCAGCCGCACTCCACCCGGATCGTCGACCTGACCCGCACGGAGGAGGAGCTGCTCGCCGACCTTCGCAAGAAGACGCGGCAGTCGCTGCACAAGGCCCAGGACGACGGCTCGACCGTGATCAGCGCCGGCCCGGAGCGGCTCCCGGACTTCCACCGGACGCTCGCCGGGACGATGGACCGCGTCGGCCTGCCGTTCAGGTCCTTCGGGTTCTTCCGAAACCTGTGGGATGCGTACGCACCGGCCGGGCAGGCGATGCTCCTGCTCGCCGAGACGCCGGAGGGCGAGGTGACGTCTGGAACGTTCCTGGTCGGCTGGGGGCCGCGTGTCGTCGCGCTCTACGGCGGGACGACCGAGGAGGGTCGCAAGCGGAACACGAAGTACCTCGTGAACTGGGAGGCGTTCCGGCGCGCGAAGGCGGCCGGCTACGAGGTCTACGACCTGTGGGGCCTCCCGAACGAGGGCATCACCTACTTCAAGGCCGGCTGGGGCGGGCGCGAGGTCCGGTTCGTCGGGTCGTGGGATCTCGTCGTGGACCGGCTCGGCGCGCGCCTCTTCGAGACGGCCGTGCAGGCACGCGCGACGATCGGGCGCCTGCGACGGCTAGGGCGTGGCGGGTCAGGCGGCTCGGTGCCGTCGGAGGCGGCATGAACAAGACGCGCTCGCTGACCGAGTTGGTGGATCGATTCGGCAACGAGGGCCGGCTCCTCGAGCGAATCTGGTCGTTTGACCCCGGAGGGATGGAGGTCACGGGCATCGCGGACGACTCCAGGGCCATCGAGCCGGGGAATATCTTCGTCGCCGTCAAGGGCTTGCGCGTCGATGGTCACGCGTTCGTGCGGCAGGCGATCGAGCGGGGCGCGCTGGCGGTCGTGGTCGAGGACCCCATCGCGGACCTGCCCGTCCCGCAACTCGTCGTCGATCGGGGAGCGGCGAGCCTCGCATCCGCGGCGGCGTGGTGGTTCGGCGAGCCGAGCCTCGAGCTGGTGACCGTCGGCGTGACCGGCACGAACGGCAAGACCACGACCTCGTTCCTGGTCGCGGCAGGTCTCACGGGAGCGGGATTCGCGACCGGGCTCATCGGGACCGTCGGGATCCGAGTGGGCGGGCACTTCGTTCGCAACGAGGAGCCGAACACGACGCCCGGCGCGCTCCAGCTCCAGCGCATCCTGCGCGAGATGGTCGACTGCTGCGAGCAGGCGGCCGTGATCGAGACGAGCTCCCACGGTCTCGCGGCGGACCGCGTCGCGAGCGTCGCCTACGACGCCGCGATCTTCACCAACCTTTCCCACGAGCATCTCGATTTCCATGGCACGTTCGATGCGTACAAGTGGGCCAAGCTCAGCCTCTTCGAGCGCCTGCCGCAGCACGCGAAGGGCGGCCGGCCCGGTGTCGGGGTGATCAACGCGGACGATCCCCACGCAAATGCCTTCGTCGATGCGACGCGGGGCGCCAAGGCGCTCCCCGTGACGTACGGCACGCGCCTCGAGGCGGACGTTCGGCTCGTGAGCCTGAAGTCAAAGGTCTCGCGATCGCGCTTGAAGGTGCACGTCGGCGGCGCGACGCGCCAGCTCGATCTCCGCCTGCCCGGTGCGTTCAACGCGCACAACGCGATGGCCGTGCTCGGCCTGGCGCACGGCTGGGGCCTCGACCTCGATGCCGTGTCGGCCGCCCTCGAAGCCGTCGAGGGCGTCCCTGGCCGGATGGAGCGCATCGACCTCGGCCAGCCGTTCATGGTCGTCGTGGACTACGCGCACACGTCGGCGTCGCTCGAGGCCGTGCTGCGCGAGCTCCAGCCGCTGGCAGCGAAGGGGCGCGGCGTGATCAGCGTGTTGGGCGCGTCGGGTGAGCGCGACATGGGCAAGCGGCCACTCATGGGCGCAGCCGCCGCAAGGCGCAGCCGCCTCGTGATCGTCACCGAGGACGACTCCCGCAACGAGGACCCAACGTCGATCTTCGAGGCAATTGCCGCTGGCGCCGAGGCGGCCGGCAAGCATCGCGGCGACGACCTGCTCGTGATCGACGACCGCCGCGAGGCCATCGCGATGGCGTTCCGGCGCGCGCAGCCGGGCGACATCGTCCTGCTCGCGGGCAAAGGCCACGAAACCTGGAACGTCGGCCCCAACGGCCCCGAGCCCTGGTCCGATAAGCAAGTAGCGGAAAGCCTCATCGGAGCACTGCTGCAGCGTTGACTCGGATCGCGACCGCGCTTAGCATGGGTGCATGACGCTAAGCGCCAAGGTCAGTACAAAGAATCAGATTTCGTTGCCAAGCGAGGCCCGGCGGCAGCTCGGGATCCAGCCGGGCGATCGCCTCAGCGTTCAGGTGCGCGACGATGAGTTGATCCTTCGCCGGCGTCCGGCCAAGGCGTCTGACCGGCTGCGCGGCATCGCGAAGGGTTCCTACGGGCCTGACCCCGACACATACGTTCGCGGACTCCGGAGCGAGATGGAGGCAGAGCTTGGCGAGCGTGAAACGCTGGTCCGTGGCAAGGCTCATCGAGGAACATCAGCGGGTCGCCCTCGACGCTGACGCGCTCATCTACCTGCTCGAGGACGTCGAGCCCTGGGCGTCACGCGCTGCGGCGCTCGTGGATGCGGCAGATCAGGGTCGTATCCACGCGTCGATCTCGTCGCTCGCCTACGCCGAGATCCTGGTTGGGCCCGCAAGGGACGGCGATGGCGCTCGCTTCGAACGAACCGCCGCGGAGATCCGCGACATCGGGATCGACATCCTTCCGCTGACCACGGTCATCGCCGAGGACGCCGCGTGGCTCCGTGGTCAGGGCTCGACCCACCTCATCGACGCCATCCACCTCGCGACCGCTCGCACATCGGCGACCGCGTTCATCACCAATGACCGACGCGTACGATCCCAGCCAGGCCTCGCGGTCTACTACCTCGACGACCTCGACCTCGACCAACTGGTCCCATAGTCCTAGGCGAGCGAGCCGGAACCCGCTGCTAGACTTTCAGCACGATGGTGGCCCCGCGTACGCGGGCCGAGCGGCCCGCCGAGACTCTCCCGGCCGCGCGCCCGGCGCGGAAGGCTTCGCGGCGCGCGCCAAACGGCGATGAGGCGCGGCTGGCGACACCCCGAACCAAGGCGAACGGCACGCCCACGAACGGCGCGGCGGCGCTGAAGCACCCCGCGACGAACGGCGCCGCAACGAACGGCGCCGCGCGCAAGAAGACCGCGACGCGAGCCACGAAAGCGCCCGGGCCGATCGCGCGGCCGCGGAAGGCGACGACCCCGCAGGCGATGGGCGAGCAGCTCGTCGCATCGATCCTCAAGCACGACCCAGACGCGGACGTCACGGACATCCGCCGCGCGATCGACTTCGCCATCGAGGCCCACGGCGACGCGCGACGCGCATCGGGCGAGCCCTTCGTCACGCACCCGATCGCCGCCGCGCAGATCCTCGCCGGCCTCGGCATCGATCTCATCGCAGTCCAGGCGGAACTCCTCCACGACGTCCCCGAGGACACGGAATACGCCCTCTCCGACATCGAGGAGCGCTTCGGCAGCGAGGTCGCCCAGCTCGTCGACGGCGTCACGAAGTTGAGCAAGTTCTCCACGTTGAGTCACGAGCAGCAGCAGGCCGAGAACATCCGGAAGATGTTCCTGGCGATGGCGGACGACATCCGCGTCGTGCTCATCAAGCTCGCGGACCGGCTCCACAACATGCGGACCCTCCAGGCGCTGCCGCCGGAGAAGCAGCTCCGAATCGCGCGCCAGACGATGGAGATCTACGCCCCGCTCGCCGAACGGCTCGGGATCTGGCAGATCAAGTGGGAGCTGGAGGACCTCGCGTTCAAGGTCATCGAGCCCGTCCGCTTCCGCGAGCTGGCGAAGCTGCTGGACACCCGCCGCAAGGGCCGCGAATCGTTCATCGACCGGGCGATCGGGGAGCTCAAGCCGCGGCTCGCCGCCGCAGGCATCGAGGCCGACATGCAGGGCCGCCCCAAGCACATCTACAGCATCTGGCGAAAGATGCAGCGCAAGAGCGCCGAGTTCGCCGAGATCTACGACGTGTACGCGATCCGGCTGCTCGTCGATGACGTGCGCGACTGCTACGCGGCGCTCGGCATCGTGCACGCGCTTTGGCGCCC
>JANLSG010000338.1:0-1707 GCA_031362295.1 Chloroflexota bacterium
CGCGCGGCGGCGAGATTCGCGCCGTCGACACGGGGGCCCTAGATGCGACGCGGCGGGGCCCGCCGATCGAGGCCGAATCGCGCGCCTACATGGACCTCGGCGGGCCGATTCAGCGGCTGTACGTGACCCGGGATGGCGAACGGCTCGCGGCGGTGCTGGACGCGGGCTTCGAGACGGACGACCCGGCGAGCAGCACGATCGTGATGATCGACGCGGGAGCCGCGATGGAGATCAGCCGCCCCAGCCTGCGTGGTGTCGGCCAGGTCACGGGCGGCCTGAGTGACGACCGGCTCGCCGTCGCGACTGCGAGCGGCGTGGCGTTCATCGAGCCTGTCGCCGGCGTGGTGACCGAGACGCTGGACGTGGGCGGCCCGGTGGGCGGAATCGTCGGCATCAACGACTTCACGGACGACCCGCTGTACGCGTCCGTGACCACTGCAGATGGGCCGAAGGTGGCCGTGATCATCGCGAAGCGCGGCAACGATCCTGCCACTCGAGTTCCACGCCTCGACAAGACCTACCCGCTGCCCGGCGCGCGAGCCGGCCGCGTCTACTACGACCTGGCCTCGCGGATGGTCCATGTCGAGGGCTCCGTGCCCGGCTCCACTGCAGAGTCCGGCGCCGACACGGTCTACGTGATCGAACCGCACGCGAACGCGTTCTACGCGGATGCCGTCCTGCCCTACATCCCGGCGGTGATGGTCATGGACGAGAACCAGCTGTACCCGTCGACCGACCGCGAGCAGCTCCTCGCGTTCGACGCCGGCGGGAACGTGGCGTCGGTGGAGATCGGTCGCCATGCGTACGCGTGGCGGGTGCCCGGCGTGATTGCCGGGGTGCTCATGGCGCTGTTGCTGTACGTGCTCGCGAGGCTCCTCTTCCGCCGCCGGGCCGTCGCCGTCCTCCTCGGGATCATCGTGCTCGTGGACGGCATGCTCTTCGCCCAGAGCCGGATCGGGATGAACGATGCGTACGTCGGGCTCGGGATCGTCGGCGCCTACACGATCTTCGCGGCGCTGTGGCTCCATCCCGGCGATAGCCGACGGCATTGGATCGCGTTCGCGATTGGAGTACCGCTGATCGGGATCTTCCTCGGCTTCGCGCTGGCCGCGAAATGGGTCGCCGCCTACGCGATCGGCGCACTCGGCATCCTGAGCCTCACCCGGAGCGCCCTCGGGCGGCTGCTGCTGATCGTCGGCCTCGTGGTCATGACGACCGCCCTCGGCTATGTGGCGATCTCCGTGGGGCCGGGGCAGACCGGCGGCAACTACGTGTTCCTCGTGATCATGGTCGCCCTGGTCCTCGCCGCCGTGCTGGCAAATGTCCTGCACCCGGTCGCGTGGACCTGGGAGGAGCTGCGCTTCGCGGTTGGTGCCCCGGCGGCCGTCGGCATGCTCGCGATCCTGTACGGCCTGAGCCGGGGGGACGCGTCGGTGCCCCTGCAGCTGGGGCCGATCGCGGCGTCGCCCATCCAGCTCGGCCTGTTCGCGTTCCTCGGTGCGGCCGTCGTGTACACGGGCTTCTACGCGCTCGGCAGGTTCGGGTTCGGCCCGCTCGCGCTGCCGCCGGAGCCGGACGATCCCGCCGCGATCCTGGATCCGCCCACCGAGGCGCCGCGCGGCTGGCTCCGCCTCGGCGCGGGCTGGGGACTGCCCGCGGTCTGGCTTTTCGTCGGGCTCCTCGTGATCCCGATCGGGCTATACGTGG
>JANLSG010000005.1:0-2494 GCA_031362295.1 Chloroflexota bacterium
CAGCGGCCGGCCGGCGGACTGGTCAGGCGTGCTCCGCCCGGCCGACGCGACGGCCCGTTGACGGAATCGCGACAGGATCGCTACGCTTCCGATACAGGAGGCATGCGATGAGCGCGACGACGGCCTTCGCGGACGAAGTGAACAGGGTTCGCAAGCTGGGGGTCGCGACGGGCGATATCGCCGCGGCGACCGGCTCGCAGCCCTCGACGGTCAATGCCTGGGCGCGCGCCACCCGCCAGCCCAGCGGCGCGAAGCGCGATCGACTCATGGAGCTGGTCGCGCTGGTTGATCGGCTCGAGCAGGTGATGGCCGCGGCGTACGTCCCACTCTGGCTCCTCAAGCCATTGCCCGCGCTCGGTGACCGTCGGCCGCTGGAGCTGCTGTCGAAGGGCCGCTACCGCGACGTCTCGCGCCTCGTCGCCGAGCTCGAGAACGACTCGTTCTCCTGAGCTGACCGGTGGCGACGCCCGAAGCGGCCGATCAGCCCGACGAGATCGACGAGTCCGCGCCGCGCATCCACGTCCACGGCACCTGGTGGCGCATCACGCGGGCTGATTCGGACCCGCTCTTCTGGACGCCCGAGGCCGCCGACGGCCGCTGGCAGCGGGGGAACGTGGTCCGCGCGTTGTACCTCGGCGATTCAGAGGCAACCGTCTGGGCGGAGTGGTACCGCCACACCTCGGAAGCGGGCGTCCCGCCGCAGCAGCGGCTCCCGCGTGCGATCTGGCGCATCGACGTCGACGTCGACGACGTAGCGGACCTGACGGCGCCGGGCGTGCTCGCGGGCGAGGGGATCGCGCGCCTCGACCCCACGCGCCGGCAATGGCCGAAGACGCAACCGATCGGCGAGTCGTACTGGCGCGAGGGTGCGCGCGGCGTGCTCGCGCCCGCAGCGGCTCGCGAGGGTGGCCGTGTGCTCGCGATCTTCCGATCGAACGACGGCCCCACGACATCGATCGAAGGCGTCCGCGCCGTCCCGCCGCCGAAACGCCACCGCGACCTGCCCGCGCTCCCTCCGGGGCTGCGAACCGGCACGTAAGCATTCGTGGCTACCCTCTGGGGATGCCACAGCTTGACGCCGAGGAGCTCCTCCGCGACCTGGATCCCGAGCAGCTCGAAGCTGTTCGGCTGGTCAACGGGCCGGTCGCGATCCACGCCGGTGCCGGGAGCGGCAAGACGCGGGTGATCAGCCGGCGCGCGGCGTACGCGGTTGCCACGAAGGCCGTTCCCGCGGACCAGGTCCTGATCGTGACGTTCACGGACAAGGCCGCGACCGAAATGGTGGAGCGGCTGCGGGCGCTCGGGCTTCCCGGCGTCACGGCGCGAACGTTCCACGCCCACGCGCTGAGCCAGCTGCGGCACTTCTGGCCGGCCACGCATGGCGGCGCGCCGCTGCCCGAGATCCTGCCGAACAAGGGGCTGATCGTGGGCCGGCTGGCGCGCCAGCTGCCGGGCCACTACCGGTTCACGCCATCGAAAGACCTCGCCGACGAGATCGAATGGGCGAAGTCGCGGCGGATCGAGCCGAAGCGATACGAGATGGAGGCCGCCGCGGCAGGTCGCGAATCGCCGATCCCCGCCGACCTGTTCGTCCGCGTCTACGGCGACTACGAGCGCACGAAGACGCGTATGAACCGCATCGACTTCGACGACCTCCTGCTCGAGACGGTCGCGTTGCTCGAAACCGACCCCGGCGCCGCCGAGACAGTCCGCGCCCGGAAGCGCTGGTTCAGCGTCGACGAGTACCAGGACACCAACCCGCTGCAGCAGCGCCTGCTGGACCTGTGGCTCGGCGATCGCGACGAGGTGTGCGTCGTCGGCGACGAGGACCAGACGATCTACACGTTCACCGGCGCCACGTCGGACTACCTGACGAGCTTCGCCACGCGCCACCCGGGTACGCGCGAGGTCACCCTGTCGCGCAACTACCGGAGCTCGCCGGAAATCCTCGCACTCGCGAATCGACTCCTGGCGGCGGACGGTCGTCGCAAGCAGCTCGTTGCGACGATGCCGGCAGGACCGAAGCCATCGATCGACCGGTTCGCCGACGCCGCCGCGGAGCTCGCCCACCTCGTCGCGACGATCCAGCGCGTGGTCGGCGAGGGGATCGCGGCGAGCGAGATCGCGATCCTCGTCCGGACCAACGCCCAGATTCCACCGATCGAGGCCGCGCTCACGAAGGCCCGGATCCCGTTCCGCGTGCGCGGGCAGCGGTTCTTCGAGCGCCCGGAGATCCGCGACGCGCTCCGGCTCCTGCGGCGGCTCCCGGAGGACGCGATCGGGTCCCGGTTGCTCGCTGCGTTCGATGCGCGACTCCGCTCGGAGCTCGGCTTCGAGGACGATTCGAGCGCGGCCGGTGCCGCGGGCGGGCCGCCGTCACGCGCTGGTGCCGAGGCGCGCGAGCGCACCGCTTCCCTCGCGCTCCTGTTGGAGATCGCCGGCGAGGAGGTCGCCGCGCGCCACGACATCGATCGGGCGGCGCTCGCCGCCGAAT
>JANLSG010000008.1:0-3175 GCA_031362295.1 Chloroflexota bacterium
GGCTCGCCGGGCCGTCGAGCTGTTCGAGGTGATCCAGACCGTCGACTCCCTGGCGCTCGCCGAGCGGCTGAGCCGCATCGCGGGCGAAGTCCGGCCCGGCCGCCCACTGCCCGTCCTGCTCCAGGTCAACGTCGATGACGACGCCGCGAAGGCTGGATTCGCGCCCGCTGACCTCGAGCGAAATCTCGCGGCAATCCTCGACCTGCCGGATATCTCCGTCGATGGGCTGATGACGGTGGGTCGGCTGGTCGAGGCGCCGGAGCTCGCGCGCCCGACGTTCGTCGCGCTGCGAACGCTGTCGGAGCGCCTGGGTGCCAGCCATCCCGGCCTCGGCCCGGCACTGTCGATGGGCATGAGCGAGGACTATCCGATTGCAGTCGAAGAGGGTGCGACGCTCGTCCGCATTGGTCGCGCGATCTTCGGAGCCCGCCCCGCCGCGGGCTAGGCTCGGGCCATGACGACCACCCGATTCGCCGTCCGGCTGACCCCGCGAGGTGGCGCCGACCGGATCGGGGACGTGGTCGGTGGCGTCCTGGCTGTTCGGGTCGCAGCGGCACCGGTCGATAGCGCCGCGAACGCCGCCTTGATCGAGCTCCTTGCCGAGGCGCTGAGGTTGCCGAAGGGTCGTGTCCGGGTCGTGGGCGGGGGATCGAATCGCCGAAAGCTGATCGAGGTCGACGGGCTCGAGCCGGGCGAACTCAGGGCTCGCTGGCCGGGCCTCGATGTATGATCTCGCCCCGTTGCTCCCCGTGAGCGAGCGGATCCCGGGCGATTGGCTCAGTGGTTAGAGCACGCGGTTCACATCCGCGGGGTCGCTGGTTCGAATCCAGCATCGCCCACCACTCCTCGGGCGCCCGGGCGGCCGATCCCTGCGTTGTCGGCCTGCGCGCGCCGGCTCACGCACCTTGGAGTGCGCTCGCCGTCGTGCTCGGCCTCCGCCTTGGGCTCGACTCGCCCGAACGCCCGAGGGGCTCCGAATCGCTCCGGCTCCGCCTTGCGCTGCGCGCGGCTCGGCGCCCGAGGGAGTCCGAGTGAACAGCAGCGGGATTGCGCGATTCCTGCCGCCGTTGTTGCGAGAGCAGGAGTTCCGCAGGTTCTGGTTCGGGCAGACGATCTCGTCGTTCGGCGACCAGATCACCTGGCTGGCGTTGCCGGTGATTGCGGTCCTGATGCTCCACGCGGATCCCGCGCAGATGGGCCTGCTCACGGCGTTTGGGCTGCTGCCGCACCTGCTGTTCTCGTTGCCGGCTGGGGTCTGGCTGGACCGCGTCCAACAGCGACGTCGGCTGATGATCCTGATGGACCTCGGACGAGCCGCGGCGATCGCGGCCATTCCCGTCGCGGTCTTCCTGGGCTGGCTCAACATCCCGCTGCTGTTCCTGGTCGCGTTCGTCGTGGGAACGATGTCGCTGATCTTCACGATCTGCTGGGGCACGCTGTTCGTCACGGTCGCGAGGCGCGACCAGTACGTCCAGGCAAACGCGCTCCTGAACGGCAGCCGGTCGGTCTCGAACGTCGGCGGACCGGCCATCGCCGGCGTGCTGATCCAGCTCCTGACCGCGCCGATCGCGCTGCTCCTGGACGCGGCGTCGTTCGTGGGCTCGGCGTTCTTCCTCCGCCGGATCACGGCCACGGAAGCCCCGATCGAGCACGAACCGGGCACGATCCGGTCGCAGCTCGCTACGGGGCTCAGCTTCACGGCCCGCGATCCGATCGTCCGGCCGAGCGTGCTGGCCGCCTCGACGATGAACCTCTTCAACTACGGCTTCCAGGCGCTCTTCGTGCTGTACGTCCTGCAGAACCTGGGGGTCGAGCCCGGCATCCTGGGACTCGCGCTCGGGGCGGGCGCGGTGGGCTCCGTCGTCGGCGCGGTCGTCGCCGGCCGGGTCGGGCGCCGCATCGGCATCGGCGGCGCCTTCATGCTCGGCATGATTCTCTTCCCGGGCGCGACGATCTTGATCCCGATCGCCACGCCGGACATGCCGATGCCACTCATCATCGCGTTCCTGTTCGTCGCCGAGTTCATCTCGGGGTTCGGGGTGATGATCCTGGACATCAACGCCGGCGCGATGTTGTTCGCGCGAACGCCGGATCGCATCCGCGGTCGTGCGATGGGCGCGTTCGGCTTCGTGAACAACGGCGTCCGGCCGATCGGTGCGGTGATCGGCGGGCTGATCGGTACCGTCTTCGGCGTTCGCGAGACGCTGTTCGTCACGACGATCCTGTCGCTCGCCGGGGTCCTCTGGCTGATCGGCACGCCGATCATCGGGTTGCGCGAGCTCCCGGAGGCATCCGAGTAGGACTACGCGGTGCCCTCGCGGGCGAGGCGCCGGAGCACGGCCGGGAGGATGCCGCCGTTGCGGTAGTAGTCGAGCTCGATCGGGCCATCGATGCGGCACGTGACGTCGAAGGTGGTGGTCGGGCCGTCGTCGGCGCGCGCGACCACCTGGAGCCGCGAACGGGCGGTGAGGCCTTCCGCAACGCCCCGGATCGTGAACGATTCGTGCCCCGTGAGCCCCAGCGCGGCGAGGTTTTCGCCGGGCAGGAACTCGAGCGGCAGGATGCCCATGCCGACGAGGTTCGTGCGGTGGATCCGCTCGAACGACTCGGCGATCACGGCGCGGACCCCGAGCAGCAGCGGCCCCTTGGCGGCCCAGTCGCGCGACGAGCCGGAGCCGTACTCCTTGCCCGCGACGACGATGAGCGGCACGCCTTCCTTTCGGTAGCGCACGGCGATGTCGTAGATGAAGCCGGGCTCGCCGTCGGGGAGGTGGACGCCGTACGGACCTTCGCGATCGCCTGCCAGGGCGTTGCGCAGCCGGATGTTGCCGAACGTTCCGCGGACGAGGACCTCGTGGTGGCCCCGGCGCGCGCCGTACGAGTTGAACTCCAGCGGCGAGACGTCGTGGGCCTGCAACCACTGGCCGGCCGGCGACGACGGCGAGATGGACCCCGCCGGGGAGATGTGATCCGTTGTCACGGAGTCGCCCAGGACCAGCAACGCCCGCGCCCCGACGATGTCCGGTACCGGCGCCGGGTCGAACGACAGCAGATCGAAGAAGGGCGGCTTGGCCACGTACGTGGATCCGTCCGCCCAGGCGTAGCGATCGCCCGACGGGATGGGCAGGGCACGCCAGCGTTCGTCGCCCTCGAACACATCGGCGTAGGTCCGTTG
>JANLSG010000221.1:0-15406 GCA_031362295.1 Chloroflexota bacterium
GGGGACTGTGGGCCGGTGCCCTGCACCGCGTCAAAGGCGATCCGCAGGAGATCGGCGAGCGCGGTTGCGGGCAGCACGGCGGCGATGGGCTGCAGGAACGCGGGCAGGTGGTCGACCGGCAGGACGATCCCGCCGAGCATCAGGAAGCCCAGGAACAGCCCGTTCGCGAGGGCGAGGGTCGCCTCGGCGCGAAGCGTGCCGGCGAGCAGCAGCCCGAGCCCGGCGAACGCGAGGGTGCCCAGGACGGTCGCGACGACGACGAGCGCCGGCGACCAGGCGGGACCCGGCGCCCAGTGCAGGAAGAGCACGGCGACGGCGACCAGCAGTGCCACCTGGACGACCTCGAGCACGAGGATTGCCGAGACCTTGGCGGCGACCAGGCCCCAGCGGGGGATCGGGGCGCCGCCGAGGCGCTTCAGCACGCCATAGCTGCGCTCGTACGCCGTGGCGATGCCCAGGTTGACGAGCCCGGCGGCAATCAGCGCGAGCGCGATGGACCCCGGGAGCAGGAAGGCAACCGGGTCCCGATCGATGCCCGGCACGATCGACGTGCCCGCGAAGAACAGCAGGACCGCGACCGGGATGATCAGCGTGACCAGGACGTTTTCGCCGCGACGCGCGGTGAGCCGCAGCTCCAGCGCAGTGAGGGCCGCCACGGCTCGGAGGGCCGGCGCCGGCCGGCTCATGCCACCGCCTCCACGTCGCGATCGCCGGTGAGCTCCAGGTAGCGCTCCTCGAGCGAGGCGGCGCCGGCGTGCAGCTCGACGATCAGCAGGCCCTCTCGGGCCGCCCAGCTCGCGATGGTCGAGACGATGTCCGCCGAGGCGGCACCCGGTGCGATCTCGAACGTGGTTTCGTCGGCGGCACGCAGGCGCGAGGCCGCGTCGTGGGCCGCGATCCGCGCGGCGAGCTGTTCCACCGATGCCGCCGGCGGCGGCGCATGCAGCCGGAACCGGACCGCGACCGAGCCGCCACGCACGATCGAATCCGGCGTGTCATCGACGACGATCCGGCCGCCGACGAGGATCGCCACGCGATCCGCGAGCCGCTCCACGTCGCCGAGGTCGTGCGTGGTCAGCAGGATCGTCCGGCCCTCGCTTCGAAGGCCCGCGACGAGCTCCCGCGTCGCCCGCCGCGCCTCCGGGTCCATGCCGGCCGTGGGCTCGTCGAGGATGAGCACCTCCGGGTCGCCGGCGAGTGCCAGCGCGAGCGCAAGCCGCTGCCGCTCGCCGCCGGACAGGCGCCGTACTCGCGTGCCCGCCACGGGCGCGAGACCGACCTGCTCGATGAGCTCGTCCGCCGTTCGACCGCCGTCGTGGAGCGCCGCGTACAAGCGCACCAGGTCGCGCGGCGTCGCGCGCGGCTCCAGCCCGGCGCCACCCTGGAGCATCAGGCCGACCCTGGCCCGCAGGCGAGGGCCGCCGCGTCGCGGATCCTCCCCGAGGACCCGCACCGTGCCCGCGTCCGCCGTGCGATACCCCTCCGCGATCTCGACCGTGGTCGTCTTGCCGGCGCCATTCGGGCCGAGGAGGGCCACGAGCTCGCCCGGCCGGGCGACGAGGTCGATGCCGTCGAGGACCGTCCGGCCGCCGTAGGCGACGCGGAGTCCTGCGATCTCGATCACGGGCTCGGCGACCCGCCCGGCCCGCTGATCAGCGCGAACTGGCGCTCGAAGTCCGCATCGGTGACCTCGCCGATCTGGATCGCGCGCAGGATCCCGCTCCGATCGATGAAGTACGTCTGCGGCCGCGCCGCGACCCGGTACGCACCGCGAATCGCTCCACCCGGGTCATCGACGGTCGGCCAGGTGGCGCCGTACTCTGCGATGAAGTCGCGAGCCGGCGCAGCCGCGTCGAACATGAGGACCCCGACCATCGCGATCCCGGAGTCGGCGTGCTGGGCCAGCTTTGCCTTGAGGAGTGGGAACTCATCCCGACAGGGCTCGCAGCTGGGGCCCCAGAAGTTGACGAGCACCGGTCGCCCTCGCAGCGAGGCGAGGTCGAACGCAGCTCCGTCGAGCGTCAGCCCGGTCACCGGCGGGGCCGGCTGGCCGCGCGCGATCGGGTTGGCGGGGGATTCAGCGGCGCCGGGCCCATTCAGCGCGGCTCGCAGCTGGACCAGCGCGAAGGTCGCGACCGCGGCGACCGCGAGCCCGGCGAGGATGAGCCGGCGTTGCCGATTGAGCTGGAACGCCGTGGCTGGCCTGCCTACTTGACCGTCAGGGTGCCGGTCATCAAGCCGGGATGGAACGAGCAGATGAACTTGTAGGTCCCTGGCTGGAGCGCGTCGTAGTCATACGCCTTCGAGGCGCCACCGCTCGTCGGGGGCACCTTCTTGATCGCAGCCCCATCGGCATTCTGGACTTCGACGTCGTGGGGCGTGCCAGCCGGATCCTGATTGATCAGGAAGATGACGAACGGCTTGCCGGCCGGCGTTTCGAGCGTCGTCGTTTCGAACTTGATGTTCTTCGCGATCACCGGCAGCGAGCCGGGCGGGCCGACAGGTCCGCCTGCCGACGGGGCGGCAGACGCACCGGGCGCGCCACCGGCTGCCGAGGTCGGTGGGAAGACGCCCAGCTGGTTGAGCCCGATGAGCACGAACAGGACGGCGAAGACCTGGAGGGTGCGCACCGGCAGCTTCCGGTCGGGGATGTTCTCGAGATGGCCGGTTTTGTCTGCCTCGACGGTCTTGCGGTACTCAGCCGTCGCATCGACCAGCCAGCCGATGAGCGTGTACACGAGGAACACGATCGCAAGGATCAGGACCCAGCCGCCGACGACGAGGCCACCGAGCAGCGCCGCGGACCCGAGCGCGCCGAGCAGCGGACGGATGGACGGGCCTGGCATGTGGACGCCGGGCGGCGGCCCTTCGTGGACCACGGCGGGCAGCCGCTGCGCGGTTTCGAGGTGGTCGTAGTCGCGCATCGCCTCGCGGAACCACGCGATCAGCGTGATGACCATGAGCGTGAGGCCGATCCACAGCGCCGCGCCGCCGAGGACGAGCCCGAGGAAGAGCGCGCCCGCCCCAAATGCGACGAGGATGGGGGCGGAGGAGCCGCCGGGCATGTGGACGTCCGCCGGGGTGAGCGGCTCGATGCGGGCGGGCGCGCGCCGGCTGGGGCCGACGGACGCGAACTTGCGGGTCGTGAAGACGAACCAGGCGACGAACAGGAGCAGCAGCCCGATCGGGATGAGCGCGATCAGGGCGCGCCAGTCCGGCGTGATGAAGATCGCCGCGACACCGAGCAGGGTGTCGACGATGGTCTGCGCGGACGGGGAGGGAGAGGGCACGATCGCGCCGAGCGCGCTACTCGCCGTGGCCGGTGTCGAGCACGGCGACCATGATCCCCATCGCGGCGCCCAGCGCGACGAGCATCGTCACGCCGGCCCACTCGATCTTGTAGTGGAACGGTTCCGCGAGCCCGCCGTAGGCGACAGCGAGGACCACGCAGGCGATCCCGATGAGGATCGAGTTCCGGCCGAAACGAAACATCGTTCGATCCCTCGCTAGATCAGGTACAGGATCGAGAACAGGAGGATCCAGACCACGTCCACGAAGTGCCAGTACAGCGACACGGCCTCGACCGCGTCATGGTGCTTCGCGGAGAACTGGCCGGCCATGCCGCGGTACAGGATCACGCCGAGCATCAGCACGCCACCGAAGACGTGCGCGCCGTGGAACCCCGTGAGCGTGAAGTAGGTCGTCCCGAACGGCCCCGACCCGAGGGTCATGCCCTCGGAGAACAGGAGCATGTAGTCGTAGACCTGCATGATCAGGAAGATGATTCCGAGGACGAACGTGATCGAGATGTTGCGGACGAAGCCCTTGCGGTCGCCGCGCCGGATGGACCACACCGCGAACTGGCAGGTGAACGAGCTCGCGATCAGGATGACCGTCGCGATGATGATCGGCCCGAGCGGATCAAGGATGTCCTTGAACACGTCGGGCGGCCACGGCGTGTTCGCGGCACGGGTCGCGAAGTAGGCGGCGAAGAGGCCGGAGAAGAACATCACCTCGGAGGTGATGAACAGGAGCATCCCGAGGATCGGGTTGCTGATGCCTCGCTGGGCGTGCCCCGAGGGGGCAGCCTGCGCCGCGTGTCCCACGTGCGCCTCGGCTGTCATGGGGTCGGACCCTGGTCGTCGTGCGAGCCCTCTTCGAGCGCCATCGGTGCCTTCTCGTCGCTCTGGCCACCAGGGCCATCGTGCGTGTGGAGCCCGTGGCGGGCATCGAACAGCGGCCGCTCGGAGCGGATCGCGGGCAGCCGGTCGAAGTTGTACGGCGGTGGCGGCGAGGATGTCGCCCACTCCAGCGTGTTGCCCTCCCACGGGTCGTCGCCGGCGAGCTTGCCGCCGCGCAGCGATACGAAGACGTTCCACAGGAACGGCAGCATGGAGACGGCGATCGTGAAGCCGCCGATGGTCGCCAGGAGGTTCCAATCGTTCCAGCCCGCGTCGCCCGCGTAGTCGGCGATGCGCCGGGGCATGCCCTTGATGCCGAGCATGTGCATTGGGAAGAACGTCAGGTTGAAGCCGATGAACATCAGGATGAAGTGGATCTTGCCCAGGCTCTCGCTGAGCATCCGGCCGGTCATCTTCGGGAACCAGTAGTAGATCCCCGCAAATACCCCGAACACCGACCCGCCGAACAGGACGTAGTGCAGGTGCGCGACCACCCAGTACGTGTCGTGGAGCGCGAAGTCGACGGGCACGGCCGCGCTGAACGCGCCGTTGATTCCGCCGATCAGGAACATCGTCAGGAAGCCGATCGCGAAGATGAGCGGCGTGGAGAAGGTGAGCTGGCCCCGGAACAGGGTGAACACCCAGTTGAACATCTTCACGCCCGTGGGCACGGCGATGAAGAACGTCATCAGCGCGAAGAACGGCAGGAACACCGCGCCGGTCGTGAACATGTGGTGCGCCCAGACCGAGAAGCCCAGGGCGCCGATGCCCGCGGTCGCGAAGATGAACGCCTTGTAGCCGAACAGCGGCTTGCGGCTGAAGACCGGCAGGACCTCGCTGATCACGCCCATCGCGGGCAGGACCATGACGTACACCGCCGGGTGGGAGTAGAACCAGAAGACGTTCTGGTACAGGACGGCCTGGCCGCCCTTGTCCGGCAGGAAGAACGAGCCGCCGTAGTTGCGGTCGATGAAGAGCATGACCAGGGCGCTGGTGATGACCGGCGTCGCCATGACCACGAGGACGCTCGTCACGAGCATCGTCCAGACCATGATCGGCATCCGGAACAGGGTCATGCCCGGGGCGCGCATCTTGAAGATGGTCACGAGGAAGTTGATGCCGCCGAGGATGGAGCTCGTGCCGATCAGGATCAGCGAGACAATCCACAGGTCCTGCCCTGGGCCGGGCGACGCGAGCGCGCCGCGCTCCGAGAGCGGGGGATAGCTCGTCCAGCCGGCCGCCGCCGCGCCACCGGGCGTCAGAAAGCCCGCGAGGAGCAGCACGCCGCCGAGCGGCAGCATCCAGAACGACAGCGCGTTGATGCGGGGGAAGGCCATGTCCGGCGCGCCGATCATCAGCGGCACGGCGTAGTTCCCGAGGCCGGCCAGGACCGGGATGATGAACAGGAAGATCATCACCGTGGCGTGGATCGAGAACGACTCGTTGTAGACGTGCTCGTTCGTGAATAGCTGGATGCCGGGCGCCGCGAGCTCCGTCCGGACCAGCAGCGCGAACAGGCCGCCGATCAGGAAGAAGAAAAACGAGTTGATCAGGTACATGATCCCGATCTTCTTGTGATCGGTCGTCGTGAGCCACTCGTACAGGCCGCCCCGGTAGGCGGGGACCGCGGGGCTCAGGGCGTGCGTCGCCATGCTCGCTGGCTCCTCAGTTGACCGTCAGGGTGCCGGTCATCCCGGGCACGCCGGGATGCACGGAACAGAAGAACTGGTAGGTGCCGGCCGGCAGCGGGTCATAGGTGTACTGGGTGGAGGTGCCGCCCGCGATCGGTTCCTGGTTCGCGACCACTGTCGTGCCGTCCGCTCCATGGATGTCGATGTCGTGGGTGATCGTGGCCGGATCCTCGTTCTTGAAGTCGATCACGAACGGTGCCTCAGCTGGCGCCTGGAGGTCCTTCTTGTCATAGGCGATGCCCTTCGCACCCAGGGTCAGGACCGGCGCGCCAGACGGCGCCGGAGGCGGGGTGGCCTTCTCGATCTCCACCAGCTTCGCCAGCCATGCGTCGTAGTCCGCCTGGCTCATCGCGACGACGCTGAAGAGCATCACTCGGTGGCCCGTGCCGCACAGCTCGGCGCACTGCCCGTGGAATGTCGCGGGCTTGCCGTCGATGAGCTCGGCGGGATCCACGGTGAACTCGAAGTGGTTCTCCTGGCCCGGGACGACGTCGCGCTTGAACAGGAAGCGCGGCACGTACCAGGCGTGGATCACGTCGCCGCTGCGCAAGGTCACGTAGACCTTCTTGCCGACCGGGACAGCCATCCCACCGCCCTCGCCGGCGGCGCGCGTCTGGGTCGCGATGTGGTTGCCGTTGCCGTCCAGGTACTCGAACTGCCACTGGAACTGGCCCGCCAGGGCGCGGATCTGGATGTCCGGCTTCTGGCCGTTGGCGACGCTCGTGTAGTCGACGGTATTGAGTGTCTGCCACGAGATCGCGAACAGGTACAGGACGATCACGGTCGGGATGAGGGTCCACAGGACCTCGACCATGTTGTTGCCATGGGTCTGTGGCGGCAGGTCGACGTCGGTCGGGCGCCGGCGGTAGCGCAGGATGCTCCAAACGATCAGCCCTTCCACCGCGACGAAGACCGCGACCGCGATCGCGAACACGACGTCGTAGAGCTTGCTGATCTCCTTTGCCTGCGTGGTCACCGCCGCCGGCGGGTACAGCGCCGAACCGCTGATCCACATGACGACCGCCACGATCGCGAACAGGAGGACGACAACGCCACCGGCGACGAGCGCGTCGGAGGCGGGGCGCTTCCTCGGGCTGGTCGACATGACTCCTCGGCTGCGTCTTGGGGCCGTAACCCGGAGCCCTGGGACGAGGGACGGCGGGCGGGAACGCGAACGGCCGACCCCTTGAAGGCCAGCCGGCGGCCATCATAGCGCGAGGCCACCCGTGCGCGCCGTGCCAACATGGCGCGGTGCCCCGTCGCGTCGCATCCCTCGTCGCTGCCGCCACGGTAACTGCCGCCGCGTGGCCCTCGCTTGTCGCCGCGCACGGGGCGGTCCCCGCCGAGCCGCCGACCCTGGCGTCGCTGCTGTTCGGCTGGCATGTTGACCCGTTGATCGTCGGCTCGCTCGTCGCATCCGCTGCCGCCTGGCTCCTGCTGGCCCGTCGGATCCAGCGCGTGCACCCCGGACACCCGGTGCCGCCTCTTCGCTCCGCGGCGTTCTTCGGCGGGCTCACCGCGATTGCCGTGGCCCTGCTCTCCGGGATCGAGCGCTACGACACCACCCTGTTCTCGGTGCACATGGTCCAGCACCTGATCCTCATGCTGGTTGCCGCGCCGTTGCTCGTGCTGTCCGCGCCGGTCACGCAGCTCCTGCGCGCCGCCTCGCCCGGCGTCCGCAATCGCTGGTTGCTGCCTGTGCTGCACTCGAACGCGGTCGCCGCGCTGGGCCATCCAGTGGTCGCGTGGCTCACGTTCACGGTCGTGGCCTGGGGCAGCCACTTCACCTCGCTGTTCGACCTCGCCCTGGAGGATCCCGGCGTCCACCAGCTGGAGCACGTTGCCTATCTCGCCTCGTCGCTGCTGTTCTGGTGGCCGGTGGTCGCCGCGGACCCGGCTCGCCGCCGGCTGCCGCATCCCGTCCGGGCGCTCTACGTTCTGCTCCAGCTGCCCGTCAACTCGTTCCTGGGCATGGCGATCCTGTTCGCGGACGCGCCGCTGTACCCGCACTACGCCACCCTCGGCAGCCCCTACGGGATCACGGCGCTGGCGGACCAGGAGCTCGCGGGCGGCCTGATGTGGCTCGCGGGCGACATCGTGTTCATCGGGGCGATCCTTGCGATCGTGGCGGCTTGGATGCGCCACGAGGAGCGCGACGCGCCCGCGGCGGAGCGACGTGCCGAGGCGCAGCGGGCCGCGATCAACGATCGGGCGGACGAACTCGCGCGGTCGCGCGAGGGGGCCGGGCAGCCCTAGCCAGACGCCGGGATCGGCGACTCCAGCAGGCGCAGGTATGCGTCTGGGTCGACATTGCCGCCGCTGACGACGGCCACGACGGTGCCCTCGAGGTGCGCGATCCCCGCTTCGCGCGCCCGGAAGCGGGCTGCGGCGGGAGCGAGCGCTCCCGATGGCTCGACGACGAGCCGCGCCTCCTCTGCCACCAGTCGGACCCCAGCGGCGATTTCCGCCTCGGACACGACGACGATGTCGTCGAGGAGCCGCGAGAGGTGTGCGAAGTTGCGTCGTCCGATCTGCTGCGACCGGACGCCATCCGCAATGGTGGTCCCGGTCAGCGCCGCATCCCAGCTCACGACGCGGCCCTCGCGCAGTGAATCCCTCGCGTCGGCGGCGACCTCGGGCTCGACGCCGAGGATTCGGGCGTTGGGATGCCTCGCCCGGATGGCCGCAGCGACACCGCTCGACAGGCCGCCCCCGCCGATCGGCACGAGCACCGCGGAGAGGTCCGGCACGTCCTCGGCGATCTCGAGGCCCAGCGTTCCCTGGCCGGCGATGACGCGGTCGTCGTCGAACGGGTGCACGAGGACGAGGCCACGCTCCTGGACGAGCCGCTGCGCGATCGCATCACGCTCGCTGACAGCAGGGCCGGAGTCGATGATCTCCGCCCCGTCGGCTTCGACGCGCCGGCGCTTGATCGCCGTGGCGTTGACCGGCAACACGATGACCGCGTGGACGCCGAGCAATTTCGCCGCGCGGGCCACGCCCTGGGCATGGTTTCCCGACGAATGCGTGACAACGCCGCGGGCGCGCTCCTCGGGCGTCAGCGAGGCGATGGTGTTGTAGGCGCCGCGGATCTTGAACGCGCCGATGGGCTGGAGCGATTCGGCCTTCAGCAGGACTCGAGGGCCGGCCCCAGCTCCGTCGCTCGAGCCCGCTCGCCCGAACGGGACCAACGGCGTCCTGATGGCCACGCCCACGAGTCGGGCCGCGGCCCGCTCGATGGCCTCGATCGTGACGAGCGGTGTGTCGGCCTCGGTCGTCATCGCGCGCCCTTCCGCGCGCAGTCGATGCACGTGGAGACCCAGGGAATGGCCTCCAGGCGCTCCGGCGCGATCGGGTTGCCGCAGCTGATGCATGTGCCATACGTGCCGTCGTCGAGCGCGCGCAGCGCGGCATCGACGCGCACGAGCTCCGCCCGCGAGCGCTCCCGGAGCGCGAGGTCGCGCTGCTGCTCGAATACCTGGCTGGCCGCCGCCGCCTGCGAGCCGTACGTCATGGGCTCCGGGTTGTCGATCGTCTCGCCCAGCTCGTCGAGGAGCCGGCGGCGCTCGTCGAGAAGCGCGGCGCGGGCGGCAACGGGATCGACGGCGGATGCCATCGATCGATCCTACAACCGCGCGCCCGCGGTCTCCGCCCCGCTGATCCGCTGGGCAAGCCAGACCGGGATCACGCTGACCAGGATGAGCAGGAAGGCGACGACGTTCACGACTGGCAGCTCACTTGGCCGCTGGATCGCCGCGAAGATCCACAGCGGGATGGTCTGGGTCCCGGCGCCGGCGGTGAAGTTCGTGACGATGATCTCGTCGAACGAGAGCGCAAAGGCGAGCAACGCCCCGGAAAGCAGCGCCGTTCCAAGCCTCGGTCCGGTCACGCGCCGGAAGGTCGTCCACATGTCGGCTCCCAGGTCGCCTGACGCTTCCTCGGGCGATGACGGCAGCCGCCGCAGGCGCGCGATCACGTTGTTGAAGACGATGACGATGCAGAACGTGGCATGGCCGATGACGATCGTCATGAGCCCCAGGTCGAACCCGAACGTCTTGAAGGTCCGCTGCAACGCGATCCCGGTGACCACCCCCGGAAGCGCGATCGGCAGCACCAGCAGGAAGCTCACGGTCTCGCGCCCGAAGAAGCGATAGCGGTGGATGGCCAGGGCGGCCAGTGTCCCGAGGACCAGCGCGACGGCCGTTGCCGATGCACCGACGATCACGGAATTGACGATCGCCTCGAGCAGCGCCCCATTGCTCGCTGCCTCGCCGAACCACTTGAGCGTGAAGCCGGTCGGCGGCCACGCCTGCGTGCGGCTCTCGTTGAAGGCATAGATCACCACGACCACGAGCGGTAGGAACAGGAACAGGAGGACGAGCGCGCTCGCGAGCCGCAGCAGGATCCGGATCGGCTTCGACTCGACCATGGCCGCCGCCCTACAGGGACTGGAACGCGCCGAGCCGGCGCGCCGCGAGCAGGTAGATGGTCATGATCGCGATCGGCAGCATCGAATAGGCGGCCGCAAGCGGCGGGTTGCCCAGCGACGAATTGTCATAGATCACGTTCCCGATGAACTTGGCATCGGCCACGAGATCGGGCGTGATGTAGTCGCCGAGGGTGAGCGAGAAGGTGAAGATCGAGCCCGCGACCAGTGACGGAAACACGAGCGGCAGGATCACCCGCCGGAACGTCGTGCCAGCCCGCCCGCCGAGGTCCGCCGACGCCTCGAGCATGGATCCCGGGATGCGCTCGAGCCCGGCATACACGGGCACGATCATGTACGGCAGCCAGAGGTAGGTGAGGACCAGCCAGGCGTTGGCGATGTCCTTCAGGCCATGGCTCTCGACGCCGAACGGGGTCAGCACCCACTCCAGCAGTCCGTTGCCCTGGAGGATTGTCCGCCAGGCGTAGACCTTGACGAGGTACGCCGCCCAGAGCGGGACGGCGATCGCGACCAGGAGTGCGCTGCGCTTGCGGGGCGAGGCGATCCTGGCCATGTAGTAGGCGATCGGCAGGGCGAGCACGGCGCAGGTCACCGTGACCAACGCGGCCATACCGACGGTCCGAATGGCGACCGTCCGGTAGACCTCGCCCGCGAAGAGCGTCTGGAACGCCTTGAGGCTCCAGGTGAACGGCTCGACGTTCCCCGTGAACGTGTCCTTGGTCCAAAACGCGCTGAGCAGCAGGATCGCCAGCGATCCCAGGTAGGCGATCGCCAGCCAGCCGAGCGGGGTCCCGAGCAGCAGCCCGAGCTGGACCCGCCGGTGCGGGAACAACCAGATGGCGAGGCGTCGTTGGATGGAGAGACGAACAGGGGCCCCCCGATCGTTGGAGGAGCCCCTGTCGTCCACAGTTCGTCCGGTTTCAGCCGACGCGGAGCGTCGTCCACGCGTTGACCCAGTCGTCCTGGCTCACGCACGTGGTCGCCGCGTCGGTGTCCTTGCAGTCGGTCTGCGGGGTGGCCCAGTAGTGGACCTTCGAGAAGTACGCCTCGTCGGTCGCGTGCATCTGGTCGCAATGGCCGGCAGAGATCACCTCGGCGGCCGCGCACGCCTGCGGGCTCGTCGGCGCCTCGCCGAACCAGATCGTCGCCTGGGCGTTCGCCTCAGCCGACATCATGTGGTCCATCCACTTGAGCATGCAGTTCGGGTGCTTGGCGGCCTTCGCCAGCATCCAGGTGTCGGACCAGCCCGTGGAGCCCTCGTCCGGGAGGACGGCTGCGATCGGCTGGCCGGCCAGCAGGTTGACCTGGTACTGCCAGGTCGTGCCGATGACCACGTCCTTCGCCGTGTACGACGCGATCTGGTCGGCGGCGTAGCCCCAGTATGTGGGCTCGTTGGCCACGAGGCCCTGGAGGAGCGCGATAGCCGCATCGAACTGGGCCTGGGTGAGCTGGTACGGATCCTTGATCCCCAGGTCAGGCTTGGTCTTCATCAGGTGCACGGCCGCATCCGCGATGAAGATCGACGAGTCATAGATGCTGATCTTGCCCTTGTACGTGGAGCCGCCTTCCCAGATCCCGTCCCATGACGTGGGAGCGGTCGTGATGACCTCCTTGTTGTAGCCGAGGAGGTTCGGGCCGCGACCGTGCGGGACGCCGTAGTTGACGCCGTCGACGGTGTTGTGCGGCAGGTCCTTCAGGCCCGGGAACACGTTCGCGTAGTTCGGCAGCATGCGGGTGTCGATCGGGGCGACGAGGCCGCCCTGGATGAGGCGGGTCGTGGCGTCACCGGACGCGGAGATGCCGTCGTACTCGCCGCCCTGGATGAGGGACACGCCGTTGTTCGAGTCGGTCATGTTGATCGACTTGACCATGCAGCCCGTCGCCGTTTCGAACGGCGTGACCCAGTCGTAAGCCTTGTCGACGGCACCGCGCTCCGCGTAGCCATCCCAGATCACGAGATTGAGCGCGCCCTCGCCGGGGCCGATCGCCGCAGGCGGCGCCTCGGTCGCCGGGGCCGCAGTACCGGGTGCCGCGGTTGCGGGCGCCGCCGTGGCCGGGCCGGCTGTTGCCGGTGCCGCAGTGGGGTTGCCCCCACCCGAGCACGCACCCACGATGATCGCCGCGACGGCGACGGTGCCGATGAGTTTCCGCTGGAACATGTTCCCTCCTCTTCAGCCCGGCCCGCGCGTCATTCCTTGACGCTGAGGACGTGCTGTCGCTTCCAGACCAGCCGCACGGGTTGTCCCTGTGCGGCCAGCACCTCCATGGACGATGTGTGCAGGTTCTGCTGCGTGACCACCAGCTCGGAGCCGGCGTCCAGCGCCACGATGTAGCGCGTGTCCGGCCCGAGATACACGACATTGCGGATGGTGCCATCCGCGCCGACCTCGTCGTCGGCAACCGGCGCACCTCGCTCCGCCATCCGGATCTTCTCCGGCCGCACCGTAAACAGCCCCTCCTGGCCGACGAGTGTCTTGGCCACGTCCCCCCGGAGCAGGTTCGAGGTGCCCACGAAACCCGCGACAAACGCGGTCGCCGGTCGCTCGTAGAGGTCCGCCGGGGTCCCGAGCTGCTCGATTCGCCCGCGATTGAAGACGGCCAGACGATCGCTCATGGTGAGCGCCTCCTCCTGGTCGTGGGTCACGTAGATGAACGTGATCCTCACTTCGCGCTGGATCGCCTTCAGCTCCAGCTGCATGTCTTCGCGGAGCTTGAGATCCAGGGCACCCAGCGGCTCGTCGAGGAGCAGGACGCGGGGCCGGTTCACGAGTGCCCGCGCGAGCGCGACGCGCTGCCGCTGCCCGCCCGAGAGCTGCCCCGGCTTGCGCCGTTCGTAGCCGGAGAGGCGGACCATCGCCAGCGCCTCGCCGACCCGTCGTTCCCGCTCGGCCTTGGCGACCTTGCGCACGGTCAGCCCATACGCGATGTTGTCTCCGACCGTCATGTGCGGAAACAGGGCGTAGTCCTGGAAGACGGTGTTGACGTCGCGCTCGAACGGCGGGCGGTTGGTCACGTCCACGCCGTGCAGCCAAACGCGCCCCTCGGTCGGCAGCTCGAAGCCCGCGATCATGCGCAGGGTCGTGGTCTTGCCGGAGCCCGACGGACCGAGCATCGAGAAGAACTCGCCGTCGGCAATCTCCAGGTCGACACCGTCGACGGCCGCCACCGAGCCCTCGGTCGCCGTCGCTCCGGTCGAGCGTGCGACGCGCTGGCCGGCCTCGCCCGTGAACCGCTTGACGAGCCCCTCAAGACGAACGGCAGCAGGGGCGGCCCGTGAATCGGCGTTCGCGGGGTCTTCTTTGGTCAGGATGGCCAAGCGACTCCTCGTGTGGTCCCCTCGGTCGCGGCAGTGTCCGGGCACGGCCGATGCCGTGTCAAGGCAAATCGCACCGGTGCTACCCTTCGGCCTCCAAGCGGGCGTCCAGCAATCGAGAGGAGTCCTTCGGGTCATGGCCTACGTCATCGCCGAGCCATGCATCGACGTGCTGGATATCTCCTGCGTCTCTGTCTGCCCGGTCGACTGCATCCACTACGAGGAAGGCGTCGACCGGAAGCTGTTCATCGATCCGAACGAGTGCATCGACTGCGGCGCGTGCGAGCCCGAGTGCCCCGTCAACGCGATCTTCCCCGAGGACCAGGTGCCCGCCGAGTGGGCGAACTACACGACGATCGACGCGACCTGGTTCACCGATCGCGACGCGGCCCGCGCAGCGGTGGACGCCGCGAAACCTCGCTGACGCCCGTGTCCTCCCTCGCGGGACGCACGATCGCGACCGTCGGCTCCGGGGTCATGGCCGAGGCGATCATCGCCGGCCTCCTCCGCGGTCAGCTGGTGGAGCCCGGGCAGATCGTCGCCAGCCATCCCCGTCCCGATCGACGCGAGGCGCTGACCCGGACACACGGCATCCGGACGATCGATGGCAATGCCGCTGCCGTCGACGGCGCCGACGTCGTCCTCCTCGCGATCAAGCCGCAGATGCTGGCGCGCGTCGGGCGCGAGATTCGAGGTGGACTCAAGCCGGGCCAGCTCGTGATCAGCATCCTCGCCGGCGCCACGACGCGCGCGCTGATGGGCCACCTCGGGCACCGCGAGGTCGTTCGGAGCATGCCCAACACCCCGGCGCAGCTGGGGCGCGGGATGACCGTCTGGTACGCGACGCCGGAGACCTCCGCCGCGCAGCGCGAGCAGGCGGCATTGCTGCTCGGGGCGCTCGGCGCCCAGATCGAGGTCGACGACGAGAAGCTTGTCGCGATGGCCACGGCGGTGTCGGGCACGGGCCCGACGTACGTATTCCTGGTGATGGAAGCGCTCATCGACGCGGCCGTCCACCTCGGCTTCGCGCGCCACATCGCCCACGACCTCGTGATCGAGACGCTGGAGGGCAGCACGCTCTTTGCGAAGCAGTCCGGCATGCACCCGGCGCAGCTGCGGAACATGGTCACGTCGCCGGGCGGGACCAGCGCCGCGGCGCTCCACGAGCTCGAATCCGGCCGGCTGCGGACGGTGCTGTCGGAGGCCGTGTGGGCCGCATTCCGACGGACGGTGGAGCTCGGCGAGCAGCTCGAGGCGGGGATCCCGGCCGAGGGGCAGCCCGAGGGCTAGGCGGTCGCCTCAGCCTGCGGCGCCGGCGGGATCGCGGCGGGTCGGCGCATAAGGGTCGCGATCATCACGACGATCCCGACCGCGATCAGCACGTCGCCGACGCTGAAGACATTTGCCATCGGGATGCCCGCGGGCACCGCGAAGATGTCCGTCAGTGGCTGCAGGTTCGGGTGCTCAAGGACCACGCTGTTCGTGTGCGAGCCGGCATCCGTGAAACCGGCGGCCGCCAGGGCTCCGGCGTCCGCGGGCATGAAGCCTCCGTTGGCGATGATCGCCGCGAGATTCGAGATGGACCCGAGCGCGACGATGGCAATGCCGGGCAGGCGGATGTTGGCCAGCACGGCCAGGAAGACCGCGACCGTTGACCCAACGTAGATCGCGGGGCCGGCGCTCCCCGCGATGCGGTCGCCGGTCGGCGTGAACAGCGCGACCTGAATCAGCAGGCCCGCGACCGCGACCCACGACCAGCGGAAGCGAAAGCTGG
>JANLSG010000010.1:0-2746 GCA_031362295.1 Chloroflexota bacterium
TGAACGGATTGCCGGCGCCGGACGCCGTGAACGAGCCCTCGATCTCGACCATCGGTCCCCACTCGCCCGCCTCGGCCGGGTCCGCCACAGCCGGCGGCCCGCTCATGCGCTGGTGGAAGTGGTAGGCGCCGTCCACGAACATGCCGGAGCCCCGGGAAGGATCGCCGCAGGCAACGTTCAGGGCTGAGCAGTTGAACAGATCCGGGAGGAGCCACACCGGAACCTCCCGCAGGTAGGCGTAGGAGCCGGAGACGAGGTCGATGGAGTCCCGCTGCGAACCGATGACGTCGAGGGTTGGGTCCTCCCGCATGTTGGTCACACCTGATCCGAACGCCGTGCTGCCGTGCTCAAATGCGGCGGCCCGAACGATCGAGAGCATTGGGCTTGAGGGATGGATTCGCGCTCCCGTGATCGTTGGGAGCCCGAAACCGGCGACGAGCGCCAGCGAGACCATCGCGACGATCATCGGGACGCTGACCCATCGGAATCGGCGGGGACGACGGTCGTCGGTGGACCTTGCCTTGTCGAGGCCACCCGAGTAGTAGGTGAGCCCGAGGAAGCCGGCCACCTGTGGCGCGGCCACGATCGCGGCGATCGTGAACGTGAGGCTGCCGAAGGCAACGATGAACGCGAGGACGATCACGGTGGTGATCACCAGGGGCACGGCACCCTGATCGAGGCTCAGGTGCATCACCTCGCCGACGCGAACCGCCGCATCGGCCCCGGCGCTGATCGCGAACGTCTGGATCGCCGAGGTGACGAGCGTGAACAGCGTGACGACGAGCGAGATCCGCGGCCGTGCCCGGAACAGCGCCATCGACCGCCGCAGCGCCTCGACCGCGCCCACGTCGCCGAGCACGATGCCGGCGGAGACGAAGGCAAACGGCGTGACCACGAGCGACCCGACCATCGACCCGATGAAGGTCAGCCCGGTGTTCGAGTCGCCCAGTCGGATGAACGGCAGGGTCACGACGAGCCTGGCGATCGTCGACATCACTACAACGAGCAGGCCCGTTCCGAGAAGGCGCCAGAACACCTGGCGAGCCCGGACGACGGACTCCCAGAGTCGAACTGGCTTGTCCGAGGCGCGCCCGCCGAGGATGGAGATCGCCATCGCCTGGGCGTCGATCGAGATCGCGACGAGCAGGAAGATCCCGGCGATGAGCAGCGCGTAGATGAGCAGCAGCGGCTCGACGATCTCGGGGTGGTCCAGGAGGACGAGCGTCGGGTCGCTCGCCATGACGTCCGCCGTCGCGGGGTCGTTCAGGAGGCGGGCGATGCCCAGGAGCAGGAGCAACACCGCCGGCCCGAACGCGCCGAGCGCGAGCAGGCCAACGTAGATCGACGCACGCCGGATCGCGGCGTTCGACTCGACGGCGAGCTGGAGGCCCGCGGCGACCACCTTGCGCGCGGTCGGAACCTCGTACGCCCTCGTCCACGTTGGGGCGGGCGGTGGGGGCGGCGCCATCGCGTACGCGGCCATCGGCAGGTAGGTGGGGCCGCTCAGCGGCTCTGAAGGGGTCGGTGCCGGCTCGGGGCGGTCTGGATCCTCCGTCATGGGATCGGTGCGGCTGCGGCAACGAACTCGCCGAGCCGCCCGACGTCGACGTTGCCGCCCGAGAGCACGACGCACACGCGCTCGCCCTTGCGGACCGGGATTCGCCCGGTGAGCAACGCCGCGAGACCGGCGGCGCCCGCAGGCTCCAGAACCTGCTTCAGCCGTTCGAGGGAAAAGCGCAGGCCGGCGAGGATCACCTCCTCGTCGATCGTGATCACGTCATCGACGTAGCGGCGAACCATGTCGAGCGTCCACGCGCCGGCGAAGGGGGCGTTCAGGCCGTCGGCGACGCTCTTCGGCACGATCGTGACCGGCGCGCCTGCCGCCAGCGCGAGGGTCATCGCATTCGATCCGGTCGGCTCCACCCCGTAGACGCGAGCGCCCTTCCGCGACTGGCGCACCGCCCCGGCGACGCCGGAGATGAGGCCCCCGCCACCGATCGGGACGACGACGACATCGACATCGGGCAGGTCTTCGAGGATCTCCAGCCCCACCGAGCCGTGGCCGGCGATGACCACCGGGTCGTCGAACGGGTGGCAGAACGTCAGGCCGCGGTCCGCACGGATCCGCTCCATCGCCGCGAATGCCTCGCCGGTGTCCGCGCCCTCGAGGATGACGTCTGCCCCGTAGTCGCGGGTCGCGGCGGCCTTCAGTGGGTTCGCCGCGGCCGGCATCACGACCGTGACTCGCACGCCCACGGCTGCGCCCGCGTACGCGTAGCCCTGGGCCGCGTTGCCGGCGGAGATCGTGATGATCCCCGCCTCCCGCTCCGCGTCAGTGAGCGACGCGACCTTCGCGACCATGCCGCGTGGCTTGAACGAGCCCGTCTTCTGGAGGTGCTCGGCCTTGAAGTACACGCGGCCGTCGCCGAGCTTCGACCCGGTCGCGACCTCCACGATCGCGCCCGCGGTCCTGCTCGAGAGCATCGGCGTCCGATGCACCTTGCCCGCGATCACGCCCCGCGCCGACTCCATCTCCGAGAGCGCAACGTCGTGCGAGGTGGTCACCGAGCCGAGGATACGGGTGCGCTGGGCCGCGCGCCCCGGTATCTTCGTCCTGCGACTTGCGAGATTGCGCAAGTTGTGACATGATTCCGGCGATGGCAATCGAGCTGGGCGCGGTCCCCGCGGCCGACAATCGCGAGAAGGACTACGAACGGACGGCCGTCGTCGGCCGGGCGCTCGCCGA
>JANLSG010000027.1:0-9656 GCA_031362295.1 Chloroflexota bacterium
GCGCGGCGGCGCCATCCTCGCGGTCAATCACCACCTCCCCGGCGCGGGCACGCATCGCAAGGTCCGCGAGCTGGTCGCCGGCGGAGCCGTGGGGCGCGTCCTGGCCGTTCGTGTCTTCCATGCGGTCATGCTTCCGGAGCGGCTGCAGGGCTGGCGGCTCGGCAGCGTGGCAGGCGCCGGGGTCACCGTCGACATCACCTGTCACGACGCGTCGGTGATCAACCCCCTCCTGGGCGCGCTCCCGGTCGACGTCGTGGCCCTCGCCACGCAGCAGGGTCCCTGGGAGGCAGCCGCCGAGGACGCGATCATGGCAACCATGCGCTATGCCGACGGAGCGCTTGTCCAGACGCACGACGCCTTCACGGTGCGGTACACGCCAACCGGCCTGCAGGTCATGGGTTCTGACGGCGCCATCTTCGCGACCGATGTCATGACCCAGGACCCGATCGGGACGGTGCTGATCCGCGACGCATCCGGCGAGCGGGAGATCGAGGTCACGGACCGGCGTGACCTGTACGAGATCAGCGTCGGGGGGCTCGCCGCGGCTGTCGTCGGCGAGTCGGACCGGCCCGCCGTCACAGGCCTCGAGGGGCTCCAGGCCGCCCAGGTTGCGCTCGCGGTCAGGCAGGCGGCGGAGAGCGGCGAGCGCGTCGTCCTGGGCTGACGTCGACCGGATCGGGCCGGGAGTTTGGTACGGTGATCCTCCCGAGCCCAGTCCGGAGCACGATCGAGCCAATGGATCGAGAAGCGGTCAGCAGCTACCTCGCAGCGGTCAACATCGACCACGCCACGCTGCAGTTCTGTGAGCGATTCGACGAGAAGAGTCGCATCTGGAACTTCAACAGGCACGCCCACCCGTTCTTCGAGCTCATCTTCTTCCTCGAAGGCAGGGCGAACGTCGACGCCGGCGATGAATCGGTGGACGTCCTGGGGTTCGACGTCCTGATCTACCCGCCGGGCCTCGAGCACGCCGAACACCTCGACCTCCGCCACCGACAGGAGATCATCTGCCTCTGGGCGGACACCGGGCCAACCGCGTCGTTCGACCACGCGATCAAGCTGATGGACGAGCACGGCACCCTGCGCTCGGTGTTCCAGATGGTGTACGACGAGTTCACGGCCAACCGTCCGTTCTCGCCTGACCTGATCTCGTGCTACCTCCAGGCCATCTTCCTGCAGGTCCGGCAGAACTTCGCGGAGCCGCCACGGGACGCCAGCACCCTCGTGGAGCGCTGCCTCGGCTACATCCACGAGCACTATGCCCGGGACTTCGACATCGACGAGCTGGCGCGACAGGTCTCGGTCAGCCCGAGCTACCTGTTCCGGCTGTTCAAGAAGAAGATGCAGGTCACGCCGATGCACTACCGGAACATCGTCCGCATCGACAAGGCGAAGCTGCTGCTCGCCGACCAGGCGCTCACGGTCGAAGACGTCGCCGAACGCGTGGGTTACGCGGACCCCAAGTACTTCTCGCGCCTGTTCCGTGCCCTTGCCGGCGTTTCGCCGAGCGTCCATCGCAAGCAGCGACTCTGAAGGGCGGCATGCTGGGTCATTGCCCGACCATGAACTGGCCGGATGCCAGCGCGCTTCCCCCGACTTCGGCAATCTCGTAGCGCCAGGCACCGGGCGTCCGCATCGGCCCCAGGTTGAACCCCCAGGTGCCGCTCACGTCTCTGCTTTCGGGCCATGCAATCGTGATCAGCGCACCGTCGAGATAGCCCCGGAGCACGAGACGCGATCCCGCCATCGGTTGCGGCAGCCGACCGACCATGACGAAGTTCTCCTCGGGTCCCACGGAGGTCAGTCGTTTGTAGACCTCGAAGCTGTCCGGATCGAAGCTCGTCCCGAACCAGATGGCGCCTTCCGGCGGGATGTCCGCCGAGGGCAGGAACCCGGTCATGACGTAGCCGCCGGAGCCGACAAACCCGACGATCAGCAGGGCGGCGAGCAACCGGGGTCTGCGCTTGCTGCCGTCCGACCGGCTGTCAGGTGCCGGCGCCGTGTTCCCCAGCATGGTCGGAGCATAGTCAGTTCCTACTTGAGGAAGCCAATCGAAGCGAGGACGGCTGTCGCGACGTCGACATGCGAGGCAAACTGCTCGTCGGTGCTGAAGATCGTCGCGACGAATCGCCTGCCGGCAGCCTCGAAGATGAAGTAACGCTTCTGCTCCCGCTCGTAGACCCAGCCACCGGGCGTCGACCAGAGGATCGGGTTCGGGCACGGCGTCCCCGCGAAGGCCTCATCGATCACGAGCGCCGGGGAGCCCCCGATCGTCGTGGGCGCCCCGGCGGTACCGGCCAACGGCTTGAAGGCCAGCATCCACGCCGCGAGGTCGGCTGGGGAGAAGCCCTGCTGGAACGTGCCGCTGTTGGGGTCGCAGGGATCCTTGTGCACGGCCGGCACCATCTGGAGATCGACGCCGACGTCCGGGACGTCCCCGGAGGTCAGCAGGTACGCGGTGAACATGCCCGCGTCCTCGACGCCGATCTTCCAACCCGCCGGCAGCGTGATCGAGAAGCCGACGTCGAACGCCGTCGAGGTGAACCGCGTCGAGCCAACGTCCGTTGCAGCCGCGGTCGCCGCCGCCGTTGCGATGGCCGATGCGGCCGTCGGGGAGACCGACCGTGTCGGTGCGGCCGTCGGCGCGGTCGCGCCGCCGGAACCGCATCCCGCGGTCAGGACGACCGCCGCGAGCAGACACATCGACCGGATCATTCGGAGGTCCTCCTGGGGAGCGCTGCGCGCGCCATCGCGGCGGTACAGCACAAAGACGCCCGCGGGAGACCCGTCCGATCTATCTTCGAGCGGCGCGGCATCGAAACCGACTAGGGCGCCTCGCCCAGGCTGAGCGCAGCGAGGATCTGGGCCTCGACGTACGGCACGAGTGACCTCGCGTACGTGGCGGTCATGTGCGAGACGTCGTAGTACGCGACGATCGTGCCGATGACGGCGGGACACGTGGTCGCGGTGCAGAAGTACGGCGTCGGGTCGAGGACGGAGATCCCCGGCAGCCCGAGGGTCCTGGCGGCGTCGTAGAGGGGGTCCATGGAGTGCCACGTTTCCGGCGTGCCCGCACAGGCCGGCTGATTGGTCCTGTGCAGCGCGAGGCAATCCGGCACGGACACGTCGGCGTGTCCGGGGTGGGGGATGTCGCGGAGGATCAGGACGTTGGCGCCCGCGGCGCTCCAGCGTTGGAGGTACGTGGAGTAGCCGGCCTTGGCCGGCTCGTAGGTCGTGGTCCACGAGTCGCCGTCGGTCACGGTTGACTGGCGCTCGGAGGTCACGACGAGGTCGAACGCTCCGCCGCTCGTCTGGTCGAGTGCCCACGCGCCGTAGTCCAGGCAGCCGTTCATCTTGACCGTCGAGTAGAACTCCAGGTGCGCGTCAGTCGCGTTGCACTGCGAGGCGAGGAATGTCGTGATCGTCCAGCCGTGCTGCCTGGCGAGCACCTGCAGGGTGGGCAGCCACATGCCCGCATGGGAGTTGCCAACGAGGGCGACCCGGATGTCACCCGTGCCGTACTTGCACGTGGTCCGCGTTCCGAACGGCGCGTAGTTCCAGCAGCGGTCCCGGTAGGCGTCCGAGAGGTCGGTCGCGGCGACCACGAGCGCGGGCACCATCTTCCCGGCGGGGTCCTGCGGGCAGGCGTCGAAGCCTCGGACGATCGCCGCGGCCCCGACGCACGAGGTAGGACCCGGCGTCGCCGTCGGGTCTGGCTGCGGCGCGACGGACGCATCCGGATCGATGGTCGCGCCCGGCGCGAGCGTCGGCTCCGCCGCGGGTGGCGCGGTTGGCTCGTCTGCCGGCTCGAGGGGATCGTCAACCGCGGCCGCGAGGGCGGAGTTCAGCCGGAGCTGCGATTCGAACAGCTGGCCCCCGCCGAGGACCGACAGCACCAGCATGCCGACGACCGCGAACCGGAACGTGGGGACGAGCGGCTGGAACTTCGGCGAGAACCGGTAGGCGTCCTCGACGAAGACCTTGGTGAACGACGCGAGCCCGATGGTCGCGCCGACGATCACGACCGACGCGAGCGGTGTGATCTCGCCCAGCGCATAGGGCCACAGCACGATCAACGGCCAGTGCCAGAGGTAGATCGAGTACGACGTATCGCCGAGGTGCTGGATCGGCCGGATGCGGAGGATGCGCGTGGGTGACGCCCGGCCGTCGGTGGCCGCGAGGATGAGGAGGGCGGCACCGAGGACCGGCAGGATCGCAGCGTCGCCCGGGAACGGCGTCTCGATGGAGAAGACGACGCCGGCCAGCAGCAGCATCCCGAGCCCGAGCCAGGCGACGCCGTCCACGATCCGCTGCGGGAGCCGCCACGCGGTCAGTGGCGGGAGGGTCGCGACGAGCCCGCCCGCGGCCAGCTCCCACACCCGTGTCGGGGTGATGAAGTAGGCGCTCGCGGGCTCCGTGGCGGTCGCCGTGATCGAGATGAACAGCGAGCCGGCGACGACCGCGAGCATCGCCAGCCGGGTCAGGAGCATCGGGCCCAGCCGTGTCCGGCTCGCGAACCAGAAGAGCGCAAGGATCAGGATCGGCCAGAAGAGGTAGAACTGCTCCTCGACCGACAACGACCAGTAGTGCTGAACCGGGGTCGGTGGCTCCGCGGCAGCGAGGTAGTCCACCGAGTTGATCGCGAGGACCCAGTTCTGGACGTAGAACGCGGAGGCGAGGATCTCGACGGCGTTGGAGGCCCAGCGGGTCTCGGGAGCGATGATCCGGCTCGCGATCGCGGTCACGGCGAGGACCAGGAACGCCGCCGGCAGGAGCCTTCTGATGCGCCGGCCCCAGAACTCGAGGAGGTCGCGGGTGCGGCGGGGCGGGTGCTGCAGCAGATGCGCGGTGATCAGGAAGCCGGAGATCACGAAGAACACGTCCACGCCCACGTAGCCGCCGGTCACCGTGTCCGGCCACAGGTGGAACGCGAGGACCAGGAGGACGGCGACAGCGCGGAGGCCCTGGATGTCGTGACGGAATCCGGAGGTCACGGGTTGGGATGCTAGCCGTCGCGGGAACGGTGCGGGAACGAGGACCCCCCAGCATCCGAAGCATGACTGCAAACACATGGTCAGCCAGGGGTTGGAGGCAGCGCACGATGGTCTCGAAGATCGCCACGCTCGTGATGGGATTGCTGATCGCGGCATGCAACGCCGCGCCGGCGGGTTCCGGCGCTCCAGGCGCGTCCGGCGGTGCCGGTTCGAGCCCGACTCCCGCGGCGACGGTCGATCCGGCAATCCCGACGCTCGCCCGCGTGGGTCTGGATCCCGGTCATGCCGCCAAGGCCACGATCGGCTGGGCTGGCGGTCGCGTCGAGGCGACCGGGGCAGACGGCACGGCCTACGTGCTGACGATTCCCCCGGAGGCGCTCGCCGACGACACCGAGATCCGGGCCGTTCCTGTCACCGCCGTCGAAACCCTTCCGACCGGGGCCGCGGTTGCTGGCGGGGTCCACTTCCTGCCCGAGGGCCTCACGTTCCGGCTGCCCGCCGAGCTCACGATCACGCTCGCCGTGTTGCCGGAGGGCGGCGTCCTCCCATTCGCGTACCGCGGCGACCTCGACGAGCCGTTCCGCTATCCCGTTTCGATCGACGGTTCGCGGATCAGCTTCCCCATCGTCCACTTTTCCGGGTACGCACTGTTGATGGCGACGGAGCAGGGCCAGAACGCGGCCGCCCTCGGGGTCGCCCTGTCATGGGAGCCGCCTTCGGGTCCGATCGACAACGCCCTCGCCTCCATCGCGGCCGTCATCGACGACTCGAGCCTGCCGAACCGGGCGCAGAAGGTCCGAACCGCGCTCCAGAAGTGGATCAACCAGGCCTTCAAGCCGATGGTCGCGGACTTCAAGGCAATCGCCACTTGGTCGGCCGGTGATCCCTGGCACGCGAACCAGCAATCACTTCGAGGGGCGTTCCTGCTCTGGGGGGACGTGATGAAGATCCTGATCCTCGCAGGCGCCGAGGCGCCCGACCTCCGTGCGACGGTCGACGACCTCGCGGTCGAAGCGGCGCTCCACGGCATAGCCCGCCCAAACGCCGGGTGCACCGGTCGGCCGGGCGAGGAGCTGCTGGCGCGGATGGACGATCGAATGTCCTGGCAGAAGATGGCCGAGAGGCTCGGGGTGGCGGGGCGGGACCCGTTGCTCGCGAGGGCCTCGGTCCTCGAGCAGGCATGCGTCAAGGTCAAGCTCGACCCGGTCGACGGCACGGTCTTCCCGGAATCGATCGCGCCGGGCGATACCGGAACGCTGAAGGTGCATGCCGGGTTCTCGGTGGATGGCGGGCCCACGCGGACCGATGCGCAGCTTGAGCTGTACATCCTGCCCGTCAACGTGACCGCGACCGACACCGTCTACGCCACGCCGGACGCCGGGGGCCGGTACACCCACGACTTCACGTTCGCGCCCAGCGCCACGGCAATGCAGCTCATGATCCAGGTCTGCCTGTATCAGACACCGCTGTGCGCTGAGGCGACGATCGATCGAGACCCAACGTCCCAGCTGCTCGCTGGCTTCCTCACGATCCAGGCCCATCGGGTGTGGAACAACGGCGCGACCGAGGACACGAAGGTGAGCGTGCACCTGAACCTGCGCGCGAGCCCGTCGGGGATCACGGTCGACGACTACGTCGGTGATGCCACGTACACGGCGAGCGACGACGAGGACGGCACCGAGAACGAAATCCTCACCTCCGTCACGGTCGAAGTCTTCGGCGACACCGTGCTGGTCAAGGTCGAGACTGCTGGGGGCGTGCAGACGCGCGACGTCCGCAACGGCACGTTCAAGGGCAGGATCGTGCGCGAGGGCAACCGAATCGTCCGGATCGATTTCGAGCTGACGGAGTCGATCGACGACGGCGACCGGCCTGCGGTCAAGGCCGTGCAGCACGGGACACTCCTACCGGCCACGTGAACGCCGGGCCGCCGCAGGCCAGAAATACTCCCTCGGGGTATTGACAACTCCCCTTGTCAAGAGGCGTTTCTGGGGTGGTACAATGCCGACCAACGGCTTGTCAAGTCTTGACAGGCCGATCGGCATGTCCGGATGGACATCTGGAGGCGTACGAGACGGCTGGCGGCGTAGCGGCAGAGGTCAAGAGCAGGCTGAACATCGTCGACGTGGTCGGCGAGACCGTGCAGCTGCGAAAGGCCGGCACTACTTTCAAGGGCATCTGCCCGTTCCACGGTGAGAAGACACCCTCGTTCACGGTCACCCCGAGCCGGGATTCGTGGAAGTGCTTCGGCTGCGGCCTGGGCGGCGACGTCTTCAGCTTCGTGATGCAGCGCGATGGCGTGACCTTCCCCGATGCGCTGCGAACGCTCGCGGCGAAAGCGGGGGTGGAGATCGACGAGCGGACCAAGCGCGAGGACGCGCATCGCGCGCGGCTCCGCGACGTCATGGAGACCGCGATCGCGTTCTACCACCAGGTCCTCACCGCCACGACCATGGGCAAGCCGGCGCTGGACTACCTCAAGGGCCGCGGCTTCACGGACGAGACGATTTCCACGTTCCAGCTCGGCTGGGCGCCCGACGGCTGGGACACGATGAGCCGCAAGCTCGTCGAGAAGAAGGGCATCAAGCCGGACGAGCTGGTCGAGGCAGGTCTCGCCTCGCCGGCGCGCTCGCCGCAGCGCGGCGTGGGCGTCATCGACAAGTTCCGTGGTCGCGTCCTGTTCCCGATCCGGGACCAGAACGGGACCGCTACCGGCATGGGTGGGCGGATCCTCGGCAAGGAAGGCGAGGGTGGCCGCGACACCGGTCCCAAGTACCTCAACACGCCCGGCACGCCGCTATTCGACAAGAGCCGCTCGCTGTACCTCATTGACAAGGCCAAGGGGCCCATGCGCAAGGGCGGCCAGGCCGTGATCGTCGAGGGCTACACGGACGCGCTGATGGCCCATCAGGCCGGCTTCGACAACGTCGTCGCCTCGCTCGGGACCGCGCTCACGCCGGGCCAGGTCGCGCTCCTGACGCGCTATGCGAAGCGGGTCGCGCTTGCGTACGACGTCGATGCGGCGGGGCAGAAGGCCGGCACGTTCGGCGTGCAGGCGCTCCAGGGGCTGATCGGCCAGCTCGCGGCCACCGAGAGCGGCATCGAGCTCGACGAGGTTCGCGTCGTCCGGATGCCGGACGGCAAGGACCCGGACGAGGTCCTGCGCGACACGCCTGATCGCTGGCGCGAGGAGGTGCGCACCGCGCAGCCGATCGTCGAGTACCTCGTGGACACCTATGCGAAGACCTACGACCTCAAGACGCCCGGTGGCAAGGCCCGCTTCGTGGATGCGCTGATGCCCACCATCCGCGCCGTCCCGAACCCGGTCATGCGCGACGCGTACCTGCAACTCATCCACCGCGTGTCGGGCGTCGAGGAGCGCGTGCTGCTGGAGGTCCTGCGCGGGAACCGTCTGGGCGGCGCGTCCGGGCTCGCAGGCTCATCCCACGGCCAGGGCGCGGGGTTCGGCGGTGGCTCCGACGGCGGCGCCGCGGCGCGCGAGGGCCGGTTCACCGCAGACGCGGTCATCACCTCTGCGGATTCGCTACCGGTGAGCGAGATTCTCCGCGGCGTGCTGCCGCAGGAGGCGGAGTTCCTGCGCCTCCTCCTGCTCGTGCCGGAGCTCCAGCTGCGCATCGTCGATGCGATCGGGCCGGACCAGCTCCCCAGCACCGTCGCCCGCGAGCTGTTCCGGGCCGTCGTGCTCGCCCGCGAGCCCAACGACGAGGGCGTGCACCCGCCGTTCAGCCTGACTGCCCTCATCCAGGGGCTCGACCCGGAGACCGCGTCACTCGCGCAGGCCGTGATCGCGCGGCGCGATCCGAACCCGCGGACGCTGTCCGACGCGGATCTCGCCTACGAAGTCGAACGCCTGACCATCGATCTCGAGGAGCGCTCGCTGGACGAGCGCGCCGACTACATCTCCTCGGCACTCGCCGAGGCCGAGCAGGGCACCGATCGCGCGTCGATCGACCAGCTGCTGCGCGAGAGCCAGGCGATGAACGAGCAGCGCAAGTCGCTCCATCGCCGCCGTGACCAGACCCATCTCCTCACGTCATCCACTCGGAGGTAGCACCGCCATGCCAATCGATCCGCTCGACCAGCAGCTCGTCGAAGCCGTCCTGACCCGCCCGCGGCGGGGCAAGGCGGACCTCGAAGAGGCCAAGCTCGCCGGCCTTCGCCCGTCCCGCGCCGCCCTTGATGACGTCGATGACGACGAGGACGAGGACGACGACGAGCCCGATGTCGCCCTCGCCGCCGGCGACGACGACGACGACGCGACCGTCGAGGTCGTCGGCGAGGACGCCGAGGCGCGAGCCTCGAAGCTGCCGGTGGACGCCCCCGCGAAGCTTGATCCGGAGGAGCTCGAGGAGCCCACCCCGGCCGAGCTGGAGGCCCTCTCGGCCGACATGATCGGGATCGACGACCCGGTCCGGATGTACCTGAAGGAGATCGGCAAGGTCGCCCTGCTGACCGCCGAGGAGGAGGTCGTCCTGGCCAAGGCGATCGAGCTCGGGGAACAGCTCGTCGACGAGCCCTGGAAGGGCATCGTCTCGCTCCACGAGTGGACGACCCACAACACCGAGGCCAAGACCCGCACGCTGAAGCCGCAGCATCGGCTGCCGCTGGGCGACGAGGCGCACCGGCTCGTCCGGGAGGGCC
>JANLSG010000039.1:0-10236 GCA_031362295.1 Chloroflexota bacterium
GCCCGTCTACTGCTCCGACTGTTTCCGCACGATGCGGGGCTAGTCAGAACCTCAACAACTCTCAGCACTCCTCTCGGCACGCGGATCGCGCAAAGATCCGCGGAACCAGAGTCGTAAAACTGGAGACCCGAGGCGTCAGCCACCCGGGTCGTTCGATTCCCAGCCGCTCGTCAGCGATTGCTGACGTCACTCGCGATCGCGATAAGGTCCGCGACGACTTCATCGAGCGGTCGGCTCGCATCCAGCTCGTGCGTGCAGCCCGCCCTGAGCAACGGCTCCACGTTCGCGAGGTCATCCAGGATCATCGCTCGCTCCAGGGGACTCTTGCCGTAGTCGTTCGTCGCCCTGCGTGCGACCCGGTCGAGAATCACTTCAGCAGGGGCGCTGAGCAGGACGACCGCGTCGAACCGGTCGTAGAGCTTCGACTGGTTCTTCACGCACCCCTGGACGAACAGCGAGCGGCCATCGTCGGACTCCAGGAGCCTGGTCATCCGTTCCTCGACCCAGAGCCACTCGCCGCGGTGCAACTCGTCGGACGACGCAACATCCTCGTGGTAGTCGCGCCAGCCCGGGTCGTCGGTGTCGACGACTCGATACCCCCGCCGGCCAAGTTCGGCGAGCGCAGACGACTTGCCCGTTCCCGACATGCCGGTCACCAGAATCCTCGACATCGGGACAGCTACGGCGGGCAGCAGATGTCGATCCTGTGGGGCGCGATCGGCTCGGTGAGGTGGATCCGGATGGATCGGCGGAGCAGGATCGCCATGCAGGCGCCGAATTTCGCGCGTGGGTCGACATGGAGACGGAACCGGTCGCCAGAACTGGAGAACGAGATCGCGGGGCGGTCACAAGCGCCGTTGGCCCACCGGAAGATGAGCGTGCTGGGGTCGTGCTCGTCGATCGCCACCGTCGGTGGATCGAACGCACTCTCGCCGTCCCAGGCGGATGGGTCGATGCCGGTCACGAGGCCCGTCTGGTCACCGAGGACCACCTCCTGCGCGTAGGACCCGTCCGGAGCTTCGACCGTGGTTCGAAAGAGGGTCCCAGCTGGATCTCGCGCGCACGCCGAAACAGCGATCGCGGCAAGAAGCGCTCCAGCAAGTCGAAGCATCAACGAACCCGCCTCAGTCAGCGACGCCTGGTGTCAGGTGAGCGCCCATGGTCGCCCATGACTCACACTGTGGGGACATGGGATCGCCCGAGTATGGGCGAGACTCGATTGGGGGCCCGACCGATGCGCGCACTCGTGGCGGACTCCTCGGCTCCCAGCAGGATCGCCTTCCGCGATGTTCCGGAGCCGGTCACGGCGACCGCTGAGGTAACCGTGGCCGTGCGCGCGTTCTCGGTCAACCGGGGCGAGCTGGGCCTGCTCCGGAGAAAGCCAGACGGGTGGCGCCCGGGTTGGGACTTCGCAGGCAATCTGAACGTCGACATCGATGGGGGGCTGAAAGCCGGTTCGAGAGTCGTCGGTATCCGGAGAGGAGGGACCTGGGCGGAGCGCGTGGCGGTGGCGCCTGACTCGATCGCTGAGCTGCCGGACGCCGTTTCCTTCGCCCAAGGGGCGGCACTTCCGACCGCCGGCCTGGCCGCATTGCGGATGCTCAGGCTTGGGCCCGCGATCCTTGGTCGCCGGATCCTCATCACGGGCGCTTCCGGCGGGGTTGGCCGATTCGCGATCCAGCTCGCGCATCTGGGTGGTGCGGAGGTCACGGCGCTCGTCAGCGAGGGTTCAGCCCGGTCGGCGGGACTTCGTGAGCTGGGTGCCGACGACGTTGTGGCAGACATAGGGCAGCTCCGTGGCCGGTTCGACTTGATCCTGGAGTCGGTGGGTGGGGCGACGCTCGGTCGACTCGTCACGATGGTCGACCCTGACGGGACGCTCGTCATGTTCGGCAACAGCTCGAACGAACCGACCACCTTCGACGTTCGGGACGTCTTCAACGATGCCCTCGTTCGCCTTCAAGGGTTCGAGCTGTTCTGGGCCGCCGGAGCCTTCGGTCCCGACCTTCGATATCTCGCGAGGCTGGTCGGCGAGGGCAAGCTCGATCCGCAACTCGCAGGGGTCATGCCGTGGGAGGAGATCGAGGAGGCCATGCAGCGCCTACAGAACCGCGAGGTGGCCGGCAAGCTCGCCCTGACGCTCGAAGGCTGACTCCGTACGCCGGCGAAATCAGGACCTTGGGTACACGTAGTAGATCTTGCTGACGATGGTCCACTTGTCGTCGATCTTCAGCAGGTTGAAGAAGTCGGTGAAGCAGTCACCGGCAACGTCGTCGCTGTCCACCCGAGCGCTTGCCGCAGTACCCGCGATATCGATGCGGGCGATCGCGGTCCGGGCGTTGGGAGACTGCGGGAGCGTGTCGACCAGGTCGTAGAGCTTCTGGATCTCGGGTCCGAACACTTCCTGTCCGTTGAGCCCGAAAATGGTGGCCCTTTCATGGAACGCCGGCTTCATCGCGGCGCCACTGCCCTTCGCATTGCCCTCGAGGTACTTGCCGAGCACCTCGACGATCGCGTCGTACTCCTGCACGTATGTCGGCTTGGTCATGGCGTTACTCCTTTTCGATAGAGGTGCGCTCCTGACAGCCGCTCGGGAGCTGCCGACAAGCCACGTTGATACTAGGCCCGCGTCATGCGCCGTTCATGGGTTGCCAGGTCCTAGATCAGTCAGCGTCGCGCAATGTCACGTGGTGCTCAGAAGTTGATTGTGATGCGTGGTATGCGGGTCAGACAGATCGTGTCCGGAAAATTGATCTCGCCTTCGGCGATCCGCCAACTTCGATGATGAGGAGCGACGCTCGCTTCGATGCCGACGCCTTCGGGGAAAGGCTCGCCGTGAGCAAGCCGAGTTCGGAAGACCTCGTAGACGATTTCGGAGAATCGACTCGGTCGCTTGGCGAGTCGGACCATGTCGAATGTGGTCGTCTCGAGGTTTGCGCCCATCGACACCATCGGTTCGATAACCCACAAGTAGTCCTCGATCGTGCGGACGATCCGGTCGCGCGTCCCGACACCCGCTTGTAGCGCATGAAGCAGGGCTGACTCGAGCTCGCCCTGTTCAAAGTCGCTCGTCGCGAGGCGCACGTGATCACCGATATCCACTGGCATGAACGTACATCACGTAACCCGATGCGACATCCCAGGCGTTTAGTGAGCGGCGCCAATGTCAAGCGGTGGTGCCATCGGCAAGGTGGAAGCGAACGCGTTCCGCTGCGGCTTCCATCGCCGATGGATCCATCGGTTGGCTAGCTTGGAACATCCGAAGTTGCAGTTCGGGCCCGTGAGCGCCGAAACGCTCCATGAGGTCGTGCCCGACCGGCTGCACGACGAAGTGAATGTGCCCCGGGCGCCGATCGGCGTGCGACCAGAGGCAGGCGTAGACCTGACCTGGCGGCTCCCCACGCTCTGACGCCGCGATCGAAACGGCCCGAGCCAGCTGCGAAAGTACCGGCCCGAGCTCGGCAACTTCATTCGCATCGAGGTCGGCGAGGTGGACGACGTGCCGGATGGGCTTAACGATCATGGTGCCGACGCCCAGCGGCCCGATGCAATGCTCGACCACCCACCGGCCCATGGCGGCAACGCGTCCGCCGGGAACGTTCTCAGGATGCCGAATGAGGTCACAAGCCATGCAATCCATGTCAGTCAGCGTTCGGCAATGTCACGCCGCTCACCGGATGTTCACCCCGTCAACCCACCCGCCCGATGTGGTCCGAAGCAGCCCAACATCCAGGTTGCCATCGCCGGTGGAGATGACCACGATCACCGCACAAGCGTGGCTGCCCGGCAAACCGCCGGAAGGCGGGCACGTGTGGCCAGGCGTCGGGGCGGCGACTCGTATCGAGGTCAGCACGACGCCAGTCGCGAGCCTTGCCTTCGCGACCTCCATAGCAGCCGCGCAATCGTCAGCTGCCAGCGGCCCACAGTCGCCCTGCGACGGGATCGGCGACGGAGCGACCGAGCAGCCGTACACAAGCGAGCCGGCCAGGACGGATGCCGCCAACGCTCGGGCGAGGTGGCCCAAGCCAGCCAGTCGCATCTCAGTGCTCCTTTCGCGCGAAATCGACCACCGAGTCATTCGTTACCACGCTCAGTCAGCGTCGGCGAATGTCACTCGCCGGCCGCACGAGACGTCGCGTGCCAATCACGCCAGAACTCGTCGATGATTGGTTCGATCCGAAGGTATGTCGAGACGGTCGGCGGGGTTGAGTATTCGGGCTCAGAGGCGAATTCTCGGTCGTAGGCCGCCGTGTACGCCTCATACCGGGACTCGCTGAATGAGGCCCCGATATCGGTCATGAGGTCGGACGCGAGGATGACACGTGCCTGACCGAAGGGGTCAAGCGCCGCCCTGGCGGCGGCCGCCCAGGAGGCCCAGGTCGAACTTGCGCTCGGTGCCGTGGATGAGGCGGTCGATGTTGTCGGCGTGGGCGAGCCAGATCAGCACGGGGCCCACGGCCGCCCAGACGAGGTAGGCGGGCGCGACCCAGCCCGAGGCGACGGCCCAGATCAAGAGCATCGCCGGGAACATCGCGGCGGAGCCGAGCAAGGAGCCAAGCGAAACGTAGCGCGTCGCGATGATCACGAGGATGAACACGGGCGCCGCGAGAACGACCGCGATAGGTTGGATCACGAGCATCGTCCCGACGCCCGTGCCGACGCCCCGGCCGCCAGAGAAGTTCAGGAAGATCGAGCGCACGGAGCCGGCTACCGCCGCGGCCGCGACCAGCACCTCCGCCACAGAGTCGCCGCCCGTGACAAGTCGCGCCACGAGGACCGGGACCGCACCCTTCGCGAGATCACCCGCGACCACCACCGCCGCCCACTTGCGGCCCAGGGCGCGCAGCGCGTTCGTGCCGCCCGTCCGGCCGGAGCCGATCGTTCGAGGATCGGGGCCGCCGCTTGCCCGCGCCACGAGCACGCCCACGGGGATCGACCCGGCGAGATATCCGAGAACGACGAGCGCCGCCTGGGCCAGGAGCGATTCGAGGGTCATCGCATCGAGCGCACGACAAGGTCGGCGCGAGCGGCGTGAGCGGCATGAGCGGCGGACCGGTAGGGACGCACCGTTGCCGAGGATACATCGGCGGGAAACCTCCGATGAGCCTGACGATCGAGCTCCGCGGCGACGAAGCTTCAGCCTCGTCTGCCAGTCCGCCGTATCCTCCACGCGTGATCGGCTGTGCGAATTGCGGGACGGCGAACGACGAGGGCCGGAAGTTCTGCATCCAATGCGGCAATCGCCTCGCCGTCGGGTGCCCTGTCTGCTCGACGGTCAATCCGGCCGATGCACGGTTCTGCGGGCAGTGCGGCACCCAGCTGGCGGTAGCGTCCGTTCAGGGGGCCGCCGTTGAGCCCGACGTCGGCGATCGAAGAGAGCGGCTCGCCAACGCGGGGGCATCCGGGCCGCCGGTCGCCGAGCTACGGCTCGTTTCCGTCGTGTTCGTGGACCTCGTGGGCTTCACGACGGCGTCCGAGAATCGCGACGCGGAGGACACACGTGAGCTGCTGAGCCGCTATTACGACACGGCTCGGGAAATCATTGGGCGCCACGGCGGCACGATCGAGAAGTTCATCGGGGACGCCGTGATGGCAGTCTGGGGCGCGCCGACGGCGCACGAGGACGACGCCGAGCGGGCGGTTCGGTCCGCGATGGAGCTCGTGAATGCCGTGCCACGACTTGCCGGGGCCGACCAGCAACTTGCGGCCGACCAGCAACTCCAGGCCCGCGCGGGAGTCCTGACCGGAGAAGCAGCGGTCACGATCGGGGCCGAAGGGCAGGGCATGGTTGCGGGCGACCTGGTGAACACGGCCGCGCGGCTCCAGTCTGCGGCCGCCCCCGGCACGGTGCTCGTCGGCGAGGCAACGTACCGCGCGGCGTCACGAGCGATCGAGTTCGAGGCCGCGGGCCAGCGCGAGCTCAAGGGGAAGGAGGCGTCGGTCCACGTCTGGCAGGCAGTGAGCGTGGTGGCGCTGCGTGGCGGCGAGGGTCGGGCGGTGATCCTCGAGCCGCCGTTCGTGGGCCGAGACGACGAGCTGCAGCTCCTGAAGGACTTGTTCCATACCACGGCGCGAGAGGGCAAGCCGCGGCTCGTGACCCTGAGTGGCCTCGCTGGCATTGGCAAGTCGCGACTCCTGTGGGAGCTGGAGAAGTACCTCGACGGCGTCGTCGAGAACGTCTTCTGGCAGGAGGGTCGCTCCCCTTCATACGGAGAGGGGATCAGCTATTGGGCGCTCGCCGAGATGCTCCGCGGCCGGGCTGGGATCAGCGACTCCGATGACCCCGACGAGGCGCGCGGGAAGGTGGCCGCGATGCTCGCCCGGTTCGTGCCGGACGAGACGGAACGCCGATGGATCGAGCCGCGGGTCCTTGGCCTGCTGAGCCTGGACGAGTTGCCGAGTGAGACCCGCGACGAGCTCTTTGCCGCCTGGCGGACGATGTTCGAGCGCATGGCGGCGCAGGTGCCGGTGGTGCTGGTCTTCCTGGACCTCCAGTGGGCCGACCAGGGCACGCTCGATTTCGTGGAGCACGTGCTGACATGGGCCCGCACGTCGCCGATCGTGGTGCTCGCCGAGACACGGGTGGAGCTGTTCGACCGCCGGCCGACGTGGGGCCGGAACATCCGGAGTGCCACCCTCCTCCACCTCGAGCCCCTGCCCGAGCGCGAGATGCGTCGCCTTCTTGACGGTCTGGTGCCCGACCTGCCCGGCAACGCGGCCCGGCGAATCGTGGAGCGCGCCGAGGGCGTCCCGCTGTACGCGGTGGAGTTGCTGCGAATGCTCATCGATCGGGGCGTGCTCCTCGCCGATGGCCGCCACTACCGTGTCACCAGCGACATCCCGGAGCTGTCGGTGCCCGAGACCCTGCACGCCCTCATCGCGGCGAGGCTCGACGCCCTGCCCCAGGACCAGCGCGGCCTCATGGCCGATTGCGCGGTCCTGGGAGTGAGCTTCTCCCTCGCGGCGCTGGTCGGTGTCTCGCAGCGCACGTCAACCGAAGTCGGCGAGCTCGTTGATGGCCTGACGCGGCGCGAGCTGCTGATCCTGGACGCCGACCCGCGATCGCCCGAGCGCGGGCAGTACCGGTTCCTCCAGGGCGTGGTTCGCGAGGTCGCCTACCAGTCGCTCGCCAAGCGCGACCGGCAGGCAAAGCACGTCGCCGCGGCGCGGTACTTCGAGGCACTCGGTGACGACGAGATCGCGGGTGTCCTCGCGACGCACTACCTTGCGGCGTATCGCGCTGCCCGACCAGGTCCCGAGGCCGATGCGCTCGCGGCTCAGGCGAGGGTGGCCTTGCGCGCGGCCGCGGACCGAGCGACCGCGCTCCACGATCTCGTCGGCGCGCTGACGTACGTTGAGCAGGCGCTGACGATCACGGCCGACGCGGCGGAGCAGGCCGCGCTGCACGAGCGGGCAGTCCCCCTGGCAGGGGAGGCAGCGCAGTTCCAGCGCGCCTATGACCACGCGGGCGAAGCGCGATCATTGTTCGTGCAGCTCGGCGATCGGCTGGCGGTCGTGCGGACGGCGGCCGCCGAGGCTGCCGCGCAGCTGTCAGAGCATCGCGACCAGACAACCATCGCGATGCTCGAGGGCGACCTCGCCGCAGCGGCCGATCTCCCGCCTTCGCCTGAGGTCGCGTCCGCCCAGGTCGAGCTGGCCCGCGCGATGATGCTGGCCGGCCACGACGATGCCGTCGCGTGGTGCGACCGGGTGCTCGCTCAGCCCTCCGTGGCAACGCCACAGGTCCTGCTGGAGGCGATCATCACAAAGGGAACGGCGCTGCAACGCCTGGGTCGCGTCGTTGAAGCCGAGGCGCTGCTTCGCGGCGCCACCGTCATTGCCGACATGCAGGGCAATCTCTTTGCCTCGCTCCGATCCCGCAACAACCTCAAGGTGATGCTCCAGGACAGCAACCTCCGCGATGCGCTCGAGCTGGGGCGCGAGGTCTATGAGCTGGCCCGCAGGTATGGCCACCAGACATGGGTTCTCCACGGCGCTGCCTCGTCGCTGGACACCGCGTTCCGCCTCGGAATGTGGGACGCCTTTGTCGACGACAGCCGTGCCGAGCTCGCCGACAGCGAGGGCTACTACCTGCAGTGGCTGCACGCCGAGGAGGCGCTACGGCTCACCTACCGGGGCGATCCCGAGGCGGCCGCGCGAGCATTCGATGACGTGCTGGCGGCTCGCTCCATCGTCGAGAGCGCGCAGGCGACGAGCTGGAACCTGGCCGGCAAGGCCGATGCTCTGGTCGCGCAGGGCCGGTACGACGAGGCGTTCGTGGTCGCCGAAACGTCCTGGGACAAGTCTGCCGAGGTGGACACCGGGTTCCAGGCAGCGCTATTCGCGGCGGTCGCGGATGGCAACGCCGACCGCGTATCGCGGATCATCGGCCGGTGGCACGACCTGAACACCGGGCAAGTTCCGCTGCACCAGGCGTTCGATTCCATGTCGGCGAGCCTCCTTGGGCTCCTGGAACGCCGCTGGGATGACGGCCGCAGCGCAGCCGCCACTGCCCAGCAACTCATGGAGCGAGTTGGCGCCGAGACATTGCTCGCGAGGTTCCGGCTTGCGTTCGCTCACCTGGGCGGCGTCCGCTTCCCAGAGGCCACTCGTGCAGCCGAGGCTGCCGCCGCGTTCTTCGCGGAGCGCGACGCGATGGCCTACGTGGAGCGATACCGATCGACCGCATTCGCGCACCCGGAGGGGAGCGAGCGCGCAGGGCCGATCGGAAAGCAGGGGCGTACGGTGCGGGCAGGCGGGTAGCGCCGTACCATCACGCCGATGGCCGTCGGCTCCTCCAACGACTTCGATCTCGTCGTCCTCGGCGCCGGAACTGGCGGCTACACCGCCGCATTCCGCGCAGCCCAGCTCGGACTGAAAGTCGCCCTCGTGGATCGGGCGAAGATCGGCGGCACGTGCCTCCACATCGGCTGTATCCCGACGAAGGCCCTGCTCGAATCGGCCGCCTTCGCGGATCGCGTCCGGCACGCCAAGGAATACGGCATCGACGTCGGTGAGCCCGTCCTCGACTACGCGCGGATGGCGGAGCGGCGCGACCAGGTCGTGAAGCGCCTGTGGACCGGGCTGAAAAGCCTCGTCGACAAGAACAAGGTCACCTGGATCCAGGGCACTGGCAAGCTCGACGGCCCCACGGTGGTGCGCGTCGCGATGACGCCCGATGCGGACAACCCGGGCGGCGAACGCGTGCTCCAGGGCACCGACGTGATTCTCGCCACCGGCTCCCGCGTGAAGTCGCTCCCTGGCCTCGAGCCGGACGGCAAGCGGATCGTGACCTCGGACGACGTCCTCACCGGCAACATGCTGCCGAAGGACGTCATCGTCGTGGGGGCGGGCGCGGTCGGGGTCGAGTTCGCGTCGATGTATCACGACCTCGGCGTCAAGGTCACGCTGCTGGAGTACCTGCCCGGCCTTGTGCCCCTCGAGGACCGCGAGGTCAGCCAGGCGCTGGAGCGGAGCTTCACGCGCCGCGGCATGACGGTCATGACCAACGCCCGGTTCGATCCGAAGGTGGTCAAGGTCACGAAGACCGGCGTGTCGATGGACGTTGGCCCCGAGGGCAAGGATGCGGCGAATCTCACCGCCGAGCTGTTGCTCGTCGCGACCGGCCGGGCACCGAACACGGAAAACGTGGGCCTGGAGACGACGCGCGCCGAGCTCGATCGCGGGTTCGTGAAGGTGGACCTCAAGTCCATGCGGACGCGCGAGCCGCATCTGTACGCCATCGGCGACGTGGTCGGCGGGCTGATGCTCGCCCACACCGCGGGCCACGAGGGGATCACGGCGGCGCACACGATCGCCGGCGACAAGGACGTCCACCCGATCGACTACGTCCAGCAACCGCGCGCAACCTACTGCCGGCCCGAGATCGCGTCCGTCGGGCTCACAGAGGAGCAGTGCAAGGAGCAGGGCCTGCCGTACAAGGTCGGCAAGGTCCCGTTCCAGGCGATCGCCAAGGCGATCATCGGCGGCGAGTACGAGGGCTTCGCGAAGGTCATCGGCAACACGGAGACGGGCGACACGCTCGGCGTCCACGTGATCGGGCCGCACGCGACGGACCTCATCGCCGAGGCGACGCTCGCGTTCTCGCTCGATGCAACGCCGTGGGAGATCGGCGGCTCCACGCACCCGCACCCGACCTTCAGCGAGATCATCGGCGAGGCGGCCTTGGCCGTCGACGACCGGAGCATCAACTTCTGATGGCAGCGAAGTCGGCGG
>JANLSG010000054.1:0-12742 GCA_031362295.1 Chloroflexota bacterium
TGCTTCCGGAGACCGCCGACACCACGACGCTCCGGCTGACCACGACCGATGCCGCGCTCCTCGCCGCCCGGCCCGGGCAGTTCGTCATGGTCGCCGTGCCCGCGTTCGCCATCCCACCGATCTCCATCTCGCGCATCAACCCGGACGGCCTGGAGCTCACGATCCGCGCCGCGGGTGCGGCGACCAGCTTCCTGGCCCGCCTCCGGCCGGGCGCGGAGCTCGGGCTCCGAGGGCCACTCGGACGGCCATGGCCGATCGAGGACGCGTACGGTCGGGACGTCGCGATCGTCGCCGGCGGCATCGGGCTTGCCCCGCTCCGCGGCCTTCTCGACCAGGTCCTCCTGGAGCGCGACCGCTTTGCCTCGATCCGGCTGTATCTCGGCGCCAGGACGCCGAGGGACCGGCTATTCGTGGCGGAGCTGGAGGCGCTGGCGGCGGGCGGTCTGGACATCCGCGCGACCGTGGACCGCGCCGGGCCGGAGTGGCTCGGCCGCGTCGGGATCATCACCGACATCTTCCGCAACGCGAAGCCCACCGGCCAGAACGTCACCGCCTTCGTCTGCGGGCCGGAACGGATGATGACCGCGGTCGTGGATGTCCTCGGCGACCTCGGCGTTCCACCGGAGCACACCTGGCTCACCCTCGAGCGCCGCATGGAGTGCGGCGTGGGGCTGTGCGGGCATTGCCAGCTTGGCTCGCGATTCGTCTGCCGCGACGGTCCGGTCTTCTCGGTCGCCGAGCTCGGCCCCGACCTCCGAAGGGAAGGCCTGTGATGCAGGCGCGAGCGACGACGGTCAGCCGGCCGCGCGTCGGGGTCATCAAGCTCGCCTCGTGCGATGGCTGCCAGCTGACGATCCTCGACCTCGAGGACGAGCTGCTCGCCTTGACCGACCGGTTCGACTTCGTCGAGTTCGCCGAGGCGACCTCGCGCCGCTCGTCCGGGCCGTTCGACGTGCTCTTTGTCGAGGGCTCCATCTCCGCCCCGGAACAGGTCGCCGAGATCACCCGCCTCCGCGCAGCCACGAAGACCCTCGTGACCATAGGCGCGTGCGCGACCTCCGGGGGCATCCAGGCGCTGCGGACCGCCGCCGAGCATGAGGCGTTCCGCGCTGCCGTCTATCCGGCGCCGGCATTCGTCGAGTCGCTCGCCGTGGCCTCGCCGATCGCGAACTACGTCACCGTCGACGCGGAGCTCCGCGGCTGCCCCATCGATCCCCATCAACTCATCGAGCTCCTGACCGCCGTCACGACGGGCCGGCGCCCACAGCTGCCCGACCAGGCCGTGTGTCTCGAGTGCAAGCGGCGAGGGTGGGAGTGCGTCGTCGTCACCCGCGGGGAGCCTTGCCTGGGCCCGGTCACGCAGACCGGCTGCGGCGCGATCTGCCCGGGCATGGGCCGCGGGTGCTACGGCTGCTTCGGGCCGCGCGAAGGTGCCAACGTCGACGGCCTGGCCAACTGGTTTGTCGGCGGACCGGCGCTCGGCGGCATGGAGCCCGGAGATGTCGGGCGCCTGTTCGCCGGCTTCACGGGCGCGGCGGCTCCCTTCCGCGCCGTCACGGATCGTCTCGGGGGACGCCCCCAGATCCCGCTCCGGCCAACAACGGCGCGTGGCCCCGAACACAGCGCACACACGCCGCCTCGCTGGGGGAGCGATGTGCGGGAGGCTCCCGATGCATGAGCTCGAAGGCGGTGGGTTCGGCGGGGTAGCCGCGCCCACGGGCACGCCGCGCTCCGGCGACCTGCGGTTCATGGTCCAGAACCTGACCCGCGTCGAGGGCGAGGGCTCCCTCCACCTCCTCGTCCGCGACGGCGCGGTCGCCGAGGCCCGGCTCCAGATCTTCGAGGCCCCGCGCTATTTCGAGGCGCTGGTCGCCGGGCGGACCCCGGACGAGGTGCTGGACATCGTCTCGCGCATCTGCGGCATCTGCCCGGTGGCGTACCAGATGAGCGCCGTGCACGCGTTCGAGGACCTGTTCGGGGTGGAGGTCGAGCCGTCGACGCGTGCGCTACGAAGGCTCATGTACTGCGCCGAATGGATCGAGAGCCACGCGCTCCACATCTACCTGCTCCACGCCCCGGACTTCCTGGGCTATCCGAGCGCCGTGGAGCTGGCCAGGGATCACCGGCAGCTCGTCGCCGACGGGCTTCGGCTGAAGCAGATCGGCAACAACCTTCTGGCACTGCTCGGGGGCCGGGCGATCCACCCGGTCAGCGTCCGAGTGGGCGGCTGGACGCGCGCGCCGAAGCGGGCCCAATTGCTGGCCATCCGGCCGGCGTTGGAGGAGGGCCTGCGCCTGGCGCGCGCGACCGTCGACGTGGCGCTGAGCCTCAAGGCCCCGGAGTTCGAGCGCGAGCCGCGCCTCGTCGCGCTGCACAACCCGAACGAATACCCCATGAACGATGGTCGGATCATCTCGAACGACGGCCTCCAGCTTGCGCCCCAGGCGTGGGGCGAGGCGTTCCACGAGGTCCAGGTCCCGTGGTCCAATGCGCTCCAGGCGCGCGGCAGCGACGGCATGCCGTACCTGCTCGGGCCGGCGGCGCGCATCCAGCTGGACCACGTCCAGCTCCATCCGCTCGCGCGCGAGGCCCTGGACGCAAGCGGCGCGCTGGAGTCCAGTCTCCGCAACCCGTATCGGAGCATCGTCGCCCGGGCGATCGAGCTCGTCCACGCCACCGCCGACGCGCTCGACATCATCGACGGCTACACGCCGCCCGAGCAGCCGAAGGTCGCCTGGGAAGCGCGGCCCGGCACGGCCGCCTGGGCCACCGAGGCGCCCCGCGGCCTGCTCTTCCATCGCTATGAAGTCGGCGAGGACGGCAAGATCGCGGCGGCCACGATCGTTCCCCCGACGTCCCAGAACCAGGCCGCCATCGAGGCAGACATCGCGGCATTCGCGCCCCGCGTCCTCGACCAGCCGATGGACGTGGCCACGCACTCGCTCGAGCAGCTCATCCGCTCCTACGACCCGTGCATCTCCTGTGCGACCCACTTCCTGGACCTTTCCGTCCGCCGGGAGCAGACGTCATGACCCTCGCCGCGCCGACGATCCGCGTGCTCGTCTGCGGTTCCGCGGACCGCGGCGACGATGGCGCGGCACTATGCGCCGTCGCCCACGTGCTGCCGCGGCTCGGACCGGCGCTCCGCCAGCGGGTGGAGGTCCGCCGCTGCGAGCAGCTCGATGCCGCCGACCTGATCGACGTCGCCGACAACGAGGCCTGCCTCATCCTCGACACCGTCGTCGGGGTGGAGCCTGGCTCCGTCGTCCGGATTCCGCTCGACGAGCTGACGCGCATGGAGGATGTCGCCCCCCGCTCGTCGCACGCCCTGCCGATCTCGCAGGTCCTCGGCATCACGGAGGCCATCCGCGGCCAGCTGCCGCGCGGCCAGCTCGTCGGGATCGGCGGGAAGTGGTTCGGCTTCGGCGAGACCCGCTCCCGCGCGTTGCGCGACGGGATGCACGCCTTCGAGCTGGCCGTCGAGCAGGCGATCCAGGAGCTGTCGCAGCCCATCACCGCGGAAGCAGGGAGTGCCCCGTGACCAAATACCCCGGGATCCCAGCGATCGTGGACGGCTCGGAGGCGGTCGCGCACGTCGAGTCGCGCCTCTCCGAAGTTGCGTGCGTCTACCCGATCACGCCCTCCACGACGATGGCCGCCATCTACCAGGCTGCGGTGGCGGACGGTCGGACAGACCTGTGGGGGACGCCGCTGCGGTTCATCGAGCCCGAGTCCGAGCACTCGTCGGCCTCGGCGGCCGAGGGCGCCGCGCTCGCCGGCGGGCGGGTCACGAACTTCACCGCGGGCCAGGGCCTCGTCCTGATGAAGGAGGTCCTGTACGTGATCGCCGGCAAGCGCCTGCCGGTCGTGTTCCATGTCGGGGCGCGAGCGCTGACGAGCCAGGCGCTGAACATCCACGCGGGCCACGACGACGTGATGGCGATCGCCGACTGCGGCTGGGGGATCCTCTTCGCGCGGAACGCGCAGGAGGCCGCCGATCTGGCGGCCATCGCACGGCGCGTTGCCGAGGCGACCGAGACGCCGTTCATCGTCGCCCAGGACGGCTTCCTCACCACGCACACGCTGGAGAATGCCCGGCTGCCCGAAGACGAGCTGCTGCGCGAGTTCGTCGGCGACCCGCGGGACCACATCCGCGACCTGTTCGACCCGGCCGAGGCGCTCATGACCGGCGTGGTCCAGAACCAGGACAGCTACATGAAGGGCCGCATCGGCCAGCGCGCCTACACGGATCGCATCCCGGCCGTGCTCGCGGAGGCGATGGGCGAGTGGACGGCGCTCACCGGTCGGGCTGTCGAGCCCGTCGCGACCTACCGGACCGAGGGTGCGAGCGAGATCCTCGTCGCCATGGGGACGATCGCGGACACCGCCATCGCGGTCGTGGATCACCTTCGGGTGCAGGGCCGCGCGGTGGGCTGCATCGCGCTGACCGCGTTCCGGCCATTCCCGAGCCGGGAGCTGGTGGCGGCGATCGGCGAGGCCCGCGCCGTCGGCGTCGTGGAGCGGACGGACGAGCCGCTGGCGGCGACCAATCCACTGACCCGCGAGATCCGCTCGGCGCTCTACCCCGCGGCGGCGGAGGGCGTGATGGTCCCGCGCGTTCGGTCATACGCGGCGGGCCTCGGCTCACGCGACGTGGGCGCCGGCGACCTCATCGCCGTCTTCGATGACCTGGCCGATCGCGAGGATCGCCCCGATGGCGTCCGCGTGCTGGGGATCCGCCACCCACTGGCGCTCACGGCGACGCCAATCGACATCCGACCGCCCGGCGCCTACTCCCTGCGCGGCCACTCGATCGGCGGGTTCGGTAGCGTGACGACGAACAAGCTCGTCGCCACTCTCGTTGGCGAGCTGTTCGACAAGCAGGTGCAGGCGTACCCGCGCTACGGCTCGGAGAAGAAGGGCCTGCCGACCACCTACTACCTGACCATCGCCGATAGCCCGATCCGCGTCCACGCGGAGCTGGACATGGTGGACTTCGTCCCGCTCCACGACGTCTCCGCGTTCGGGCTCGGCGACCCGCTCTCCGGCCTCGTGGACGGCGGCGACCTGTTCATCCAGTCGCCGCTCCGGTCAGCCGAAGCGATCTGGGCATCGATCCCCGCTGCCTCGCGCGCGGAGCTCCTCGCGCGCCGGATCCGCGTCACCGCGCTCGACACCGCGGCGCTCGCGCGCCGGCACGCGCCGAGTCCGGAGCTCGAGATCAGGATGCAGGGCGTGGCGCTCGTCGGCGTGTTCCTGCGGGTCGCGCCATTTGCCGCGCGCGCTGGCTACGACCGCGAGCGACTGCTCGAGGCCGTCGGCACGCAGCTGCGCCGGTTCTTCGGCAAGCGAGGCGCGAGCGTGATCAAGGCAAACCTCGAAGTCATCGCGGAGGCATGGGACGGCCTCATCGACGTCACCGCCGAGATCGGCACCCACGCTGCCATTGGAGTACCCGCATGAACACCGTGGCCGACCACATGGCGACGAACCCGATCCTCATCCGCGCCGACGCGTCGCTCACCGACGCGGTCGCGCTCATGGATCACCATCATGTCCACGGGTTGCCCGTGGTCGACCACAACGGCGCGCTCGTCGGCGTCCTCTCGCAGACGGACCTGAACCGGGTGCGCGCCACCGAATACCTGTGGGTGAACTGGCCCGGCCTCGCGGTCCGGCACCTGATGACCAGCCCCGCGATCACGATCCACCGATCGACACCGATGATCGTCGCGGCCCGCAAGATGGAGCAGCACCAGATCCACCGGCTGGTGGTGGTGGAGGACGGCGACGAGACGACGCCGATCGGCGTGCTCTCGATGACCGATCTCATCCACGCCCTGGCTGACGAGGCGGCTGCGCGATGACCGACCAGCTGATCAAGGACGCCGGCGAGCTCAAGGAGCTCCACGAGGAGCGGCTGCGGGCCGTGGCTCCGCCGCTCCTGGACATGGACGCCTACGTCGAGGAGTTCGGGCGCACGGTGGTGCCGGCGTATCGGCGCGGCATCGCGGATCGCGAGCTGCCCGCGGACGCAGGATTGGCGCGGAGCGTGATCCCGCCGGGCACGGCCGCCGTCCGCGACTTCAGCCACCTCGCCCCGCGCATCCCGGAGCTCATCGCCGAGCGGTGCGTCGGCTGCATGGCGTGCGTGAACGCGTGCCCGGACACCGCGATCCTGGGCACGGTCGTGCCGGCACCGCAGCTGGAAGGCCGCATCACCGCGTTCGCATCGACCGCCGTGCAGCCGGAGCTCGCAGCGAACACCGCCCGCTCCCACTTCGCGGACACGCAGAAGTACGGCGACGTGCCCGCGAAGCGCGGCCTGGACCGCGGCGCGTTCGGGATCTTCGTAGACCCGGGCCACTGCAAGGGCTGCGGCGAGTGCGTGGAGGTGTGCGCGGCGCTCGGCCACGACGCGCTGTTCATGCTCGACAAGGTCGCCGAGGAGGCGCCCCGCGCCGAGGCGGCGCCCGAATCAACCCTGGATCGCTTCCGCAGGGACATGGCCTTCTTCCGCACGCTGCCCGTCTCGCCGAAGGAGTACCGCAACGACAAGGCGCTCGCCGACCTGATGCTCGGCGAGGACGCGATCGGCTACGTGGGCGGCGCGGGATCGTGCGCCGGCTGCGGGGAGGCGACCGCGGTGCGCATGCTGCTCGCGGGCACGCGCCAGGTCCACGGCCCCGACTCGATGGGCATCGTGGCCGCGACCGGCTGCAACACGGTGTTTGGCAGCACGTATCCCTTCAACCCGTATCGAGTGCCCTGGACCAACTCGCTGTTCGAGAATGCGCCGGCAGTCGCGCTCGGCGTGCGCGCCCGATGGGACGCGGCCGGCCACGAGGATCGGCGCCTGTGGGTCATCGGCGGCGACGGCGCAATGTACGACATCGGGTTCCAGTCGCTGTCGCGCATGGTCGCGTCGGGCGCGGACATCAAGGTCCTCGTCCTGGACACGCAGGTCTACTCGAATACCGGCGGCCAGGCATCGACGGCGACCTTCGGCGGGCAGGTCACGAAGATGTCGGCGTTCGGCAAGGAGCTGCACGGGCGCACCGAGCGGCGCAAGGAGCTTGCCCGGATCCTGATGGCGCATGGCGAGGTGTTCGTGGCCCAGACCACGCCGGCGCACCTGAACCACTTCTACCGTGCGATCCTCGACGCGAACAGCTACCCGGGGCCGGCGGTCGTGATCGCCTACTCGGCGTGCATGCCTGAGCACGGCATTGCCGACGACGCGGCCACGCGCCAGGCGAAGCTCGCCGTGGAGTCGCGGGCGTTCCCCCTCATGAGCTACGACCCGCGCCGCGGCGAGTCCTTCGCCGAGCGTCTCTCCCTCCAGGGGAACCCAGCCCTGCGCGAGGACTGGTCGGCGGCCCCGGACGGCACGCCCGTGGACTTCCTCGACTTCGCGCGCAGCGAGGGCCGGTTCGGGGGGCACTTCGGCGCTGACGGCGGCACGAGTCCCGAGATCCTGGCCACGCGCGAGGATCGATTGGCGAACTGGCGCGGCCTCCAGGAGCTCGCCGGGCTCCGCTAGCTAGCCCGTCGAGGCCGCCGCGCGCGACAATGCGCGGCATGGATACACAGACGCGCCGGTCGGCGGGCGAGGCCGACCTTCGCAGGATCGACGCCTGGTGGCGGGCGGCCAACTTCCTGTCCGTCGGCCAGATCTACCTGTTCGACAACCCCCTGCTTCGTGAGCCGCTCGCGGCGGAGCACGTCAAGGCGCGGCTCCTGGGCCACTGGGGCACCACGCCCGGCCTGAACCTCCTGTACGCGCACCTGAACCGATGCATCGTCCAGCGCGACCTCGACATGCTGTACATCACCGGACCGGGCCACGGGGGGCCGGGCCTCGTCGCCAATGCCTATCTCGAGGGGACGTACACCGACGTGTACCCGGGGATCACCCGCGACCTCGACGGGATCCGTCGCCTGTTTCGGCAGTTCAGCTTCCCGGGCGGCATCCCGAGCCACGATTCACCGGAGCGCCCCGGCTCCATCCACGAGGGAGGCGAGCTCGGCTACTCGCTCATGCATGCCTACGGGGCGGCGTTCGACAACCCCAACCTGGTCGTCGCCTGCGTCATCGGCGACGGCGAGGCGGAGACCGGCCCGCTGGCCACGAGCTGGCACTCCAACAAGTTCCTCGACCCGGTGCGTGACGGCGCGGTGCTGCCGGTCCTGCACCTGAACGGCTACAAGATCGCCAACCCGACGCTGCTGGCCCGCATTCCCGAGCGCGAGCTCATCCAGCTCCTGGAGGGCTACGGCCACAAGGTCCATGTCGTATCCGGTGACGACCCGGCGAAGGTCCATCGCAAGCTCGCCACGACCCTCGACCGCGTCCTTGACGAGATCGCGGAGATCCAGGCGGTTGCGCGCACGCCGGGCGCCACGCTCGCCGACCGGCCCCGCTGGCCGATGATCGTCCTGAAGACACCCAAGGGCTGGACCGGTCCGGCGATCGTTGACGGCGTCCAGGTCGAGGGGACCTGGCGGTCGCACCAGGTGCCCGTCGCCGACACGCGCAAGAATGCGGAGCACCTCGCCGTGCTCGAGGCATGGCTCCGGTCGTACCGCCCCGACGAGCTGTTCGACGCGTCCGGGGCCCTCGTTCCGGAGCTTGCGGCGCTCCCGCCGAAGGGCGCACGTCGAATGAGCGCGAACCCCGTCGCGAACGGCGGCCTCGTGCTCCGAGACCTCAAGCTGCCCGACTTCCGCACCTACGGCGTCAAGGTGGACGCGCCGGGCACCGCGAGCAGCGAGGCAACCCGGGTCACGGGCGGCTTCCTGCGCGATGTCATCCGCTCGAACCCCGACAACTTCCGGATCTTCGGTCCGGACGAGACGGAATCGAACCGCCTGTCGGCGGTGTACGAGGCCACCGACAAGGTCTGGCAGGCGGAGATCCTGCCGGTGGACGAGCACCTCGGGCGCCATGGGCAGGTGATGGAAGTCCTTTCCGAGCACCTCTGCCAGGGCTGGCTGGAGGGCTACCTCCTGACGGGCCGGCACGGCCTGTTCGACTGCTACGAGGCGTTCATCCATATCGTCGACGCAATGCTCAACCAGCACGCGAAATGGCTCAAGGTCACCCGCGAGCTGGAATGGCGCGGGCCGATCGCCGCGCTCAACTACCAGCTGTCGTCCCACGTCTGGCGCCAGGACCACAACGGCTTCAGCCACCAGGACCCGGGCTTCATCGACCACGTCGTCAACAAGAAAGCAGAGGTCATCCGCGTCTACCTGCCGCCGGACGCGAACACGCTGCTGAGCGTCATGGATCACTGCCTGCGCGGCCGGAATCTGGTGAACGTGATCGTCGCGGGCAAGCAGCCGTCACTGAACTACCTGTCCATGGACGAGGCCGTGGTCCACTGCGCACGCGGCGCGGGGATCTGGGAGTGGGCCTCGAACGACGCCGGCGGCGAGCCCGACGTGGTGCTGGCCTGCTGCGGCGACATCCCGACGCTCGAGACGCTCGCCGCCGCGTCCCTGCTCCGGACACACCTGCCGGACCTCAAGGTCCGCGTCGTCAACGTCGTCGACCTGATGCGCCTGCAGACCGATGACGAGCACCCGCACGGCATGACCAACCCGGAGTTCGATTCGCTGTTCACGACGGACCGGCCGGTGATCTTCGCGTACCACGGCTACCCGTGGCTCATCCACCGCCTCACTTATCGCCGCACGAATCACGCGAACCTGCACGTGCGCGGCTACAAGGAGGAGGGCACGACCACCACGCCCTTCGACATGGTCATGCTCAACGACCTCGACCGATACCACCTGGTGATGGACGTCATCGATCGCGTGCCGGAGCTGTCCGATCGTGCCGGCCACGTCCGCCAGCTGATGGCCGATTCGCGCCTCCGTGCCCGGAACTGGACACGGGAATACGGCGACGACATCCCCGAAGTCAAGGACTGGGTCTGGCCCCACGGCCGGTGATCGGGTGAGGATCCTCGTCGTCAACTCGGGGTCGAGCAGCCTGAAGCTGCGGGTGCTCGACGAGGACGACCAGCTGGTCGCGTCGAGCGACCTGCCGGCGGTCGCGATGGGTTCGGAGCACGGAGCGAAGGTCGCAACTGGCGCTGCCGTTCGGCAGGCGATCGAGGCGCTTGGCGCGGTCGACGCGGTCGGCCATCGGGTCGTTCACGGCGGGGTCGAGTTCACCGCGCCGGTCCGCATCGACGACGCTGTGATCGTGCGACTGGAGGCCCTCTCGGAGCTCGCGCCGCTGCACCAGCCGCGCTCGATCGCCGCGCTTCGGGTGGTGCGCAAGATCCTGCCGGACGTCCCGTACGTCGCCTGCTTCGACACCTCGTTCCACACCGGACGCCCCGCGGCTTCGACGACCTACGCGCTGCCGCGCGCCTGGCGCGAGCGCTGGCCATTGCACCGCTATGGCTTCCACGGCCTGTCGCACGCGTACATCGCGCGCCGCGCCGCCGAGCTCGTGGCGCGGTCGCCGAAGGGCTTGCGCATCGTGAGCTGCCATCTCGGCGCGGGCGCCTCGCTGGCGGCGATCCTCGATGGGCGATCGATTGATACGACCATGGGCTTCACGCCGCTCGAGGGGCTCGTGATGGCGACGCGGTCAGGTGACGTCGATCCTGGGCTCGTCCTCTGGCTCCAGCAGCACGGCGGCCTCTCGGTCGACGAGATCGCCGACGGGATGGAGCACGACGCCGGCCTCAAGGGGCTGGGTGGGAGTGACGACATGCGCGAAATCCTTGCCGGTGCCGCCGCCGGCGACACGGCCGCCCAGCTCGCCCGAGACGTCTACCTGCATCGACTGCGTGCCCGGATCGCCGCGATGGCCGCCGCGATCGGGGGGCTGGACGTCCTCGCCTTCACCGCCGGGGTGGGGGAGCACTCGGCCGAGATCCGCGCCGGCACCGTCGAGGGCCTCGGCTTCCTCGGCCTGGAGGTGGATCCGGCGGCAAACGCGACCGGCGACGGCGATCGGGCCATCAGCACCACCGGCAGCCCTGCGCGCATCCTCGTGATCGAGGCCCGGGAGGACCTCGAGATGGCCGCGAACGTCAGGACCGCCCTCGGGAGCGCGACCTAGCTGTGATTCCCAAGGACGTTATTGCCATCAGCGGCTGCCAGCGAGCGATCCGGGCGGCCTCATTCAGATGCGAATGAACATCGCCCCGAGCCTGCTCGGCGAACTGCGGATCCGGTCGGATGTGCTGCCTGGCTGAGCGTGCTGGCGGGGATTCTCGTTCGCCCTCGAATGGGCGGCTCGTCAGCCAGCTGGTAGCGAGGCGCCGAAGTCAGATCCAGCGTGGCCGTGGCAACAACGTGTCTGGGAATCACACCTAGCGGAGCGAGATCCAGGCCTGGGGAACGGGGTGTGCGCTCTCGATGTCCCAGCGCCGTCCAACCCCGAGCAGCCCGTTTGGGATCTGCGCGATCCCGCTGAGCTCGTTGTCGCGGCCACCGAACGCGTCCTGGTACAGCACTCGTCCCCATGTGCCGCCGCCGTCGATGGAGACCAGCAGCATCGCGTTCGCCACCTCGCCGACGAGGGTTAAGCCGCCGGCGATAACTGCGTCGCCAAGGACCCAGATCCGGTCGATCGGCTCCTCGTCGCCCAGTGGAATCGACGAGACGACCGGCCCGGCGCCAGGGTCCAGGCGCCAGAGCTCGCTTGTGCTCGCGATCGAACCGTTCGGGAGCTGGGAGTACATATCGACGATCGCGAAGAAGCTCGCGCCCTGACTCCTGAGGGCGATCGACATCGCTTCGTGGGCGAGCGTCTCCGGGCCAGTCCACGACGTCCCGTCTGCGCTCCGGTAGATCACCACGTCCGTTGTCGGGCTGCCATCGGCTCGCGGCGGACCCGGAACCGCTCCGATCGCGAGGGCCGCCCCGTCCGTGCCTGCCGCGAGGCCGCGCAGGTCCACGTCGAACGAGGGCGAGGTGACGGTCCACGCGAGCCCATCGATGGACGACGCGAAGCGAACCGCGCCAGGGCCAGGCATGGAGTCGTCGGCGAACGCCCCGACAAAGCCGGTCCCACCGACAGCGACGAACGACGGTGCATCGCCCGTGGTTCGGACCCAGGTCACCCCGTCCGTGGAGGTCCAGACCGCCGGGATCCTCTCGTTCGGGATTGGCAGCGCGTAGGAGCCAGCGGCGACGAGCCGCGACCCGTCGGTCAGGAGGCCGATCGACGCGTGCTCGAAGGCCTTGATCGGATCGTGGATGATCCACGAACTGCCGTCGACCGAGGTCCACAGGACGCCACGCCTGGACGCGGGATCACCGCCGTCGCAGCCGTCCGTGAACACCGTGCCGGCCGCGACGTACCCACCCTTGAACCCGACGACGCTGGACGGCGTCCCGCCGCCGTAAACGCCCGGCGCAGGGTCGGGCATGTCGATACGGGTCCATTCGCGGAACGCCGCCGCCGGGGCCACGCTCGGGCGATCCGTCGGCGACGGTGCGGTGGCGGTTGGGGATGGGGTGGTCCGCGGCGTCGCGATGCTGGTCGGCGCCGGCAGCGCGGATCCGCAGCCGCCGATGAGGAACGCGAGAGCGATAGGCACCCGGAAGCGGCCGACGGCGGGCATCGCCTACGAGGCTACGAGCACGGCGACGAGCAGGCGGGGGATCACGGCAACGACCCTCCTGGAAGCCCGGTGGGCGCGCGCCCCCGGGGGCCCGCGCGCCCCCCCCGGCGGAAAGCCCCGCGCGCGCCGGGGCGGTGCGAGACGGT
>JANLSG010000082.1:0-1540 GCA_031362295.1 Chloroflexota bacterium
GCGCTCGCGAACCCGATCCGGACTCGCAGGCACGGGCACCAGCGCGTCACCGCCGGCACCCGCGCGCGCCCAGCGTCGCGCGATCGCGGCGCCCATCAGCGGCGCGAGGCGGCGCTCGCCGTCGTACTTGAGCGCGTGCAGGGCGCGTCTCGTCACGCCGGTGAACGGCGCGCACCACTCCAGCTGGAGCAGCGGCGGGGGAATGTCCGCCGGCAGCCCGATGGGGACGCCCGGCTGTGCCTCGAGCCGCACGTCCAGCGCGGGCAGGCACTCCCAGCACAGCGCCGGTCCCTCGCGCCGGCAGCCGGCGCACTGCGCAGGCAGCGCCAGGTCCAGCGCACGGCCCGCCACGGAGCCAAGGATGCCGCGAACGTCGCCCAGGAGATCCATCGCCCAACGATGGCGCCGGGCGCTTACCCAGCGATCGCGTGCGGCTTACTGCGCGGTTGCTGCCGCCGCTGAGCGTCGCCCGCCGGCTTCGTAGGCGCTTCCGAGCCCAGCGGGACCCGCGAGCCAGATCGGGAGGGCGGCGGCCAGGACGGCGAAACCCTGCAGTGACAGGCCCGGGTTGGCGATCGTCATGCCTGCGACGAGCAGCAGCTCGCCGCGCCGCCTGCCCACGACACCGCCCGCGACCGTCAGGAGCAAGCCCGCAACCGCGCGAATGGAATACGGAACCGGCACGAGGCTGTTGCCGACGATGTCGGCACGTCCCGTGATCGCCTCGATCCAGGCGCGCCACAGCTCGGGCGCAAGGGCATAGCTGATACCCACGATCACCGCCCCGACGGCGGCCGACACCGCGAAGTCTCGCCACCGGCGCCGGAGCGCGAGGTAGACGAGCCCGAGGCCCGGGCTGACCTTGATCAGCCCGCCGATCGTGAACAGCCACGGCCAGCGACGGAGTCCGAGCACGATCCCGATCGCCATGAAGATCTCGACGTTCTCGAACCGCAGAGCAATGGCGACGGGCACGAACCCGATGAGCGCGAGCGTCTGCAGCAATCTGCGTCCCGCGAGATCCCATAGGGCGAGGAGCATCAGGGCTCGATAGAGGACCGACCACGCCAATGCCGGCAGCACCACGGTGATCGGTGCCAGCACCTGCGCGAGTGGAGGCGGGTAGTGGTAGGCGAACGGTTCGAACGCGACGGCAGCCGCGGGGTAGATCGGCACCCCGGTGGCGAGCCGGTGGCCGGCGATCCAGTAGGCAAGGTTGTCGCCTGCGCTCATCCAGAACGTGGCAACGATGACAGCAAGGAGAAGTCCGCCGAATGCTGCAACTAGCGCGAGGGCGTAGAACTGGACTCGCTCGCGACCCGCCATCGACAATCGGTCTCCGCTACTCGAGGCGGATGACGTCACCGGCGACCGTGCCGCTCGCCTCGATGGAGCCAGTCGGCAGCTCCAGCACGCCCGCGGCGCCACGCACGAAGGGCACCATGCCGGTCCACGGGCGCACCCCGCGCTTGGCGGCGAGAACCGTCCGAGCGCCGTCGGGCGCCGGCTTGCCGAGGAACATGGCGTCGATCGGGAAGCG
>JANLSG010000118.1:0-5322 GCA_031362295.1 Chloroflexota bacterium
TCACGCGTAGAGCGCGCCGGCTTCGTCGTGCTGGTCGTCGCCGTCGCTGCCATCAGGCGGTCCTCCGGGGTGGGTTGAACAGGGGGAGCTTCGCGACGTGGGCATCGAAGTACTCGTAGCGGTGGCGAACGCCGGCCTCCAGCTTGACCCGGTCGCCCTCCACGCTGTCGAGCGGCACGCGAGCGAGGGCGATGTGGCGCTGGAGCATGGGCGAGTACATCTGGCTCGTGGCGTATCCGAGCTGGTTGAGCGCGTCGTCATACACGTAATACTCGTCCTGGATCGGCGTGTGGTCCTTGGGCGGGATCAGGCCCGCCTCGTCGTAGATCCGATCGTAGTCGCGCCAGTCCACCACGAGGCCGGACAGGCGCCAGCGTGACGTCCTGCCCTCCAGCTCGCGACGGATCGCGTCGCGCCCCACGAATGCGCGGCCGTCGCCGTCGCCCTTGCCCGGCGCGAGGTCACGGAACATCCAGCCGAAGCCAAGCTCGATCGGGGTGGAGCGGTCGGCATCGGTCCAGGCGTAACGGCTGGAGTGGAAGTCGACGTCGAGGAGGATAAGCCCCGCCTCGATCCGCGCCATGTACAGCGCCGTCATCCCGAACGGGACCACGCCGTGGCCGCGGCTGACGTTCCAGACAGCGTCCCAGACGGCGAGGGCGTCAGCGGCGGGCACCCAGACCTCGTAGCCGAGGTCGCCGGTGTAGCCGGTCCGCGAGACGATCACGGGCACCCCGGCGATCCTCGTCTGGATCAGCCGGAAGTAGCCCAGCTCCGCCACCGCAGGCGCCACTTCGGCGAGCAGGTCGCGCGAACGCGGCCCCTGGATCGACAGGATGCCCCACGCGTCGCTGATGTCCTCGATCGCGACATCGAGACGGCCGGCGAGCCCCTGGAAGTAGGCGAGATTCGGCTCCGCCGCGGTGAGCAGGTACTCGTCCGGCGCCACGTGGAGGAGCACGCCATCCTCGATGACGTACCCGCGGTCATCGCACCAGAGCGTGTATTGCGCCTGGCCGACGGCGCACTTCCCCGGGTCGCGTGTCAGGACGCCACCGAGGAACCGCGCAGCGTCGGGGCCACTGAAGCGGTACTTGTACAGCGGCGACGTGTCGAACAGCCCGGCGGAGTTCCGGATCGCGAAGTACTCGAACTTCTCGGACATCTGGTAGCGGACCGCGACCAGATGGTTCGACCAGTGCTCCCAGAGCCCGGTCTCGTTCAGCGCGCTCGTTCGCTCGTGGAAGGGCGTGGTTCGGAACATCGACCTGGCTCGCTCCCCTGCCGAATCTCGCCGGTGTCCCGGCATGGTAGCCGGTTATTGGACAGTTGCGCAATACCGGCGTAGAGTGCCGCCGATGGCTCGGATGTCGCCGCAGGATCGACGCTCGGCGATCATCGATGCGGCGCTCGCGGTGGCGATCCGCAAGGGCCTCGCCGCCGTCACCGTGCGTGACGTCGCCGCCGAGATGGGCTCGTCGAGCGGCCTGATCCACCACTACTTCGGCTCGATGGATGACGTCCTGGCTGCCGCGTTCGAGCGGGTCGCCGGGCAGGAGCTCGCCGCGACCGAGGACGTGCTCGCGAAGGCGGGTGATCCCGTGGCGGTCCTGACCGCGTTCCTGGATTCGTACGCGCCGGTCGCGGAGGACTGGTCGTTCCAGCTGTGGCTCGACGCGTGGGCGGAGGCGGCACGCCGGCCGGCCCTCCGCGAGGCGTCGGGGCGACTCAACCTTGCCTGGGCCGGGCTTGTAGAGAAGGCGATCCGCGACGGCGTCGCCACGGGCGTGTTCCGGTGCGACGACCCGAAGGGCGCCGCCTGGCGGATCCTGTCGATCATCGACGGGCTCGCGCTCCAGGTAGTCGCCCACCACTCGATCGTGAATCGCACGGACATGCTTGCCTGGGCCGCGACGGCGGCCGAGCGCGAACTCCAGCTCCCCGCCGGCTCGCTCGCCGTCCAGGTCCAGGTCCAGGGCTAGGGCTACGCGACCTCGCGCTTGATCGTCGTCGAGGCGAGGGCGATGAAGAAGAGCGCGATCCCGGCGAGCACCACGAGGTCGATCTGGACCGTGCGGCTGGTCAGGTCGGCGCCCTTGAGCATGACCTCGCGGAGGCCCTCCACCGCGTAGGTCAGCGGCAGCGCGTGCGCGATCGTGTTCAGGACGTCCGGGAGCTGCGCGGTCGGGAACAGGATCCCGCCGAGGAGGCCCTGGGGCACGATCACCAGCGGGATGAACTGGATGACCTGGAGTTCCGTGCGGGCGAAGGTCGACAGGAAGATCCCGAGGTTCACCGCCCCGATCGACAGCAGCAGCGCGATCAGGAAGGCGAGGAACGGCGAGCCCGCCGAGTCGACGCCGAGCCCGATCGAGAACGCCGGCAGCGGCCCGATTGCCGGCACGTCGATCGAGTTCAGGATGAACAGGGTCAGGAATGCCACCTGGATCGCGGCGAAGATCCCAAAGCCAAGGCTGTACCCGAACACGATCTCGCCGCGCGTCACCGGCGTCGCCAGGAGCCGCTCGAGCGTTCCGCCGATCCGCTCGCGCAGGAAGCTGACGCCGGTCAGCAGGAAGACGAAGAAGTAGCCGAAGAAGCCCAGGAAGATCGGGGCGAGCACGTCCACCTGGTCCGCGTCCGGCGAGAGATACACGGTCTCGTGCGCGATCTTCGGGATCACCGGGCCCGGCAGGCCGGGCGGCACCAGCTCGCTTGCGAGCGTGGCCATCAGGTTCTGCAGCTTGCCGAATGCGGCGGCGTCGGCGGCAGGCTCGGTGCCCTTCGTGATCACGGTGAATGTCGGCCTCGTGCCCGATTGGATGTCGGATAGAAGGGTTGCCGGGATCACGATGGCGATGTCGCCGTTATCGATGCGGAGCTGCTCGATGGCCGCGTCCCTGGACTCTGTGAACGAGATCACCTCGACGCCGTCGGGCGCATTGGTCGTGGCCAAGGTCAACGCATCCACGATCCGCTGACCGGGCTCGCCGGCTTCGTTGACCATGACCACGAACACCGTGGCGTCTTTGGTGTCGCGCATGACCCAGCCCAGCAACGCGGTCACGACAAGCGGCACGACGAACATGAGGCCCAGCGTTCGCTCGTCGCGCCGGAAGCCCTGCGCGATGCGCCGCGCGATGGCGAGGATGCGGCTCGCGCTCACAAGACGGCCCCGTCGCGGGCGTCGGCGCCCGGTTCGAGGGGGCGACCCTCGGGATCGAGTCCGGACAGGACGAGGAAGGCCGCCTCGAGATCGGTCTGGCCCGCGCTCGCGCGCAGCTCGGCTCCCGTCCCTCGCCCGATGACCTTGCCGTTGCGCACGAAAACCAGCTCGTCGCAGCGATCCGCCTCGTCCATGACGTGACTCGCGACAAGGATCGTGGTGCCGGCCGCCGCGAGGCGCCGGAAGTGGCTCCAGAACTGGACGCGCAGCGCGGGATCCACGCCCACGGTCGGCTCGTCGAGGACGAGCACCTTTGGCTCGTGCACGAGCGTGCACGCGAGCGAGAGCCGGCGGCGCATGCCGCCGGAGAGCTGCAGCGCGGGCGTTCCTTTGCGGCCGCTCAGCTCCACGAGGTCGAGCACGCGATCGATCGCGGACTTGTCCGCGTGGCCCTCCAGGCGCGCGAAGAACGCGAGGTTCTCGCCGACGGACAGCTCCGGATAGATCGCCTCCGACTGGGGCATGTAGCCGATGCGGCCAAGCGCCTGGCGCGACGGCATCTTCGTGCCCAGGATCCGCGCCTCGCCTCCCGTTGCCCGGGCGAGCCCCGTCAGCAGCCTGATGAGCGTGGTCTTGCCCGAGCCGTTCGGCCCGAGCAGGCCGTAGATCCGGCCCGGCGCCAACGCAAGGTCGATCCCATCAACCGCCTGAATCTCGCCGAAGCGCTTGCGCAGCCCGATCGCCTCGACGGCCGCCCAGCCCGTCCCCGTCGCCGGCATCGTCGCGGTCACGGCTTGAGACCCTCGAGCGACGCCGCGACGAGCTGGTCGACGGCGGCTTCCGGATCCACGGGCAGGCCGATGAGGCGCTCCACGACGGGCCGCGTCATGAGGTGGAAGAAGATCGGGCCGATGAACGCCTGGAGGGCGAGGAGCGGGTGCATCGGCCGGATCCGGCCGGCCGCGATCTGGCGCGAGATGTACTCCGTCAGCGCGCCGAGGGTCGCCTCGAAGAGCGGGCGCATGCCCTCGATCGCCGGACCCGTGCCGGCGGTGATCTCGTGGAAGATCGCGCGCATCAGGCCGAGCCGCTCACCCGCGACGCCGACCACCGCGCGCCCGATCAGCGGGAACACGACCTCCGGCGGGTCCTCGCGGTGCTCGGCGAGAATCGCCCGAATGGCCTCGAACGGCGAGTACGCCTCGATCATCCGCTGGAGCAGCGCCGCCTTCCCTGGAATCAGCCGGTACAGGGTCCCGCGCGAAACGCCGGCCGCGGCCGCCAGCGCATCCATGGACAGGTGATCCAGCGATTCGCGGACGAGCATGTCCTTGGCGGCAGTGAGAATCCGCATCTCCGCGGCGGGCTGCGGCTCCAGCGAGACGCTCCGCAGCAGCGAGTCCCGCGATCCGAAGTGGCGGTAGAACGTCGCCCGGGAGACGCCGGCCCGATCGGCGATCGCCGCGACGGGGGCCGCCGCGTCCTCCGCGAGGACCTCGCGCGCGGCGGACATCACCTGGCGCCGGATGGTCGGGTCCGCGGCGAGCGCTGGCACGTCCGTGAACCTAGGTGGGACCTCGTGTCCCGTCAAGTCTCACGGTGTCGCGAAGTCCGCCTGTTCGTGCTTCGAGGCTGAGGCGCTGGGGCCTCCGTCACCTTGGGCGCCGGTTTCCGCTGGCCCTGCGGCCGACCCTTGTGCGGCCGGATGACGCTTGGGCGTGGAGCCCCCTGCGGGATCGGTGCCTGCGGCGACCGGTTCAGCGGGGAGTTGCCAAGCGCCGCCAGCCCCTTGATCTCCGGCGCCTTGAGGTTGCGGGAACGGCCGGTGCGCAGGTCGGCGAGGCGCACCGTGCCGATCCGGACCCTGACGAGTCGGAGGATCGGCGCCTCCACGGCACCGAACATGCGCCGCAGCTGCCGCTTCCAGCCCTGGGCGAGGGTGGCGCGGTACCAGACGTAGTTTGGATCGGGAGGCGGGTCGAGAGCGCCCGCGAGCTGGCGGTTCTCGACGGACGTCGTCGCGCGCAGCGGCGCCGCAAGCTTGCCCATCCCCTCCTCCATCCGGATGCCGGCGTTCAGGAGCCGCACCTGCTCGGGCGATAGCGGCTCCGCGATGGCGACCGCGTACTCGCGCTCCACCCCGAACCGCGGGTGGA
>JANLSG010000120.1:0-4433 GCA_031362295.1 Chloroflexota bacterium
GTCCTGGGTGAGTTCGGTGAGCACGAAACCGGGCGCCACCGCGTTGCAGGTGATCCCGCGCGACGCAAGCTCGCGGGCTGTGGCCTTCGTGAGCCCGATGAGGCCGGCCTTCGCCGCGGAGTAGTTCGCCTGGCCCGTCTGCCCGGCCTGGCCGGACACCGAGGTGATGTTGATGATCCGGCCGCCCTTGGCCTTGAGCATCGGGCGGGTGACGGCCTTGATCGCATAGAACGCGCCGAACAGGTTGGTCTCGAGAACGTCGCGAAAGTCCTCGAGGGACATGCGCATGATCAGGTCGTCGCGCGTGATCCCTGCGTTGTTGACGAGGATGTCGATCTTGCCGAACGCATCGAGCGCGGCCTTGATCAGCGCGTTCGCCGCCTCGGGATCCGAGGCGTCGCCCTGGACAGGCAGCGCACGCCGACCCAGCGCCTCGATCGCGGCGGCGGTCTCCTTCGCGGCGGCCTCGTTGCCGCGGTAGCTGAACGCCACGTCCGCGCCCTGGGTCGCGAGCCGGATCGCGATCGCGCGCCCGATGCCGCGCGAGCCGCCGGTTACGACGGCGGACTTGCCGGTGAGATCGATCACGTGGGCCTCCTCAGCGCAGGGTCAGCCCCCGACCGGCATCGCAGCCGGGGCGGGTTCGTCGGGGACGACGTCATCGAGCGGCGGGTTCACGGTGCCGGGGCGAGCCATGAGCTCGGCGAGCGCGGGCGGGATCGGGTCGACCGAGTCCCAGTCGACGGGCAGCCGAACGTGGACGTCTTCGGGGCGGATCGCGGTGTCGGCGTCGGCGCCACGGGCAGGATCGGCGGTCCACTCGATCGTGACGGCGCCGGAGGTGAACCCCGCGCCGAACGCGACGATCGTGATCCGGTCGCCGATCTTCACCCGACCCTCGTTGACCGCCTCGGCCATCGCGATCGGGACGGACGCCGCGGAGGTGTTCCCGTATCGATCGACGTTCGTGAACATGCGGTCCATCGGCAGGTTCAGGCCCTTGGCCACCGCCTCGATGATCCGGATGTTGGCCTGATGCGGGATGAACAGGCTGATGTCGTCCGGCTCGAGGCCCGACTTGCGCACGGATTCGAGCGCGGTGGAGGCGAGCGTCCGGGTCGCGAACCGGTATGTCTCCTTGCCCTCCATCCGGATGTAGTGCTCGCCGCGCGCGATGGTCTCGGCCGAGGGCGGGCTCTTCGCGCCGCCAGCGGGGAGCCAGATCATGTATGCGCCCTGCGGCTCCGTGGTGAGCTCGACGCCCATCGCGCCACCGGGCTCGGTGGAGGCGGACAGCACCGCGGCGCCCGCACCATCCCCGAACAGGATGCACGTCCCGCGGTCCGTGTAGTCGAGGAAGCGGGTGAGCAGCTCCGCGCCGATCACCAGCACGTGCTTCGCCAGTCCAGAGGCGATCCACGCCTGCGCCGTGGCGAACCCGTAGACGAAGCCGGAGCATGCCGCGGCGATGTCCATCGCGGCGGCCTTCGTATTCCCGATCGCCTCCTTGACCAGCGCGGCGGTCGAGGGCATCCAGTAGTCGGGCGTGAGGGTCGCGAGGAGGATGATGTCGATGTCGTCCGGGCTGATGCCCGCGGCTCGGATCGCCCGCAGGCTCGCGACCGCGGCCATGGACGCGGTCGTCTCGTTCGCGGCGGCGACGCGGCGCTCGCGGATGCCGGTGCGCGTGACGATCCACTCGTCGTTCGTGTCGACCATCTTCTCGAGGTCGGCGTTGGTCAGGACCTGGCTCGGGACATACCGGCCCCAGCCGGTCACGTGGGCGCGAATCGGCGGGGTACCAACGCTCATAGCGGATCGACCTCGATCAGGGGCTGCTTCGCCCGGACCAGCTTGCCGTCCTCCGCGTTCACCTTCACCACGCGGCCGGCCTTGTCGCTCTTGATCTCGTTGAACAGCTTCATCGCCTCGATCAGCCCGATGACCTGGCCGATGGCAACCTCGCCACCGACGCTCACGTAGGGCGCCGAGCCCGGCGCCGGGGCGCCGTACCAGATGCCGCTCAGCGGGGCCATAACGGCGGGGCGCGCCGGCGGTCCGGCATCGGGCGCGGGAGTGGCGGCGGAAGCGTCCGCGCCGGCGGGACCAGATCCGGCAACAGCGACGGTCGCGGGCATCATCGGCGCGAGGGCGGACGGCTTGCGCAGGACGAGGCCCGTCGAGCCGACCTGCACCTCCAGCTCGGTCAGCTCCGTGCGGTCGAGCAGGAGCGCGAGCTGGTCGATCAGCGCGAGCAGGGATTCGTCGGTCTTGGTCACCCGTTCCACTTCCGGAAGATCAGGGCCGCGTTCTGGCCGCCGAACCCGAACGAGTTGTTGAGCGCCGCGTTGATCGTTCGATGCGTCGGCTTGAGCGGCGTGAGGTCGAGCCCGTTCGTGTACTGGTCGGTGGCGACGAGGTTGATCGTGGGCGGGACGGCGCCCTCGCGGATCGCCTGGATGGTCGCGATCGACTCGATGGCGCCGGCGGCGCCCAGCGTGTGCCCGAGCATCGACTTGTTGGCCGTGATCGAGACGCTTGGGCCGTGCTCGCCGAGCAGCGTCGCGAGGCCCTGGAGCTCCGCGCCGTCGCCTTCGGGCGTGGAAGTCGCATGGGCGTTGACGTGGTCGAGCTCGTCCGGAGACATGCCGGCCTTCTGCAGTGCGCGGCGGCCCGCTCGGACTGCGCCGGCTCCGCCGGGCGCCGGGAGCGTGATGTGCGACGCATCTGCCGTCGCGCCGTAGCCAACCAACTCCGCGAGCGGCTCCGCGCCGCGCGCCTCGGCGTGCGAGAGCTCCTCGAGGACGAGCATCCCCGCGCCCTCACCCATAACGAAGCCATCGCGACCCTGGTCGAAGGGCCGTGACGCGCCCTCGGGGTCATCGTTGCGCGTGGACAGGGCTCGCATCGCCGCGAAACCGCCGACCACCGCCTCGTGGATCGCCGCCTCGGAGCCGCCGGCCAGCATCACGTCCGCATCGTCGCGCCGGATCATCTCCCACGCCTCGCCGATGGCATGGGCTCCGGTGGCACACGCGGACACGATCGCGAAGTTGGGCCCGAGCATCCCGAACGCGATCGCGACCTGCCCGGAGCCCACGTTGACGATGCTCATCGGGACGAAAAACGGCGAGACCCGGTCCGGCCCGCGCTCGTTAAGGATCTCGGCATTGCCAAAGAGCGTGTTCACGCCGCCCATGCCGGATCCGAGCAACACGCCCGTCCGCTCCGCGAGCGCGCCGTCCATCCGCCCGGGGAGCCCCGCCTGGTCCAGCGCCTGCCGCGCCACGACGAGCCCGAACTGGATGTAGCGGTCCATCCGCCGCATCTCTTTTCGATCGATCACCGCGCTCGGATCGAAGTCGCGCACCTGCGCGGCGACCTTCGAGTCAACCCGTGCCGGGTCGAACGCATCGATCGTCCGCACGCCGCTGCGGCCCGCAAGCAGCCCCGCCCACGTCGAGGCGACGTCGTTGCCAAGCGCCGACAGGGCGCCCATCCCGGTCACGACCACGCGCCGCACGCCGTTGCCATTCGAGCCGCTCACCTGACCAGCTTTCCGGTTCGGACGGTTGCGGCGCGGTAGACGTCGCCGGCGAGACCGCGCGCCGAGATCGCGTTCGCGACCGCGAGGTTGTCGTACTCGGCTCGACGGATCTCGGCGGTCACGGTGGAGCCGTCGTCACCACCGCCGTCCAGGGTGACGAGCGCCCAGGAGGCCGTCGCGTCGCCGTCGAACGTGTAGCCGGCGCTGCCGCCGTTCACGATGACCTTCCAGCCGAACTCGCGGACCTCCGGGACGTGCGTGTGCCCGCAGCAGATGACGCGGGCGTCCGTGCGGGACATGCGCTCCGTGATCGTCGAGGGGTCCAGGTTCTGGTCGAAGCCCTGGGTCTGCGAGCCGGGGGACGCGTGGGTGAGGAGCACGAGGTCATCGCCGATCCGGACGCGGCGCTCGGCGGGCAGGCGGCGCAGCCAGGCGAGGTGCTCGTCGTCCAGCGCATCGTGCGCCCACTCCGCCGCGTCGGTGATCGAATCCGGAACGCCGTACTCCAGGAGCCACGGAAAGGCCGCCGCGTAGTCGGCGTCCGCAACGGCGATGTCCGTGTTGCCCTGGACGACGATCGCGCCGTTGCTCTCCATCTCGCGAATCATGTCCACGGTCGCGCCCGGCTCCGGGCCGTTCAGCACGATGTCGCCCGCAACGAGCACGACATCGGGCTTCTCCTTGTTGACCGCTTTCCGAACGGCTTCGAGGGCGAGCACGTTCCCGTGCATGTCCGATAGCACGGCAATCCTGGTGCTCAGCGCAGTGCCCCTTCCGGCGGAATGATGAATGAGAGAGATGCCTCACAGGCGACTTCGCCGTCGACGGTGGCCACGCCCCGGCCGCGCCCGAAGCGCTTGCCGAGCTTCTCCATCGTGACCTCCAG
>JANLSG010000131.1:0-23689 GCA_031362295.1 Chloroflexota bacterium
CGGTGCGGAACATGTCGAAATCCGTTTGGAAGCGGGGCCCGGCGTGGAGCGTCCGCAGCGTGCTCGCCACTCTTGGGATCCGGTCCCCCAGGGCTATCGTCTCGTCCGTCAGCGTCTCGCCATCGACGTACTCGAGGACCATGACCTGCCAGTCATCGAGGTATTCGACAACGTCGGGCGAGACGCCCGACGCGGCAGCGGCCGCGGTGTCATGTCGCTCGTTCTCCTGGTCGGGAACGAGCAGCCCGCTCGAGAGACCAGGGATGCGAACGACGTACCTCGTTTCGCCGACCTGCACAACGTAGGCCGTGTTCACGTGCCCGCCCGACAGAAGCGACGTCGCGACGTCCCGCCCACGGAACAGGCGGCTCCGCTCGATGACGTCGTCGATCGTAGGACTGTGGGCCATGAGCCAACTTCCTCGCGTCGCCGACTCATGCTGCCTCCCAATCCGGGAGAGCACGGTGCGCCGGTTCCACGAGCCTATATCGGGTGCCGTTCTGCCGCTCGGTTCGTCCCGTTGGCCAGGTACGTAGTCTCTCGCGATCAGGCGGCGATCAGCTCGACTCATTCCTCCACACCCTCAACCTGTAGGGTTTGGACCGCGCGCCGGGTTCCCTCCGGGCGCGCCAGAATGCAGCACACTCCGTCTGTGAAGCCTCCGGACGTGGCCTACGCGCGAAGCGGCGACGTCGCCATCGCGTTTCAGGTCGTCGGATCAGGGCCCGTTGACATCGTCTTCATGCGGGCCATCACCGGAGACCTTCTCTCGACTTGGGAGCAGCCGCTCCTGGTCCGTCATGTCGAAGGGCTCGCCGCGTCCGGTCGAGTGCTGATGCTTGACAAGCGCGGAACCGGCCTCTCGGATCGGGTCCGCGAGGTGCAATCGCTCGAAACCTCGATGGACGACATCCGGGCCGTCATGGACGAGGCCGGATCGGAGCGGGCGGTGCTCTGGTCGGGCGGCAACGCCACCGGCGTCGGGCTGCTGTTTGCGGCGACCTACCCGGAACGCTGCGCCGGCCTCGTCCTGTTCGACCCGAGGGTCATGGGGACCCGCTCACCCGAATACCCGTGGGCGATGAGTGCCGACGAATGGCCGAAGAAGCTCGGGGAGATCCGAGCCCGTTGGGGGTCGCGAAGCTATTTCGAGGGGCTCGCCCGCGAATGGGCACCCGAGGTGGCAGACGACCAGGACTTCGTCGATTGGTTCGTGGAGCACATGCGCCGCAGCTTGAGCCCAGGGGCGGCCTTGACTGTCTACCGAACTGCCATGGAACTCGATGTCCGCGACCTTCTGGCGGCGGTGCGGGTGCCAACGCTCATCCTGCCGCGGCCCGCCGAGCCCGGCCCGGCGCACTACACGGCGGCCCGGATTCGGGGGGCCGAGGTCGTCGAGCTGCCGCCACTTCGCGGTGTCTACACGTGGGTCGATGATGCTGCTCACCAGGCGACGATGGACGCCTCGGCGAACTTCGTCTCGCGCCTCCACACCGGCAAGGAGGCCGAGCGCGTCCTGGCGACCGTCCTGTTCACCGACATCGTCGGGTCAACGGAGCGCGCAGCGCGCCTGGGTGACACGGCATGGCGAGAGCTGCTGGAGCGCCATCACGCCATCGTGCGTCGCGAGCTCGCGCGGTTCCACGGCCGTGAGCTCGACACGGCCGGCGACGGGTTCTTTGCGTCCTTCGATGGACCTGCGCGCGCTGTCCAGGCCGCCGCCGCGCTGCGGGAGCCACTCCGAGGCATCGGGCTGGAGATCAGGGCCGGCCTCCATACCGGTGAGTTCGAGGTGAGCGACGGCAAGATCGTCGGGATCGCGGTCTCAATCGGCGCCCGGATCTCGTCGCTGGCCGGTCCGGGGGAGGTCCTCGTATCGAGTACAGTCAAGGACCTCGTCGCCGGGTCCGGGCTCCGGTTCGATGATCGCGGCGAGCATCCGCTCAAAGGCATTCCCGAGGCCTGGCGCCTGTTCGCGCTCGCGGGCTGACGCGGCCCGCTCGGGGCGCGCCAATGCACACTGCCGGCATGCGCGTCGTCGTGATCGGGGCGGGATTCGCCGGGCTGGCGGCGGCCGACGCCCTCGTGACCGCTGGCGCCGAAGTCGTGGTGCTCGAAGCGCGCGATCGGGTCGGCGGCCGGGTCTGGTCCAGGGAGTTGCCGAGCGGCGACGTGATCGAGATGGGCGCCGAGTTCATCCTGCCTGGAGACCGCGTCATCCGCGAGACGGCAGCACGCCTCGGCCTCGAGCTGTTCGCCAAGGGCACGACGTATGGCGACCGCGAGCCGCGCGGCGGGATCGGGGTATCCAGGTCCGAGCTCGTTGCCGGCTACGGCGCCGTCGCGGCGGCCGCTGGGTTGGGCCGGCTGGGCGGCGGGTCAGTGGTGGATGCCCTGGAGCGGCTGTCGATGACGCCCGGCGCGAGGGAGGCGATTCGCGCCCGGGTGGAGGTGTCCACGGCCTATAGCACGGAGGACCAGGCGGCTGCCGTGCTCTCCGAGGCGGGCACAGGGTTCGGCGACTTCGCCACGCACTCGATCGCGGGCGGCAACCAGCGCGTCGCCACGGCACTGGCGGCGCGCCTCGGCGACGCCGTCCGGTTGCGCTCAGCCGTGGAGCGGGTCGCGTGGTCGTCCGGGAGCGTCCGGGTGCGGGCCGCCGGCGACGACATCGAGGCCGACGCGACCGTGATCGCCGTACCAGCCAGCGTCATCGACCGGATCGCCTTCGACCCGCCGCTGCCGCCGAGCAAGGTGCAGGCGCTGTCGTCCGTTCGATATGGCGACGCCGCCAAGCTGTTCCTGCCGCTCGACGACGACGTCCAGCCGAGCGCCACGCTGTCCGTGCCGGATCGGTTCTGGACGTTCACGCAGCACCGCCCGAACGGGGACCCGCTGCGCGTCGCCGGCTCCTTTGCGGGTTCGTCGCTCGCGATGTCGCGGCTGGCTGTCGCGTCCGGGCCGGACCGCTGGATCGAAGCCGTCCGGCGACTGCGCCCGGACCTGCCGATCCGGCCCGACGAGGCGGTCCTGAGCACATGGGCCGACGACCCGTGGATCGGCGCCGCCTACTCCGCTCGCTCGCGAACGAGCCCGATGGACGACGCTGCGCTTGCGGCGCCGGTTGGCCCGCTTCATTTCGCTGGCGAGCACACCGCGGGCCCGCGGCACGCGCTCATGGACGGTGCGCTCGAGAGCGGGCTGCGTGCCTCCGCGGAAGTCCTGGGCGCTCTCCGCGCGCCGGAAATGTAGGGTTCCGCGAATGCGCGCAGTCACGTTCGTCGAATTCGGCGGCCCGGTCTCCATCGCCGATGTCCCGACGCCAGAGGCGGCGCCGGACGGAGCCGTCATCCGCGTCGAGGCCACCGGCCTGTGCCGCTCCGATTGGCACGGCTGGGTCGGCCACGACCCGGACATCGCCCTGCCGCACGTCCCGGGTCACGAGTTCTCGGGGGTGATCGAAAGTGTTGGCGCGGACGTCATGCGGTGGCGCCCCGGTGACCGCGTGACGGTCCCCTTCGTGTGCGCCTGCGGCGAGTGCCCGCGCTGCCTCGCCGGCGATCAGCAGGTCTGCGATGCGCAGTTCCAGCCCGGGTTCTCCGGCTGGGGCTCGTTCGCCGAGCTCGTTGCGATCAGGCGCGCGGACCTCAACGTGATCCGGCTGCCGGACTCCATGGACTTCGCCACGGCGGCGAGCCTCGGCTGTCGCTTCGCGACGTCCTACCGCGCCGTGATGGCCCAGGGCCGGGTGCGGGCCGGCGAGTGGGTCGCGGTGCATGGTTGCGGTGGCGTGGGCCTGTCCGCGGTCCAGATCGCGGTCGCGGCCGGCGCTCGGGTCGTGGCGATCGATGTCTCGCCGGCGGCGCTCGAAGCCGCCGCCGCCCTTGGCGCCGAGGCGCTCGTCGACGCTCGAGAGCCCGGCGTCGCGGACGCCGTGATGACGGCCACGGGCGGCGGCGCCCACATCTCCATCGACGCGCTCGGAAGCGTGGCGACGTGTCTCGCGTCGATCGGCAGCCTTCGGAAGCGCGGGCGCCACATCCAGGTGGGGCTGATGGTCGCGAAGGCCGCCACGCCGCCGATCCCGATGGACCGCGTGGTCGCGTGGGAGCTGGAGATCCTGGGGAGCCACGGGATGGCGGCCCACGAGTACCCGGAGATGCTCGCCCGCGTGGCCGACGGTCGCCTCATGCCAGACCGCCTCGTCGGCAGGAAAATCCCGCTGGAGGCGGTGCCGGAGGCGCTGGTGGCGATGGGCGGGCCGTCGACCGGCGCGGGAATGACGGTGATCCTCCCGGGCAAGGCCAGCGTGGGCTAGGCGGGCGACACCTCGCGCCAGATCCCGATCGGGGTCTGCTCGTCGCTCTGGCCGAGCGGGTTGTCGTCGAAGCTGCGCTCGAGCAGGCGGACGCGGTCCTTCGGCAGCGTGCTCGCCACGCACCACGCCGGGCTGATGTCGTTGATGTCGCAGATCGCCATGTCGTAGCCGGTTGCGGCCTTGAGCGCTCGGCAGGTGCCCGGCGGATCGGCCGGGGCGGGGATGCAGAACTCGTAGAACTCCTTGATGCCCATCGTGTGCTCGGCGTCCATCATCCGGGCGTTGAGCCCGGCGACCAGGTAGAACCAGCCCTTCTTGCCCAGGGCCCGTCCGACGACGTGCGCCACGCCCGCGAGCAGCATCCGGGGCGCGCCGGTCAGCTCGATCGCGTACTGCATCGCGTACGGGCTGCGCAGGCCCGTGCCCCACGTCGTCTTGACGACGCGAGCCGACATCCAATTCGCCAGCCGGCCCGGGTGGATGGTCCGCCAGTCACGGGCGCGGCCCTGCATGATCGCGACCGCCGATTCCGAGAGGACAAGCGTGTCGCCCAGGCGCAGCTGCGGCCCGGCGTGGTCGCGAATGACCGTCGGGATGTCGTCGCCGGGCATCAGGACCGGCGTGCGGACGGGCACCCGCTCGAAGGAGCGGCCGTCGACGACCACGGTGCGCGCGGCGGGCCCTGTTCCTGACATCGAGTCGATGGTACCGGTGCGACCGGCCTGGGCCGGGGGTTGCGGGCCTGCGCGACCGCCCGTACGCTCCCCGTTCCATGACGGCCCCCTTCCGAACGGCCACGCCCGCCCGCCTGGCCTCGGTGGCGGCGGCCCTGGCCATCATCGCCACGGTCCTCGTCCGGCCGGCGCTCGCGCCGGCAGGGGCGCGCGCGATGGGCCCGCTCCCCGACTGCCGCTACGACGACTTCCTGACCACGCCGCGTGGCTACGCGGACTGGTCGATCACGCTCGTGGACACCATCCTCCGAGTCCCCAAGGGGTACGAGCCGCCCGACCTCGTCGCCGCGTCCGAGGCCGGGATCACCGGCGGCGGCAAGGTCCGCGCCGTGATGATCGACGACCTCCGGGCGATGACCGAGGCGGCTGCGGCCGCCGGCAACGGGATCGGCATCCAGAGTGCCTACCGGTCGTACGCCTCGCAGGAGTCCGTGTTCGATAGCTGGGTGAAGCAGTTCGGGTACAAGCAGGCCCTCACGGTCTCCGCGCGGCCCGGGCACTCGGAGCACCAGCTCGGCCTGGCGATCGATTTTCGGAGCGAACCCGGCGGCTCGCCGTTCACCGGTACGTGGGGCTCGACGCCCGCCGGCAAGTGGATGAAGGCGAACGCCTGGGAATTCGGCTTCCTGATGAGCTACCCCAAGGGGACGATCGCGCTCACCTGCTACGCCTACGAGCCGTGGCACTTCCGGTACGTGGGCCGTGAGCTCGCCACCCTCATCCACGCCTCCGGGCTGACGCCGCGCCAGTACCTGTGGAAGAACTTCACGACGACCGTCGTCCCGCCGCCGCCACCGCCGACGAAGGCGCCCGTGAAGACCGCCGCCCCGACGGCAAGGCCATCTCCAACGGCCACCGTCGAGCCCTCGCCTTCGGCCGTCTCCACGCTGCCACCCACGCCGAGCCCCGTGCCGGATGCCACCGACGCACCGGTCACATCCGAACCGACACCAGTCCCGACAACGGCGCCGAATCCAGCGCAACTCCCCGCCGACGTCGGCGTCGCCGCGGTCGCCGGGCTCGCGCTGCTCCTCGGCGCCGTCGTGGGTGGCGGAGCATTGCTCGCGCGCCGGCGTGGTCGGTCCGGGGTAGGACTGTAGGGCTACAGACACTCCCGACGGGCGTTCATAGGATCCCCTTCCAGCCCAGATAGACACGGGGATCCAGACCATGCGCCGACTCCATCGCAGCTGGCTGCCGCTCGCCGGAGCGAGCCTGACCGTCCTCCTGATCCTGCCGGGCCTCGCCCAGGTTGCGCTTGCCGCGTCCAGCAGCTGGACGGCCCAGTGCTCGACCAACATCCGGACCAGCGCGAAGACCACGGCAACCATCAAGAAGACGATCGCCGCGGGCACGGTGGTCACCGCAAGCGGCACGGTGACCGGTGGCTCCTGGTCCACCAGCTGCCCATCCTCGCTCAAGGGCACCTCGTGGCTGAAGATCGTCGCCATCGGCGGAAAGAGCACGACGTCGCTCTTCGGACTCGGCGCCGTGTACGCGGCCTCCGGCCTGTTCAAGGCGGGACCGACGACGGCCGCGGACTCCACCGACTACCTGTCGAACTGCTCCGTCCGGCTGCGCGCATCGGCGTCCACCTCCGCGACGACAAAGGCCATCGTCGACACCAATAGCGTCGTCAGCGCGTCGGCGATGGTCACCGGGGGCACCTGGTCGGCGGATTGCGCCGGGAGCGTCTCGGGGAGCAGCTGGTACAAGATCACCGCGGTCGGCGGCAAGAGCGTCTCCAGCCTGTACGGCGTGAGCGCCGTGTACGCCGCGACCGGTCTCTTCCGGGCTCTCTCGACGACGGGCGTCCAGGAGGGCATCGACGTGTCCCACTGGCAGGGCACCATCGACTGGGCCAAGGTCAAGGCCGCGGGGAAGACGTTCGCGATCGCCAAGGCCACCGAGGGCATCGGCTTCGAGGACGATGCCTACGACCGGAACAAGGCCGGCGCGATGGCGGAGGGCATCAAGTTCGGGGCGTACCACTTCGCTCGACCGGGCTCCAACAATCCCGTCACCGAGGCGGACTGGTTCGTCGACACCGCGGGCTACGAGCGCGGGATGCTCATCCCCACCCTGGACCTGGAACTTACGGGCGGGCTCGGCACGACCGCGCTCACGAACTGGGTGATGGCGTGGCTCGGGCGGGTGGACGAGCGCCTCGGGGTGAAGCCGATGATCTACACGAGCCCATCGTTCTGGCGGAGCTACATGGGCGACTCACGCTGGTTCGCCGACAACGGCTACACGGTCGTGTGGGTGGCGCACTGGGGCGTGACCAGCCCGTCCGTCCCGGGATCCAGCTGGGGCGGCCGGTCGTGGACGTTCTGGCAATACACCAGCGACGGGACCGTCCCGGGCATCGCCGGCCGGGTTGACCTGGATCGCTATCGGTTCGCCTCGTTCGCGGCCGTCACCTACTGAACGTCACAGGGCGTCGCCCACCCGTCCGCGGGTACGATCGCCCCGTGACGACCCTCGGCGCCGGACTCGACGGCCGCATCCTTGCCCTGATCCCGGCACATGACGAGGCCGCCCGGATGGCGAGCGTGGTCGAGCGGACGGCACGGCACGTGCCCGTGCTCGTGGTCGACGACGGCTCTTCCGACGACACGGCCGCGCTCGCGGAGGCCGCCAGCGCATGGGTGATCCGCCAGTCGCCGAACCAGGGCAAGGGCGCCGCGCTGCGAACGGGCTTCGCGGCAGCGCTGGAAGAGGGGGTGGACGCCGTCATCACGCTCGATGGTGACGGCCAGCACGATCCCGCGGAGATCCCCGGGTTCCTGGGCCTGTACGCCCGCCGCGCGATCGCGGGGCAGCAGACCGACCTGATCGTGGGCCGCCGCGACTTCCGTCGCATGCCACCGGTCCGGCGCGTCGCGAACTGGCTCGGGACCGTCGTGCTGTCGGGCGCACTCGGGCGCTGGATCCCGGACAACCAGTCGGGCTACCGGCTCATCGGGCGTCGGCTGATGGCGGCTACGCTCGACAGCACGGAAGCCGGCTTCGCATTCGAGGTGGAGATGATCGCCATCTGCCTGCGCGAGGGCTGGACGATCGAGTGGCTGCCGGTCCGAACGATCTACGCCGGCGAGACGAGCCACATCCGGCCGGCACACCACCTGCGCGAGTTCCTCGCGGTCACCGGCAGGGCGCGCCGGATTGCGAAGGCCGAGCCGGCGCCTGGACCGGGCGCGGAACCGGCCGCGGAGGTCAGCGAGTAGGCGTCAGCGGATGACGCCGAACGCGTCGATGTCCACGCGGGGCACGGGCGTTCCCACCGAGACGACCTTGATCGTGTGCGTCCCCACGGACGACCAGGTCTTCGAGAAGGCGACGAACTGGAAGGTGGACGTGGCGGCGTTGAGGTCGACGGTGGCCGCGAGGACGCCGTCGATATAGATATGTGCCGAGCCCCTGGTCGGGCTCTTCGTCGTCACGAACGACAGGCTCCGGGCGGTGGTCGTGTACGTGACGTACGAGCCCGCGGCGCCAAGGTAGCGCTGGGTTCCGCCGGAGTAGCTGGCATACGAGGTCGTCGTCGACGAGCCGGTGAAGTGCACCGCGCTGCTGGACTGCTGGGTCAGCGCCGGGGTGAGGGTCGGGCCGACCTTCCAGGCACTCAAGTTCCCCACCTTGTCGCGGGCGCGGACCTCGAAGCGATAGGTGTGGCCCGGCGTGATCGACCAGCCGAACGTGGTTCCCGTGACCGCGTTCCCGACGATCTCGAAGGCCTTGCCGTCGTAGCTCCGGGCAACGTCGTAGCTGGCGATCCCGGACGGCCCAACATCGCTGCCCGTCCAGGTCACGTTCACCCGCTCGGCGCTGCCGCTCAGGGTGGTGCCGGAGCGGAGGCTGACGGTCGGCGTGGAGGTGGTAGGCGCCGAACGGTCGATCGTCTTCTCGATCACGTTCGAGCCCGCGCCGGGATTGCCCGCCATGTCCTGGAGCGAGCCGTTCGCGACCTGCACGGTGAGAGTGCCATTCGCCGGGGTCGGGTTGGAGACGGTGAAGTTGTAGTTGGCACTGGAGCCGTACAGGAGCTCCATGGTCCACGGCGTGGCCGCATTGGACGTGCCACCGATCGTGATGTCGCCGGCGTCGAAGCCCGTCACGGGTTCGTTGAACTGGACCGAGATTCCGTAGCTCGTGCCGGCCGGTTCGGATCTCGTCGCGGTCGCGTACAGGACCCCGACGGGCGGCTCGGTCTCGGTGGCAAAGTTGACGGTCTCGACCGCGTCCGCCGTCGGCCCTGCGTGACTCGCCTTGTCCGTGACGCCGCCTGCCGCAAACGTGAGGATGACCGACCCGTCAGCGGGTCCCCCGCCGCTCTCGTCAGCGATCACCGTCACGGTGTACGTGGAAGCATTCCCGGTGACGCTCTGCACGGTCCAGCCCGGCGACGAGCCGGTCACCGCGAAGTCGGCCGCGGTGAGCCCGGTCACGGGCTCGCTGAAGATCAGCCCGAACGGGAGCGTATGTGCGCCAGTCGGATTCGTGGCCATTGATTTCAGCGCCGCGCTGGGCGGGGTGCTATCCACGGCCGACCCCGTCGTCGACGCGATCTTGTTGGCGACGTCCTGGCGGAGCGTGGGGAACGTGTTGTAGAACAGCTCGCCCGGGCAGGCCGTCGTGTTCACGTTCCGGTGGCCGGAGATGTTGTACAGGTACTTCGTCGTGCCATCGATCGGGTTGACGTACGTCGAGGCGCCCATTGGATCCAGGCCGTGGCGCTCCGCCTTCCACGCGAGCATATTCACGAGCGCGTTTCGCGCCGCCGTGGTGGGCATGACGCTGGTGAACGTGCCGAGCAGGACGATGCCGACAGTCGCATCGTTGAAGTGCTTGGCGTGCGAGCCGCGGACGACGTTGCCGGCGAGGTCCTCGCCCGTGGGGTTCGTCAGCGGCGTGTCGATCCACGCCCGGCGGCCCTCGTAGACGCGCCCCTGAGCGTCGATGATGAAGTTGTAGTCGATGTCGCCGTAGCCGCGCAGCACCGCGTGGTCATAGAAGATGGCCCGGATCGTGGCGGTCGGGTTCGGGTCGTTGTTCTGGCCGGCGGTGTGGTGGACGATCAGCTTCTGGACGGGGCTGAAGCTCGGGGCGAAGCGCATGTAGCCGCCCGAGTTCTCCGAGTACGACTCGTTCGCGCCCCAGCCGGCGCGCGTGATCACCGCGGGCTTGTTCACCGCGGCGCTCACCACTCCGGCTTCGTCGATGCCACGCGCCTCGTTGGTGTCCATCGCGACGACGGTCATGTGCTCGATGGGCCGGTCCGTGGTGACGCGCACCCAGCGCGCGCCATCGGCCCACAGGACCTCGCTGTAGTTCATGTCGCCGTCCTCGCCGGAGCCGTCGGCAAGACCGGCCGGGATCTCCTCGCCGAGCCCGTCCGGCGTTCGCCCGAGGGCGAGCGTGATTTGTGCCTCGGGTACGCCGGACCAGTGGAGGACGACGTGGGAAGCGGCGATCGGGAGTCGCACCAATCGCTGGCGGTCGACGCTGACGGCAACCGAGCCACTGGCGACGTCGACCCCGGCGGACGACAGGGCCGCGCGAAGGATCGGCAGGCCGGTCACGGTGACGGCCGCGACGAGCAGGCTTGCGGCAAAGGTGGCGGCAAGGGAGCGGCGCCGGGCGTGTCGCATGGTCTCGGGCCTCGCGCGGGATCGCGGCGGCGCTGGTCCGCAGCCCGGCAAGACTACCCCGGGACGGCGCGGCTGGCACTAGCCAAGCCGACCCACCGCCGGCTGGGACTTCCGGCTCCAGCCGGGCCCGGCTGGAGACTCAGGCGGAAGCGAGATTCGTCGCGGCGCCTGGCGTCCCGAGTCGGAGCTTCGGCAACACCTCGCGGCCGAAGACCTCGATGAACTCCGCCTGGTTGCGGCCCACGTTGTGCAGGTGGATCTCGTCGAAGCCCATATCCACGTAATGCTGGATATGGGCCAGGTGGCGCTCCAGATCGGACGAGATCAGGACCCGGTTCTTGAAATCCTCCGGCCGCACGAGCTTCGCCATCGCGGCGAAGTCCTCCGGATTCTTGATGTCCTGCTTCGGGAACGGCATCCCGCCGTTGGGCCACTCGGTCATCGCGTTCTGGAGCGCCTGCTCCTCCGTCGTGGCCCAGCTGACATGGAGCTGGAGGAGCTTGGGGATCTTCAGCTTGCCGACCTCGGCGCAGCCCTCGTCGCAGGCGAGCCACAGGAGCTTGACCTTCTCGTCGGCAGCACCGACGGTGATCATCCCCTGCGCGAACTTGCCGGTCTTCTTCGCGTTGATCGGGCCGGACGTTGCAACGTAGATCGGGACGGGCTCGTCGGGGCGGGTGTAGAGCTTGGCGCTCTCCAGCTTGAAGTGCTTGCCCAGCTTTTTGACGACCTTGCCCGTGAACAGCTCGGAGATCATCTCGATCGACTCGAACATCATCGAGGAGCGGATGCCGATCTCCGGCCACTCGCCACCGACCACGTGCTCGTTGAGTGCCTCGCCCGCACCCAGCCCGAGCCAGAACCGGCCCGGGAACATCGCCCCGAGCGTCGCCGCAGCGTGGGCGATCACGGCCGGGTGGTAGCGGAAGCCGGGACAGGTGACCGCCGTCCCGAAGCGCAGGGAGGTCCGGAGGCCCAGCGCGCCCATGAACGCCCAGGCGAAGCCGCTCTGCCCCTGCTGGGGTGTCCACGGATGGAAGTGCTCCGAGACCATGAAGCCGGCGAGGAAGCCGGCGCCCTCCGCCTGCTCGCACCAGTCGAGCAGGTCGTTCGGGTGGAACTGCTCCATCGATGCCGCGTAGCCGATCGTTGCCATCGACACATGGTACGAGCCAATGCTCGCGAGCCGTACGATGGCGGTCGATGGACCTCGAGCTCTTCGTTACGCCCGGCCTGGGCGACGCCTCGTACCTGCTCGCGAGCGGGCGCGACGCGGTGCTGGTGGACCCGCAGCGGGATGCGTGGCGGTTCCTCGAGGTCGCCGAGCGACGCGGCTGGCGGGTCCGCCACGTGCTCGAGACGCACGTGCACAACGACTACCTCTCCGGCGCCCTGGAGACCCAGGCGGCGACGGGCGCCGAGATCGCCGCGCCAGCGCGGGGCGGCTACGAGTTCCCGCATCGGGCGGTCGACGAGGGTGACTGGATCGAGATCGGCAGCCTCCGGCTTACCGCCTGGGCGACGCCGGGCCACACCCCGGAGCACCTCGCGTGGGCCGTCGAGGACCTCGCGTCGTCCGATCCGCTGGCCAGTGCCACCCCGGACGCCGTCTTCACGGGCGGCAGCCTCATCGTGGGGTCGGCGGGGCGGACGGATCTGCTCGGTCCGGCGCTGACCAATGCCCTCACGGCCGATCAGCAGCGCACCCTGCGCCGGCTATCGGAGCTCCCGGACGCGGTGGAGGTCCTGCCGACGCACGGCGCGGGCAGCTTCTGCAGCGCCGGCCCCGGGAGCGCGAGCCGCGTCTCGAGTATTGGTGCGGAACGGTTCGCGAATCCGACCTTCGCCCTCGCCGGCGGCGCGCCGGAGGCGTTCCGCGCGCAGGCGCTCGGGGACCTCGGGCGATTTCCGGCGTATTACGCGCACATGGCCGGCCTGAACCGGCGCGGGCCGCGCATCCTCGGCCGGCTGATGCTGCCGCCCGCGCTGGACCCTGCGGTATTCGAGGCCGCCGCGCGCGGCCAGAACGGACCCGCCGGCCCCAATCGCCCAGTCATCGTCGACGCCCGCCCGCGCGAGGCCTTCGCCGCGGGTCACCTGCCGGGCTCGATGAACATCGAGCTCGACGGGACGTTCGCGGGCTACGTCGGCTGGCTCGTCCCGTTCGGGGCGCCGGTGCTGTTCGTGCTGCCGGATGGCGCTGCGAGCGTGCTCGCGGAGGCAACGACCGAGCTGCTCCGGATCGGCTACGAGTGGGTGCCCGGGTTCCTGGCCGGCGGCATCGCGGCGTGGGCAGAGTCCGGGCGGTCGCTGTCCAGCTACCCGACGACGACGATGGGCGCCCTGCACGAAGAGCAGGGCGACGCCTCGCAAGGGATTCTCCTCGACGTGCGTCAGCCGATCGAGTGGCAGAACGACGGCGTGGTCCCGGGAGCGGAGCGGATCTTCGTGGCGGACCTCCCGGCGCGGATCGCCGAGCTCGCCGCCCACGTCCCGGCGGGGACGCCGGTCACCGTCTTCTGCAAGTCGGGCTCGCGCGCCGCGATCGCGGCGAGCTTGCTCGACAGCGCCGGCGTCAACGTCCGACTCGTGGATAAGGGGGGTGCCGCGCGCTGGCCGGACCCGCTCGATCGTCTCGACCGGGCATGAGGGACGATCCCGGCACGGTCCGCGGACCCGAGTGGTGGCTCCGGCTCAACGTCGCGTGGTGGCATCTGACGATCGGGCCCGAATACCCACCGTCCGAGGCGGACAAGCGCGAAGTGACGCTCTTCGGACTTGCGCTCCCGACGCGGGCGACGGTCGCGATCTTCGCCTCGACGGCGCTGATCCTGGTCGACCAGCTGCGGCTCGTCATGCCGCCCGACGGCGGTGGAGCCGTGATGGGCCTGCGCCCGCTCAATATCGAGCGGTTCGCGTTGTTCCTCGTCGTGCCGCTCGCCATCGTCGTGCTGGGGTTCCGCGATTCGCCGGTCCGCTACGGGCTGCGCCTCGGTGACTGGCGCTGGGGTGGAGGCCTGCTGCTCGCGGGACTCGCGGTGATGACCCCGATCATCCTCGCCCTCTCCGGCCTCGAGTCATTCCGCGGCTACTACGGCGGCACTGCCGTCCCGCTCGGCCAGGGGTTGGCGAACAACCTCGTCGAGCTCATCCCGGCGGAGTTCCTGCTGCGCGGGTTCCTGATGTTCGCGCTGTGGCGGCGGATCGGCCCGCTTGCCCTCGTCGTCGTGCAGGTGCCGTTCATCCTCACGCACATCGGCAAGCCGGACGTGGAGCTGTGGTCCACGTTCATCGGCGGGTCGATCTTCGCCTGGCTGGACTGGCGAACCGGGTCCATCCTGTGGAGCGCCCTGGGGCACGTCTACGTGCTGACGCTCATGCTCGTGGCTGTGGGCGGCGCGACGCTCTAGGCAACAGGCCCGGCTCCTGCCCCCCAGCGTCGGACCTCTGCGTTGAGATCGAGCGGCGCAATGCCCGCGTCCTTCCCGCCATCGACCCACGCCTCGCTCGGAACCCGCCACATGATCTCGAACTCGTTGCCGTCCGGATCGCGCCCGTAGAGCGACTTGGAGACGCCGTGGTCGCTCGCGCCGCCGAGCGCACCGGCCTGGGACAGCTCCTGCGCCGCGGTGGCGAGATCCTCGATCGTCGGGACCTCCCAGGCGAGGTGGTACAGGCCCGTCGCACCGCGAGGCGCGCGGGGCGCGTCCGGCCCAACGGAGAACAGCCCGAGGTCGTGGTGGTTGTCCCCGCCACCGGCGCGCATGAACACGGCACGCCCACCGAGGTTGTCGACGACCTCGAACCCGAACAGGCGGCTGTAGAAGTCGGCCGAAGCCTGGGCGTCGCGGACGTACAGGACGGCGTGATTGAGCTTGGCGACGGGGATCATGAAACGGTTCTCCTTGGAAACATCGTGCTCGTGCGAGGGTCAGGCTGCGCGGGATACCGACGCGCCGACGAGCTTCCAGCCCGTCTTCCAGGTGGAGCCGGGCGCCATGTTCAGGCTGATGTTCAGCCATGCGATCGACTCGAGCTGCCGGGCCGCCGACAACGGCCCTACATCGATCGGGTTCAGGCCAATCGACTCCGCGAGTCCGAGGACGAGTGCCTTCGCACCGGCGTCATCGGCCGCGACGTACCCATCGAGCTTGATCCCCTGCGGTGCCGGGTCCGCGATGTTGTTCGCGAGGAGCGTATTGAACGCCTTCACGACATGGGCCTCGGGAAGCCAGGCGGCGATTCGCTCGGCGCCGGAATCCGTGCCGCCGAAGAGCGGGCCGGACCAGTCCGGCTTGGCGGGGTTCGTGACGTCGATGATCGCCTTGCCGTTCACGACGGGCCGGATCGCGGTGGCAAGCCCCTCCACGGCGTCGAACGGGACGGCGAGGATGACGACGTCGGCGAGTGCTGCGGCAGCAGCCGGGCTTGTCGCGACGGTAGCGCCTGCAGCCTGCGCGGCGGCCTCGACCTTGTCGACGCTGCGGGCGGTCAGGTAGACGCGGTGACCTGCGCCGACGAAGGCTGCGGCGAGGCCCGAGCCCACGCTCCCGGTTCCGATGATGGCGATGTCCACGGTGGTTGCTCCTGTGCTCGCCCGAGCTCTCGGGCGGCTATTTGCTTGACTACGCAACTATATCCCTAGCTCGTTGCGAATGCAACTACTTTTTGGCCACGGCCGCCGCCGCGATGGATGATCCCCCGCTAGACTTCGGCGCGGGGTGCGGACCGGCCCAGAGCAGTGGCGGCACACCCGGAGGAGCCCAAGCACACGTGACACCTGCATGAAGGTCGGAGTTGCTCGAGAGACCGCGCCCGGTGAACGCCGTGTCGCCCTGGTCCCCGATGCCCTCGCCAAGCTGACCGCGGCCGGGCTCGAGATCCTGGTCGAGGCTGGCGCTGGCCTCGGTGCGCTGATCCCCGATTCGGCCTTCGAGGCCGCCGGAGCGAAGGTCGTCAAGACCGGCGATCTGTACGAGCAGGCGGATGTCATCCTGCGCGTCCAGAAGCCGAGCCCAGACGAGGCAAGAAAGCTGCGCCAGGGTCAGGCGGTCATCGGCACCCTCCAGCCACTGCTTGATCCCAAGCTCATGGCGACGCTGGCAGAGGCCGGTGTGACCTCGATCTCACTCGATGCGATCCCGCGAACGCTGTCGCGCGCCCAGACCATGGACGCACTCTCGTCGCAGGCGAACGTCGGTGGCTACAAGGCGGTCCTGCTCGCCGCGAACGCATTTGGGCGGTATTTCCCGCTCCTGACCACGGCCGCCGGCACGGCGAAGCCCGCGAACGTGCTCATCCTCGGGATCGGCGTGGCAGGCCTGCAGGCCATCGGCACGGCGCGCCGGCTGGGCGCCGTCGTCTCCGCCTACGACGTCCGACCCGAGACCGCAGAGCAGGCCGAGTCGCTCGGCGCGAAGTTCGTCCGCCTCAAGACCCAGATCGACGCCACCGGCGCCGGCGGCTACGCCCGGGAGCTGACGCCGGAGGAGCGCGCCTCGCAGCAGGCGGAGCTCAACGAGGTCATCGGCGGCATGGACGTGGTGATCACGACCGCCCAGGTGCCGGGCCGCAAGCCGCCGGTCCTCGTGACCGCCGAGGCGGTGGGCAAGATGAAGCCCGGCTCGGTCCTCGTGGACATGGCCGCGTCGGCGCTGGGCGGCAACGTCGAGCAGTCGAAAGCCGGCGAGACCGTGCTGACGGACAACCTGGTCACGATCATCTCGCCCGACAACCTGCCGGCCTCGATGCCGATCGGCTCGTCCCAGTTCTATGCCCGCAATATCTCCGCGCTGCTGCTCCAACTGGTGACCGATGGCGCGCTGAACCTTGACCCAGCCGACGAGATCGCCGGTCCCGTCACGATCACCCACGAGGGCGAGATTCGCTCCGAGGCCGTGAAGAAGCTCCTCGCGCCCGCGGAGGCCAGGGGATGAGCATCGAGCTGCTCGGCGCGCTGACCGTCTTCACCCTCGCGATCCTGTGTGGCTTCGCGGTCATCTCGAAGGTGCCCGCGACCTTGCACACCCCGCTGATGTCCGGCGCGAACTCGATCCACGGCATCGTGCTCGTCGGGTCGATGTTCATCGCCGCGTCCGCGACGGACCTGCTCAGCCAGGTCCTCAGCTTCGTGGCGGTCGCCTTCGCGACGATGAACGTCGTGGGCGGCTACGTGGTCACGGACCGCATGCTCCAGATGTTCCGGCGCAAGCCCGCCGAGCCCAAGGCCGCGGCAACGGCCGAGCCGAAGGCCTGATCGTGGACCTCCTCGAATCCCTGGTTCGAATCGCCTGGCTGATCGGCGCGGCCGGGTTCGTCTTCGGACTCATGCGCATGAACTCGCCCGCCACCGCGCGCAACGGCAACCTCATCTCCGCGGGCGGCATGGCACTGGCGATCGGTGGGACCGCGGTCCTGCTCGCGAGTCGCGGCGAGGCCGGTGTCACCGCGTGGATCATCATCCTGGCGGGAATCGCGGTCGGTGGCGGGCTCGGCCTGTATACGGCACGGACCGTGAAGATGACCGCGATGCCGCAGCTGGTGTCGCTGTTCAACGCGGTCGGCGGCGGCGCGGCGGCGCTCATCGCCATCGACGACTACATCCGCCTGGCGAACGCCCAGTCGCTCCTCCCGATGACCATCCCGCTCGAGGTCTCGATCCCGACCGTCCTCGACATCGTCATCGGCGGCATCACATTCACCGGCTCGCTCCTTGCCTCGGGCAAGCTCATGGGAATCATCTCGGGCAAGCCGATCAAGGTCCCCGGCGGCCAGCTCGTCACGCTGGCGCTGGCGCTGATCGTCGCCGCGGCGGCGGTCTTCCTGTGGGCCGGCAACGTGAGCGTCCCGGTCCTGTTCGTGATCATCGCCGCGTCACTGATCTTCGGCATCACGATGGTCCTGCCGATCGGCGGCGCGGACATGCCGGTCGTGATCTCGCTGCTCAACAGCTTCACCGGCACGGCCGTCGCGATGGCCGGCTTCGTCCTCGGCAATGACGTGCTGATCATCGCCGGCGCCCTCGTGGGTGCCTCCGGCGCGATCCTGACCAAGCTCATGGCCGACGCCATGAACCGGTCCGTGCTGAACATCATGATCGGCGGCTTCGGTGGCGGCGAAGGCACGGTCTCGGTCGGTGGCCCGGAGGGCGGCAGCGTCCGCTCGCTGGGCATGGACGATGCCGCGATCCAGCTCGCCTACGCGTCGAACGTGATCATCGTGCCCGGCTACGGCCTCGCCGTCGCCCAGGCGCAGCACGCGGTGCGCGAGCTCGCCGAGCTGCTCGAGTCGCGCGGCGTGACGGTGAGCTACGCCATCCACCCGGTCGCGGGCCGGATGCCGGGGCACATGAACGTCCTGCTCGCGGAGGCCAATGTCCCCTACCCGCAGCTGCGCGAGATGGACGACATCAACCCGGAGTTCGACCGCGCCGATGTCGCGCTCGTCGTCGGCGCCAACGACGTCACGAACCCCGCCGCGCGCCGCGCCGGCACGCCGGTCAGCGGCATGCCCATCCTCGACGTCGATCACGCGAAGTCGATCATCGTCATCAAGCGCTCGATGGGACGCGGCTACGCCGGCATCGACAACGAGCTGTACGTGAACCCGAAGACGGGCATGCTCTTCGCCGACGCCAAGCAGGGCCTCGCCGACCTCGTCGCCGCGGTCAAGGCGCTTTAGCCGCCCACTTCGAACCTCGGGGGGAACGCATCCACATGGCCAGCCTGTTCTGTCCGTTCTGCGGCACCGAGAACCCGACCACGCGGCAGTTCTGCCTCCGCTGTGCCTCGGACTTGCGCGCGCCCGTCCGCGACCCGAACACGCCCGCCGAGCCCGCACCCGCGGCGGCCGGGATGGCCAACCGGCCCATCCTGATCGGCGGCGCGATCGCCCTGGTCGTGGTCGCCCTGCTGATCGGTGGGTTGGTCCTGCTCGGCGGCTCGCCGACGGCCTCGCCCTCCGCCACGCCCTCTGCGCCCGCCCCATCTGCCCTGCCGACGACGGCCCTGACTCCTGCGCCCACCGAAGCTCCGCTGCCGCCGACGGAAGCGCCCGTCGCCACGGATGCCACCACCCCGGAGCCGGCGCCGACGGGAACCCTCGCGCCGGGCGAGTCCGGGACGCCAGTCGTGGACTCGCTGACGGGACCACGCAGCGCGAGCTGCAACGAGGAAAACGGAACCGGCACCGTGGGCTTCATCCGCCTCAAGTGGACCGCCTCGAACACGACGGGCGTCCGGCTGTCCATCGACCCGCCGGCCGCGAACAAGGCGTACGACTATGGCTACGACGACTACGAGGCAATCGGCTCGGCGGACGTGCCGTTCACCTGCGATCCACCGAAGTCGGACTCGGGCGGCGCCTACCACCTGTACGTGGCCACGACCGTCCATGACGGCGGCTACTTCGCCTGGCGCCTCATCAAGGTGTACGTGAAGGCCTGAGCTGGGCGGGCGGGAACGGGCGCGGGCGGGAACCGGCACCGTCCGGAGCGCGTCAGCGCCACACCTCCCCCGCCCCTCCAGGAGCCGCCCGAATGTCCCGACCAATCGCCCGCCTCGCGGTCCCGGCGCTCGCCGCCGTCATGCTCGCCGCGTGTTCCGGCGCCGCGCCGTCGCCCTCGCCCGAGCCGACGCCACCTGCGGAGGCGAAGGTCCTCCTGCGTGTCAGCCAGGTGCAGGCGCTCCCGCCGCAGGCGACGTTCGGCTCGCTGCCGCAGGTCGTGATCACGCTGGACGGCAAGGTCCTCATGGGTGGCGCCGTCCCGGCCATCTTTCCGGGACCCCTCGTGATGCCCATCTTCGAGCGGCAGCTCACACCCGCCGGCTGGGGGAAGATCGTCGCGGCAGCGCGGGCAGCCGGACTGCTGAGCGGCCAGAACGACTTCACCGACGGCCAGATGCCGCCCGGCTCCATGGCGACCCGCCTGGAGATCGTCGCCGACGGCCGCCTCTACGAGCTGACCGGCGACGCGAGCCGGATCATGGTCTGCATCACCACGCCGTGCGTCCCGCAGCCGGGCACGCCGGAGGCGTTCGGTGGGTTCGTGAGTGCCGTGACCGGCCTCGACGCCCTGGTCGGTGCCGATATAGGGCGCGACAACGCATACGTTCCGGCTGGCTACGCGATGGTCGTCGGTCCGCCGCCGGACCAGCAGGGCCCTGACCAGCCGCCGATGGCCTGGCCGTTCGCGGACGGGTTCGCGGCATTCGGCAAGCCACTGGCGGACGGCAGCGGCGGTCGCTGCGGGACGATCATCGGGGACGCGGCTGCCGCGCTCCGGCCCGCCTTGGGGGCGGCCAACCAGCTGACGCGCTGGCGCGATCCGACCGATGGCTCGTTCCACGGCCTGACCGTGCGGGTGCTCCTGCCGGGCGACGGCGACCTGTGCGAGGGCCTCGTCTAGGGATCAGGCGGGATCCGCGATCGACACGTCCACCACCGTCGCGTCGAGCGAAGCGATGAGGTCCGTGGGCTTGAGGTGGAGGTTCACGCCCCTCGCGCCGCCACCGATGGCGACGACCGGCTGGTCGAGGATCGCCGCGTCGGCGAGCACGGGCCAGGCCCGCGTGGAGCCGAAGGGCGTGATCGTGTACCGAACGTAGCCCGTGACGCGCTGCGCCTCGTCGGCGTCCGGGAGGGACATGCGGCTCACACCGAGATGCGCGCGCAACTTCGGCCAATCGAAGCGGCGGCCCGCCGGGACCAGCACGAACAGGTAGTCGTCCTCGCCGCGGCGCACGACGATCGTGCGCAGGAGGGCACCCAACGGGATGCTCTGCATGGAGGCGCTCTCCTCGGCGCTGCCGGCAGGCTCCGTGGTGACCACCTCGTGAGCGACTCCAAGAGCACGGATCGCGAGCGTGGCCGGGGTGTCGGGCATCCGTGGATGGTGCCACGCTATCGTTCCGCGATGGTCGAACGCGCCTTCGTCGTCGCGGCGGCGAGGCTCAGGGGGCTGAGGCACCGCCCGGGTCGTCGGAGAGCTCGATGCGAATCCGCTTGTTGATGCGGCCCTTGGACTCGTAGCCGGTCACCCGGATGAAGCCAACCTCCCGGGTGTTCGCGACGTGCGTTCCACCATCCGCCTGGAGGTCGAGGCCCACGATCTCGATCGTGCGGACCTCGGGGATGCCGGGCGGCAGCAGATTGATCTTGGTCCGGATGAGATCGGGAATGGCGAATGCCACGTCGCGCGGCAGGTTGGCCACGCGGATCTCGCGCGCCGCGGCCAGCTCCGCGTTCACGCGCGCCTCGATCTCGCCGACGAGCTCGCCGGACATCCGCTCGAACTCGAAGTCCATGCGCCCCGACCCCGGCTCCATGTTGCCGCCCGTGACCTGCGCGCGGTAGTCGCGCCAGACGACGCCGCACAGGACGTGCAGCGCCGTGTGGGTGCGCATCAGGAGGTGGCGGCGCGGCCAATCGATCTCCGCCGTGAGGACGTCACCGATCGCGGGCAGCATGTCCGGGGACGCCACGCCGGAGATCGCGAGGTCGTGGACGATCTCGTCGTCCACCTTGCGCGCCGATCTGACGACCCAGGTCGCGCCGTCGGTCGCTCGTCGAAGCGTGCCCGTGTCGGCCGGCTGACCCCCGCCGCCCGGGTAGAAGACGGTCCGGTCCAGCCCGACCGTAGGGCCGGATTCGAGCCCGACGGAGACGACCGCGCCGTCCGTCGCACGGGCATACGCGTCGCTGTAAGCAAGCTGCAATCCAGTCGGCACGGCCAGAGGGTACCGAAAGTCCGGTGCGGGACCGCACCGCGATAAGCGGCAGATAAGCGGTCACCGGTACCGTCCTGCCCCTCGCCCGGTGCGGCGGAGTTGGGTTGATTCGGGTCGGGTGACGTTGCCGGTCTGGGGCCGCCGCCAAAGGTCCTACCCGGACCCCTGACTTTCGTCGCATCGACTCAGGGCGGGGTCGTTCGTAGGTTTGCGTTCCTCGCACGCGAGGCGCCCAGTCTTCCTTGAGGAGTTTGCAATCATGGCCCACCGCATTCGTCGGGCATGGAGTTTCGCCCTGGCGGTCACCCCGATCGCGGCGATCGCTCTCGTCGAAGCCGCCCTTCGTCGCTGGCAGTAGCCGGCACAAACCACATCAGGGCTGACCGGCCTCTTCCTCCCGGTCAGGCCAGACGCACGAACAGGACCCGGATCCTCCTCCGGGTCTTGTTCCTTTTCCGGGTGGTTCCCGCGAACGCGGCGGCCGAGGCATCGTGGAGCGGGGCCCGGTCACCCGACAGGATCGCGGTTACGCGGGTCACAGTGACCAAGCGAGGTCCGAGACTGGGAGTCGGCGCGAAGGCGACAATAGTCGATGCGGACTCGATCGCCCGCTGGCGGAAATCGAGGATGGAACAAAAGGGCTCGCCGGCGTCCCAGACTAGACAGCGCGGCCGGATGGTCGCCCCGCTCAAGGCTGACCAATGCAGCGAGACCTGGTGGTGCAGGCGCAGAGAGGCGACGTCGGTGCCTTCTCCGCGCTGACCGCGGCCCGGACCGATCGCCTGTACTCCGCGGCCCGACTGATCCTCCGTCACGACGAGCGGGCGGCCGATGCCGTCCAGGACGCGCTCCTCCAGGCGTGGCTCGACCTGCGCGGGCTTCGAGACCCGGAGCGATTTGACGCGTGGCTGCAGCGGCTCCTCGTCCGAGCCTGTTACCGCGCCGCCAAGCGGCACCGCACCCGGGAGATCATCGACATCCGGGTCGCTGCGACCGCGAACACGATGACGGCGGATGCGCAGCGTGAGGTCGACGTCCGCGATCAGCTCGACAGGGGCTTCCAGCGCCTGTCGCCGGAGCAGCGTGCCGTCATCGTGCTTTACCACTACCTCGGTCTTTCGCTGGTCGAGTCCGCGGAGGCTCTTGCGATCCCGCTGGGCACGATGCAATCCCGCCTGAGTCGAGCCAAACAGGCGATGCGCGCGGCGCTCGAGGCCGACGAGCGCCCGGCCGCAGTCGCGGCAAAGGTGGCCCAATGACTGCCAACGATCATTTCGACCGCGTCCTCCAGGGCTTCCTCGAGACCGCTGAGCTGGTGACGGCGCCTGCTGGTCTGCACGACGACGTCATCGAGCGGGCTCGGCGGTCGCGGCAACGCCCTGGGTGGTTGGTCGGCCTGCGAGGCGGAACCTTCGGGATCTCAGCTGCCGCAGGACGGCGACCCCTCGGCCGAGTCGGGTATCTCCTGATCGCGCTGGCCCTGGTGCTGGCGGCATTCATCGTCGCGATCGTCGCGGGCGCCTTCCGAAAGGATCCGATCAACCCATTGCTGGGTCGAAACGGCGCGATCGTGTACGGCCTCCAGGAGCCGTTCTTCGGGATGCACGTCGTGGGCCCGGACGGCAGCGGACAACACGATCTCGCGGGCGGAAGCTGTCCCGTGTTCTCACCGGATGGGAGCGTTCTCGCCTACTGGGCCGGAAGCGGGCTGGTTGTGGCGGCCGCGGATGGATCATCACCCCGCCTGCTCTCAATTCGCGCGGAATCCGCCCATCCTGAGGATCTGTTCGCGCTGTCGCCGGATGGCACGCAAATCGCCTGGATCAGGCGTATTCGCCCTTACGAGCTAGCAACGCCGGACGACAGTACTACGACTGTTGGTTGGGACGACGAGCTCTGGGTGATCCCCGTCTCCGGCGGCGCCGGGTCTCGTGTCCTCCCAACCTCCGGCGCCAGGGACGAGAGTCGCCTCCTGCCTGCCTGGTCGCCCAACGGGCGCCGGATCGCCTATTCGACGTTCGTGACGAACGCGTCCGTGTCCCACCGATTGTCGATCGACGTGATCGACGTCGACGGTTCAAACCAAATGCGCCTGACGTCGAGGCCGACGTCGGGCCAGGACGGGATGGCATGGTCGCCGGACAGCCGCTTCATCGCCTACGCAGGAGTCCCCGACGCTTCACCTCCCTCGGGGGCCAGCCAGGGGCTCGAGTCTTCCGGGGATGGACCTCCCCAGGACATCTTCGTGATCGGCGC
>JANLSG010000141.1:0-16635 GCA_031362295.1 Chloroflexota bacterium
CAACCAGCGCGGGCCAGCCGCGGTCAAGCGTTCCGATTTCGCGTCAAACGCGCTTGGTGGTGGTCTCCACGACGGGCCAGTGGTCGATCCGCTTGTCGACGGATGCGGCCCGCCTGTCGAGCTGTGCCGCGAACTCGTTGATCGGTGTGATCTTGCGGCGCGTCGTGGCACGCGGCGTGAACAGCACGAACCGGCCGGAGAGGACGAGCAGCGCCAACGCAACGCCCGGGATGAAGCCGAGCATCCACGGCAGTGCGACCAGCTGGACGAGCACCCCGCCGAACTGCCAGCCGACGACGAACCAGAGGATGACGGCCAGGTTTCGCTTGTTCATGGGCGCAGGATGCGCGTGCGACCGCCCGGCGACGACCCGTACCTTGGTACCGACCCCGTCATCGAGTAGGTGCGAGCTCCCGCTCCGCACGCGCGATCCACGCGAGCACGGCCTCGCGGAGCTTGTCCAGGCCCTGCGACACCGCGACCGACGAGCTGCCGATGTTCGACAGCTGGACCTTCAGGCTGCGCACGGCCTCGAGCGCTTCCCGAATGGCCGTGAGGGACGCTCGCACCTCGCCGAGGTCAACCTCGGTCTCGGACTCGCGGAGCGTCGCCAGCGCAAGCAGACGCGCGAGGCGAACCGCTGCCTGAAGCGTCGCTTCGTCGGGATTCGCCGGGTCGATGACGGCATAGACATCCCCGGCCCGAATGTCGAACGGGGCGATGCCCGCGGGCGCGTGCGCCGGCGTGAAGATGACCAGCGCCGCGGCGGCATCGCGGTTCGTCTTTGCGGCCCGGAGCTCGTCGCGCATCTCGCGACCCGACATCTTGCGGTCCTTCGCCTCGACGACGACGCGGAGGTCCGCGCCACGGCACACGTCCGGGTCCAGCGTGAGGACGAAGTCGCCCTTCTTGGACCGACCCGCGTCCCCGGCGTCCGTTCCGCATCGCTCGAGGAGGTCGTTGGCGCCCCGAGCGACCTCGCCGAGCATGATCTCGAGCACCGACTCGAAATCGGCGCCCTTCGCCGCGGACTTCGACCGCTCGTCGGCGCGCGCCGCCTGGCCTGCCTGGAACGCGACGAGCCGCTCCTCGATGGCCTTGAACCCTGCGTTGACCTCCGCGCGGAAGGAACTCAATGGCGAGCCGTTCCGCATCGGGTCGAGAAGGACCGCCAGGCGCGAGGCATCGCCATCGAAGTACGTCCCGAGCATCGAAGCGATACGTCCGACCGCCGAGTCCTGGCGCTTCGGGTCGAACAGCTCCTCGACGGTCGCGCGGAGCTTGCCGCGGTCGCCGAGGAAGCTCTCGAGCGTGCGTGGCAGCCGGCCGTCGCCATCGCCGAAGTTCGTGCGGAGGACGGTTTCGAGGGTCTGTGCCGCGCGTTCGTTGGCGACGCGACTCTGGTCCGCGAAGCGCTCGAATTCGGCGCGGACCGCGTCCACGTTCAGCGTCACGCCGACGCTCTGGAGAGCCGTAAGGCCGATGCGGAGGGCGCGCTCCGCGAGAATTCCATGGTCGTCCGCGGGCTGTGCCGCGAGCCAGCCGGCAAGCGGGCCATCGACGAACGAGACGTGCTCGACCTCGACGCGGTCGCCAACGACGGTGACGGCAGCGTGCCGGTTCGGGAAACTGACGATGCGGGCTTCCATCGCGCCAATTTGGCGGCGCCCTGTGACACCTACGCTGTCACGACCCTCGGTACGTCGTCATCGAATACGGCGCGAGCAGCAAGGGCACGTGGTACGAGCGCGTCACGTCCTCGACCCGCAGGTCGACCGAGACGCGTCGGAAGAAGCGGTCGTCCTTTGCCTCCTCGATCGTCCGGCCGGAGAGGATGAACTCGAGCCGGTAGTCGCCGGGCGCCATCGGTCGCTCGAGGAGATCGCGCACCCTGCCGTCGCCGTCGGTCAGCGCCTGGGTGAGCCGGATCGGGCGGTCGTCCTCGCCGAGCTTGAACAGTGAGACGTGCACGCCCGCGGCAGGTGCGCCGGTCTCCGTGTCGAGGACATGCGTCGAGATCGTCGGGCTGGCGTCGGTCACGGGCGCACTCTACCCCGCGCTGGCGGGGACTCGTATGCTCATCGACATGGGAACGCTGCGAATCGCCGTCGGTGACCTCGCTTTCACCGCCAGGTGGGAGACCGCCGCGCCGCAGACGATCGAGGCGATCCGGCGCATGCTGCCGATCGACTCGAAGCTGATCCATTGCCGCTGGTCCGGCGAGAGCACCTGGATCCCGTACGGCGAGTTCCGCCCGGGCATCGACTACGAGAACCACACCTCGCACCCCTCGCCGGGCATGCTCGCTATGTATCCCGGCGGGATCAGCGAGTGCGAGATCTTCTTCCCGTACGGCGCGTGCACGACGGCATCGAAGGTCGGCCAGCTCGCGGCCAACCACTTCGCGTCGATAATCCCCGACGACGGCTGGGCCGATCGCCTGCGCGAGGTCGGGCGCCGCGCGCTCTGGGAGGGCGCGCAGCCGATCCGGATCGAGGAGGTCGGGTAGATGGAAGGCATCGTCATCGCCGCGATCGGCATCGGGGTGATCGTCGCGCTCGCGGTCATGGCCCGCAACAAGGTGGGCGTCGGCGACGCCGCCGACATCGAGGCGCAGGCGGACATCCCGCGCCGGCCGGTCAGCCCGGGTGGAGGACCCGGCTGGGGCGGACCCGGCCAGGACTTCATCGACGACAAGACCGGTGACGCCGGCGTTCGACCGCGTGCCGACTGATGGACGGCTCGCAGATCGCGGTGCTCGTCGCGATCTTCGTGGTGGTGCTCCTGGCCGTGAACGCCAATCGGCGCCGACGCTCGTGAGGTTTCACTGATGGAATTCGTGCTGTTCCTCGCCGTTGTCTTCGTCGGTGCCATCGTCTACCTGTGGCGGAGTCGCGTTCGAACCAGCAATGACCTCGACTCGCTGACCAAGGGCCTGCCCGACGACCTCCGGGACAAGAACACCGGATCGATCGGCGTTTCGCATGGTGGAGGCGTTGGCGGGAGCGGCGGATTTGGCGACGGGGGCGGTTCCAGCGGCGGCTGACGGCACCCCGCGCAATCGGCGACCGCAGTCGATGACTGACCTGCTGTTCCGGGGCGGAACGGTCGTGACTGCGGCCGGTGCCCGCCTCGCGGACGTCGCGATCCGGGCGGGATCGATCGAGGCGGTCGAGGCGGACCTGGGCGGGCTCGCCTCCGGCGGGGCGGTCGAGGTCATCGATGCGACGGGGCTGCTTGTGCTGCCGGGCGCGGTGGATGTCCACACGCATACGAGGGTCGCGACGGACGCCGAGCCGGATCGGTTCTTCCAGGATTCCGTCGCGGCGGCGTTCGGCGGGACGACCACGTTCCTTGCGTTCAACAATCCGGGCACGGGATCTTCTCCGGCCGCCGAACGGTCGCTCCTCGCCGGGTTTCGCGAGTGGCGCGCGGCCACGGAGCGAGATTCGGCGATCGACTACTCGGTGAGCCTCGCGATGAGCGGCCACATGGACGACCCGGTCGCCGAGCTGCCCGCGATGGTCGATGCGGGTGTCGCGACTGCGAAGGCCTTCATGGTCTTCGACTTTCGGCTGGATGAGCGTCGGATCTACGAGGCCATGCGCGTGCTCGGGTCACGCGGCGGGATGCTCCAGGTGCACTGCGAGGATCCCGTGCTGATCGATACCGCGGTTGCCGACGCGCTGGCTCGTGGTGATACCGCGCCGCAGTTCCACGCCTCGACCCGATCGACCGAGGCCGAGGCCGTGGCGACCCATCGAGTCATGGCGTTCGCCCGCGCCGCGGACGTGCCCGTCCACGTCGTGCACCTGTCCTCCGCGGCGGCACTCCGCCACGTTCGCGACGCGAAGTCCCGGGGCGTGCGCGCGTACGCGGAGACGTGCCCGCACTACCTCGCCCTCACCGACGCCCGATATACCTCGCCGAATCTCGCCTCCGTGGCGGAATGCGTGATCTCGCCGCCGCTTCGGCCCGTGTCCGATCAGGACGCGTTGTGGGCCGGGCTGGCATCTGGCTCGCTCGACCTGATCGCCACCGACCACGTTCCCGATCGGATGGCCATCGAGAAGGCCGAGGCGGTCCGCGGCGTCTCATTCGACAAGGTTTCGAACGGCGCGCCGGGCATCGAGACGCTGCTGGCGATCGCCTATTCGGAGGGCGTTGCGAAGGGCCGGCTGACCCTCGAGCGCCTGGTCGACGTGCTCGCCACCTCGCCGGCACGCCTGTTCGGGCTGGCACGCAAGGGTGCCATCGAGCCCGGTCGCGACGCGGACCTCGTGCTCTTCGACCCTTCCGCCTCCCGCACCTTGCGCGCCGCCGACCTCCACCACACCAGCGACTACACCCCCTACGAGGGCCTCGCCCTGACCGGCGCCGTGCGCTCCGTCTTCGTCCGCGGACGCCCCGTCATCCGCGACGGCGCGTTCGTGGGCACCCGCGGCTTCGGCCAGTTCGTCGAGCGAGGCCAGGCCGGCGGCTGACAGGCAACCGGCAGATAAGCGTTCGGGATCACGATTCGGGTCGTGGATGACATCGGCATTGGACGCCTGCTTCGAGGTGTTCGACTGCGTCTCGGCTGGCGCCAGCTCGATGTTGCCGACAAGGCGCGCGTTTCGAGAGCGCTGTACTCGGCGATCGAACGGGGCCACATCGATCGCGTGACCCTCGCGACGCGGCGCAAGGTCGCCAACGTGCTCGAGGTCCGATTGCCGATCGAGCCGAGCTGGCGAGGCGGACGAATCGAGCGCGTGATCTCCGGTCGACACGCGGCGATGGAAGAGCGGATCACGGCGATGCTCGTCGCCGCCGGCTGGGAGGTCCGGCCGGAAGCATCCTTCAATAACTTCGGCGAGCGAGGGGTCGTGGACCTCGTCGCCTGGCATCCTGGCCGTCGGACGCTTCTGCTCGTCGAGATCAAGACCGAGCTCGTCGATCCGAGCGGCTTGCTGATGGTTGCCGATCGACGTCGACGGCTCGCCAACGTGATCGCACGCGACAGCGGTTGGAAACCGGAAATCGTGGCGCAATGGGTGGTGCTCGCGGACGGCCGCACGAACCAGCGACGCGTAGCGGAGCATCGATCGCTCTTGCGAACTGCATTTCCTGCCGACGGCCGCTCGATCCCGTCCTGGCTGCTCGATCCAGCGGCGCCCATCGACGCACTGTGGTTCCTGCCAGACGCTACTGCCCGTAGCGCGGGGCGCGCTGTAAACGGCCCGAACCGTGTCCCGACCCGGATCGCGCATTCACCGGGAGCGTGAATGCTGGTTTCGGGTGCAGTGGAACACCGCCAGACGCGAGCGGTGGTGATCGTCTGGCAGGCCTTGGCGCGCCGAATCCCGCCCCGTGCTCGGTGGGCTGACGTCTGGCACTCCGCGAGCCGTCCGTGGCGCCAGACGCTCGCTGGTGTGTTGTCTGGCGATCAGATCGGGGGCGCGGGAGGCTGATCCGGGGTTGGTGGCTGATCCGGCGTCGAGGGCGGTGAATCCGGCGTCGTGGGCGACTCGGTTGCCGCGCTCGCGGGTTCGGTGCGAACGAGGCGGCCGTAGGTCGTTTCGGCGGGGATGCGAGCGTCGGCGGTGCGGCGCTCGCGCAGGTGGAGGCCCAGGTCGAAGGCTGTCTTGAGGACGACCAGGACGAGCAGCGCGCCGATCGGCGCGCCGAGGAAGGCGACCACGAACGAGCCGAAAATGATCGTCAGGTGGAGCACCACGACGCGCCCGTAGACGGAGCCCATCTGGCCGGCCGGCGAGGCGGTGAGGTACTCGGCACGCCCGACGTAATTGAACAGGAACGACGCGCCGTGACTCAGGAACAGGGCGCCGCCGGCGATTGCGATGTTCGACCAGAGCAGCTGGCCGAACGGCCCGGTGCAGCCCTGGAGGTTGCCCAGCGGGTCGGGATCGCCGCATCCCGCAAGCGGCCCGCGGCTGCCGAGGAACAACGGCAGCGCGAACACGAAGATCCCATGTACGAACCAGAACATCCCGTAGTGGACGAGGAAGAAGACGGCCATCGCCGAGCGGCCGCAGCCCGCGAGACGCGCCATGCCGACGGGCGTATCCACACCACCGATTGCAGGTCTGCCGCCCAGAACTTGCGCCGCCTGCGCGGACTGCGCCCGTCGCGCCTGTTCCCACGCGTATCGGAGCGCGGCAGCGTGGGCGGGATGCCGCGTCGCGGAGAGGGCCGCCTGCTCGGGCATCTCTGTCACCGTCGGCACGACGGAGCCCTGGGCGAGGGCGATCTTGGGAATGTTCCAGAAGCCGACGATGCCGTTCTCGAGCCAGTACAGGACGAGGATCGTCAGCAGGCTCCAGCCAAAGAACAGCACGCCGACGAGCGGGATCGCGTTGGCCGCCACGAGGAGCATCGCCGAGCGCGACGTGGTGCTGCGGCGGTAGGCGGCGAGCGCCCGGCCCAGCGCATCGACGGTCATCGGCGGCCGGCGCTCATCGAAGCCGATCGTATGCGGGCAGGGTCAGGAACTCGGTGAAGGCGTCGTCGAGGACGAGCCCATCCAGGAGTTCCGCGGCCTCCGCGAGGCGGGCGCCGGTATCCGCGGACGAGCGGTTCAGCGTCGCGAGCTCCTCGTCGCGAATCGCGCGATAGCGATCCGCGGTGAGCGGGACGCCGTCCTCGAGCCGCGTGCCGGAAACGCGCCACTGCCAGAGTTGCGAGCGGGAGATTTCGGCAGTCGCGGCGTCCTCCATGAGGTTGTTGATCGCGGCGGCGCCGTTGCCGCGGAGCCACGAGTCGAGGTACTGGAGCGCGACGGACACGTTCAATCGGACACCTGCCTCCGTGACCGCGCCGCCGTCGACCTGGAGGTCCAGCAACGCGGCAGGATCGCCCGGGACCTCGGCACCGAGCGGCGCCTCCGAAACCCGGCGCGCGCGCTGCTCCGGCGCACCCCCGAGCGCGCCATCGAAGACCGATGTGGCGAGCGGCACGAGGTCGGGATGCGCGACCCAGGTTCCGTCGAACCCATGCCGCGATTCCCGCTCCTTGTCGTCGCGGACACGCGCCATCGCCGCCTCATTTACTGCCGCGTCCCGGCGGGAGGGGATGAACGCGGCCATCCCGCCCATCGCGTGCGCGCCGCGCCGATGGCAGGTAAGCACGAGCCGCTCCGTGTAGGCGCGCATGAACGGGACGGTCATCGTCACCTGGGCGCGGTCCGGCAGGACGGCTCGGACGGCCGCGCGAGGGCCCCGGAATGTCTTGATCGCGGAGAAGAGGTAATCCCAGCGGCCAGCGTTGAGCCCCGAGGAGTGCTCGCGCAGCTCGTACAGGATCTCCTCCATCTCGAACGCGGCGTGGATCGTCTCGATGAGGACAGTCGCGCGAATGGAGCCGCGCGGGATCCCGAGCGCGGCCTGGGCCTGCACGAACACGTCGTTCCAGAGGCGCGCCTCGCGGTGCGATTGCAGCTTCGGGAGGTAGAGGTACGGAGCCGTCCCGCGCGCGACACGCTCCCGCCCGTTCCAGAACAGGTACAGCCCGGCATCGAACAGGCTCGCCGACACGGCCTCGCCATCGACGATCACGTGCCGCTCCGGCAGGTGCCAGCCACGTGGCCGCACGAGCAGCTGCGCCACCCGATCCCCGAGCCGGTACGACTTGCCTTCCGGCGAGTCGAAGGCCAGGCGGCCGCGCACCGCCTCGAACAGTGCCGCCTGCCCGCCGACGACATTCGACCACGTAGGCGAGAGCGAGTCCTCGAAGTCCGCCATGAACGCGCGCGCGCCGGAGTTGAGCGCGTTGATGATCATCTTCGGCTCTGCGGGGCCGGTGATCTCGACCCGCCGGTCGAGCAGATCGGGCGGTGCCTCGGCGACGCGCCAGCCCGGGTCCAGGCGGATCGAAGCCGTCTCCGGCAGGAGCCCCAGCGTCGCTCCGGCATCGATCTCGGCCTGTCGCTCCGCGCGCCGCTCCAGGAGCGCGAGCCGGACGGGGTTGAACGATCGATGGAGGTGCGCGAGGAACGCCAGCGCGTCGGGCGTGAGGATCGACTCCGACCCTTCGACACGGGGTCCGACGATCCTGACCCCGTGCGGGAGCTGCCTCACGCGCCTGGGCGCCGGCGCACCGTCGCGTCGATCAGCCCGTGTGGCTCGGTCGTCGGGAAGAAGACCTCGCCGGGATTGTCCATCTCGAATGGCGCCAGGTCGACCTTCCAGTGGTGCAGGTTCGGCAGCACCATGCGCACCCACTCGATCGACGGCTCCGCATCCATCATCGCCGTGCCCATGATCCAGATCGATTCCTGGACCGACCGGCTGAAGTGCTCGGCGAAGGCATCCATGAGCGCGACCGTCGCACGCTTCCACGCACCGTCGAAGTCGAACCCGGCGTCGGCGCCGACTTCCCGCCCGTAGCCCCATGTCGCGCGGACCTTCGTCGCCATCAGGCGGTCGTCGACCTCGGGGAGCGTCGTATAGCGATCGCGATCGAACCCCGCGAACGCCGACTTGGTCGTCTTCATGACCGTGAGGTCGTCGATCCCGGCGACGACCTCGACGGCGCCGCTCCGATCGGCGCTGACGATAGCCAGGCGCGAGTGCTGTGCCGTGCGCACGAACGCGTCGGGCGCCTCTCCGTTGCGGCCGCGAATCCGCCGCCATTGGTGTTCCACGAGATCGATGGCCGCGCGGCTGCAGACCGCATAGCCGGCGAAGTGCCGTGCCAGCTCCAGCCCGAACGCCTCCGGCGAGCCCGTCAGCCGGTCCCGTGCGAAGGCGTAGACCGTGTTCTTCATCGTGTCCGTCGCGATGACGTTCGCGTTGTCACCGTGCGTGTGGACGGCGTCGAAGTCGCCCGCGAGCGCGACGGCCACCGTCACGTCGCGAAGATCGTGCCGCTCGGGGCCGCGTCGAACCGTGACGAGACGGATGCGCGACTTGCCGTAGCTGTTCTCGCCGAGCTCGTACGCCTCCAGCGATGCGTCGTCAGGCACGTGAGGCCTCCGAATCGGCCAGGTCGCGGTTGCGATCGATGGCGATGTCGACGACCGCGTCGAGCGCCCGGTGGAGCTCCGAATCTCGCTCCCGTGCCAGCGCCGCGTTCATCCCTGGCAGGAGCTCGGCGCGCGATCGACCGGCCACGAAGACACAGTAGCGGAAGCCGAAGCGCGCTTCGTAGGCGCGGTTCAGGCGCTCCAGCTCCGTCGCGAGGCGGTCGTGCTCCCGAGCGGCATCGGCGGCCTTCGTCGCCGCGACGTCGCGATCGTAGCCCTGCTCGCCGAAGGACAGTTTCGATACGGAGGCGGGCGGTGCGCCGAGCCGCGGGTGCGCGTCGACGAGCTCGACCTGCTCCGGCTCCGGCATCGCGTGGGCAATCGATCGAGCGGCCTCGAATAGCGCCGCCCACGATCCAAACGGCCGGGCCACCGCAAGCCGAGCGAGGAACCCCGGCGCGCCCTCGAACAGCGGCGCCACACGCGCCGAGAATGCCTCGGCTGGCTCGACGTCGGCCTCGCCCGGGAACCCCGATTCGACGATGTCAGTGCACCGTGGTGCGCAGGAACCCGCCGAGCGCCTTGGGCTGGATGACCAGATCCACGCCCGCCGCGAGCGCCGAGTCGCCCAGCTGGGCGAGGAACTCCTCCGGCGCGGGCCCGTAGACCTCCCAGCCGGCGGGCTGGATGTGTTCATATGCGGCGCGCGATCGCTCGTCGGCGCCGAAGATGTGCGTTTCCAGCGCCGCGCCGTCGGGGAAGACGTGGACGATCGTGAGGTCGCCGCCGCCCTCGGTCAGGTAGCCGAGGTACGAAGCCGTCCGTGGCTTCGACTGCTCGAGATGCAGGACGATCGAATCCCACATTGCCTTGAAGGCGGGGAGGTGGCCGGGCTTCACCTCGAAGTGGCTGACGAAGACGACCGACTGGTTCGTGAACGGCATCGCCTTAGCTCCCTTCCAGCGTCACCAGCCGCCGGCGTCGCGCACAAGCCGGTGCAGGATCCGTGCGGAGACCATCCGACGATAGTCGGCGGTCGAGCGAACGTCATCGATCGGGGTGAGCTCCCCTGCGAGGGTCTCGGCGGCGCGGTCGGCGACTTCCGGCGTCGGGTGGGCGCCCTCCAGGATCAGCTCGGTCGCGCGGGCGCGGATCGGCGTCGCGGCGACTGAACCAAGCGCCACGCGCACGTTCTGCCAGCCCGTGGAGCCGAAGTCCTCCCACGCCAGCGCCATCATGACCTTCGAGATCGCCTGGGCCCGGCGCGTTCCCACCTTGCGGAAGCGGACCTCTCGGCCCGGCGGCAGTGGGAAGCGGATCTGGACGATCAGCTCGTCGGGCGCGAGCGCCGTCTTGCGGTAGGCGACGAAGAAGTCCTTCGCCGCGACCTCGCGCTCGCCGCGCTGCCCGCCGACGAGGATCACCGCGTCCGTGGCGAGCAGGATCGGCAGGGTGTCGCCCGCGGGCGATGCGTTTGCGATGTTGCCGCCGAGCGTGCCCCGGTTCTGGATCTGGGCCGCGCCGATCGTGGCCGACGCCTCGACGAGCGCCGGCAGGTGCTCGCGACACAGGGCGGATCGGCGAATCTCGGTGTACGTGGTGCGCGCACCGAGCACGAGGCTGCCGGCCTCGAGCTGGATTCCGCGCAGGGCATCGATGCGCGAGAGGTCCAGCATCCGCTCCGGAATCGGACCGAGCTCGCCCGTGATCGCAACCATCACGTCCGTGCCGCCCGCGATCGGCCGCGTCGGCCCCGCGGCGAGGCGCTCGTATGCCTCGAAGAGATGGCGCGGCGTATCGATCGGGGGCTCTGCAGGCACGTCAGGCGCCCCAGCCCGCGGAAGAGTCGGATTCTCCTGCGGGTGGCATTCGGCAAGGCGACGAGGCGACCGAGGGATGTACGGGCGCGGATTCGGGGTCGGATGCCACCGGGGGTGTCATTCGCCAGGTTTCGACGACCGCCACGCGAGTCATTCCACGGGAGCGGCCACGGCCGCGATCGCGTCGACGATCTTCGTGTAGCCGGTGCAGCGGCAGAGGTTGCCGGCGATCGCCTCGCGGATTGCGGCGTCGTCGGGGCCGCCGCCTGCGTCGAGGTAGGCGCGCGCTGCCATCAGCATGCCCGGCGTGCAGATCCCGCACTGGGCGGCGCCGTGCTCCAGGAATGCCTCCTGGAGGGTGTCGAGCGAGCCGCGCTCCCGTGCCGCGAGCGACAGGCCCTCGACCGTCCGGACGATCCGTCCCTCCACCTGGCACACGGGCACGAGACATGCATCGACAACCTGGCCGTCGAGGAGCACCGAGCACGCGCCGCACTCCCCTTCCCCGCAGCCCTCCTTGGTCCCGGTGAGCCCGAGGTCCTCGCGCAGGACGTCGAGCAGCCGGCGCATGCCGGGCACCTCCACCTGGGCGGGGGCGCCGTTGACCAGGAACCGGTACGCGCTCACGCGGCGGGCTCGTCCATGACGCCAACAAGGCGCGCACCCGGGCCGCCATCGTGCATCGCCGCGAGGATCCGCTCCGGGGTCGCGGGCAGGTCGTGGATCCAGACCCCCGTGGCTTCGTGGATGGCGGCGACGACGGCGGGCGCCGCCACGTCCATCGGCAGCTCGCCCACGCCCTTTGCGCCGTGCGGCGCGCCGCTGAACGGCGCCTCCACGAGGATCGCGCGGATGTGCGGCGCGTCGAGCGCCGTCGGGATCAGGTACGTGGCGAGCCGATCGTTGAGGTACTTGCCGTCGCGGACCTTCATCTCCTCGATCGTCGCGTAGCCGACCGCCTGGAGCGTCCCGCCCTCCACCTGGCCCTCGCACAGGATCGGGTGGATCACCTTTCCGACATCGTCGACCGCGATGACGTCGCGGACGAACACCTCGGCGGTGTCCAGGTCCACCTCGACGCTCGCCACCGCGGCGGCCCAACCGTAGGCCGGATAGGCGTCGCCCATGTACGTCGCGTCGTCGAAGACGATGTTGGGGTACGGCTCGAACTGCTGGTCGACGCGGGTCGCGCCGTTCGCCTTCGCGTCGTCGCGGAATGCCTCGTGGAACGGGACGCCCGGGTTGCGTTCCTCGACGGCGGCCTTGAGCTTTCGCGCCGCCAGGATCACGAGCCCGCCGACGACCATGACCGTGCGACTGGCGACGGTCGGGCCGGAATCGAGCACCTCGGCGGTGTCCTGGGCCGCGTACTCCACCCAATCGGCCGGCACGCCAAGCTCCGTTGCCACCATCTGCGGGAAGACCGTCTTCGTGCCCTGGCCCATCTCGGTGTTCGCGGTGAGGACACGCAGCCGGCCGTCGGCCGTGAGCTCGACCGATGCCACGGAGGCGAGATACACCTCGCCCGAGCCGGTGAAGCCGGCGCCGTGCCACGCCAGCGCCAGCCCGATCCCGTTCGCGGTCCGCCGCTCGCCACTCCGCAGCGGCCCGGGCGGCACGATTCCGGAGCCGCGCCGCTCCGCCGACTCGCGCGCCGTCCGCTCCCGGATCCGCTCGAAGTGGCTCGCGCCGAGCGCCTGCTCGAGCACCTCCTCCGCCGCGACGCTCTCGCGCAGCACCTGGCCGGTCGGGGTGGTGTCGTTGAGGTGGTAGATGTTCCGGCGCCGGAGCTCGGCGGGGCTCATCTCCAGCGCCTCGGCGATCCGGTTCAGCTGCATCTCGGCGGCGAACTCCGTCTGGGGCGCGCCGAAGCCCCGGAAGGCACCGTTGGGCGGCGTGTTCGTGCGAGTCGCGCGCGCCCGGAGTCGGACGTTCGGGCAGCGGTACGGACCGCCCGCGTGGAGCAGGCCGCGCGAGAGCACGACGGGCGTGAGCGTGCAGTACGCGCCGCCGTCCATGATCACCTCGACGTCCTGCGCGACTAGCAACCCTTCCTTCGTGACGCCGCTGCGGTGGCGGACGATCGCCGGGTGGCGCTTCGTCGTGGCGCTGATGTCCTCGTGGCGCTCGTAGATCATCCGCACCGGCCGCTTCGCCTTGAGCGCCAGCAGCGAGGCGTGCAGCGCGAGCATGGAGGGGTACTCCTCCTTGCCCCCGAACCCGCCACCGGTCTCCTCGGCGATGACCCGTGCCTGGACGGACGTCATGCGCAGCGCCCGCTTGAGTGCCTTGTGGACGTAGTACGGGCACTGCAGCGAGCCGTGGATCACGATGCCGCCGTCCTCGCCGGGCACGGCGATCATCGCGTTGTTCTCGATGTACAGCTGCTCCTGGTGCCCGACCCGATACGTCCCTTCGATGATCAGGTCGGCGCCCGCGAAGCCGAGCGAGATGTCGCCCTGCCCCACCTCGTACTTCGCGAAGACGTGCTCCGACTGTTCCGGATCGAAGACCGGCGGGAGCGGCTCGGTGACGAGCCTGATTCGGCCCTTGAGCTGCCGCAGCGTCTCCTTGTCCGGCGCGGCAAGCAGCGCCACCGGCTCCGCGTGATGCCGAATCTCGCCCCCGATCGGTACGAGCACCGGCTGGTCGTCCTCGATCGAGGCGACGATGTTGTCGCCGGGGATGTCCGCGGCCGTTGCGACGACGACCTTCGACCAGTCGACCTTGGGGTCCAGCTCGATGGCGACGAGCCGGGCGTGCGCCTCGGTGGAGCGGATCGTGATCCCGTGCCAGGCGCCCGGGAAGACGAGGTCGTCCGTGTACTTGGCCGCGCCCGTGAGCTTGGCGGGGCCCTCGCGTCGGAGGGGGAAGCCCGCGGCCCTGCCCGGAACGCGCTGTCCCGGATCGACGACGAGGGCGCGCTCCACGGTCTGCACGCCGGACGTGATGGTGCGTGTCGGCATCGAGCCGGAGACTACCATCCGAGGCGTGGGCCGCAGCACCCCCTCCAACGTCCCACGCGGCGCCCTGACGGTCGACGTCGCGGTCAAGGTCGCGACCGTCGCGCTCCTCGCGTGGGCGGTGCTGAGCCCCGACCTTCCCCAGTTCCAGGGCAAGGCATTCCTGGGCCGCGCCGTCGTCTACCCCCTGGCGCTGCTCGCCCTGCCAGTGCTGTGGTGGGCGTTCGGCAGGCCGCGCATCTCGTTCCCGATCGTGCCCGACATCCTGATGGGCCTGCCCTTCCTGATCGACGTGGCCGGGAACGCGCTGAACCTGTACGACACGATCGAGGTCTGGGACGACCTGAACCACCTCGTGAACTGGGGTCTGCACACGGCCGCGATCGGGCTCCTGCTCCGATACGGCAGCTGGGGCTTCGGGACCCGGGTCGTGCTTGCCTTCGCGTGGGCCGTCACGACCGCGGTCCTCTGGGAGCTCGCCGAGTTCGCGACGTTCGTCCAGGACTCTCCGGAAGCCGTCACCGCGTATGCGGACACGCTGGGTGACCTCGCGCTGGGCATGACCGGCGGCCTCGTCGCGGCGATCTTCACCGCGCGGCTGCCGCGACTGCCGCGCTAGGCCTGGTAGACCGCGTAGTCGAAGATCGTCCGGAAGCCGAGGCGCCGGTAGACGGGGAAGCCGTCGTCAGATGCCTGCAGCACGCCGATCCGGTAGCCGAGTGCGCGGCCCGCGTCCAGCGCGACGACCGTCAGCGCCCGTCCGATGCCCCGACCACGAACGTCCGGCAGCGTCGCCACGGCGTACAGGCCCGCCACGCCACCACCGATCGAGATTCGCGACGTCGCGACGGGCCGGCCGTCGATCCGGCCGAGGTAGCGCAGCGGGAGTGGTTCCGCGGCGAGGGTCGGCGGGATGGCCCGGAGCAGGGCCGCGTGGTGGCGCGCGGCTGGATTGGGCTCGCCCGGCGGCGTGCCCATCTCTTCCGCGAGAACGCCCACGAACTCCTGAAGCGTCGCCTCGTCGGTGACCGGCACGATCTCGAGGCCCGCGGGGAGTGCCTCGTGACCCGGGAGTGCGGCGAGGTCCATCGCCATCGCCGGCGCCGTGCCCTCGAAGCGCAAGCCGGCACGCAGCAGGCGCTCGCCGAGGTCGTGGGGCGCATGGAACGGTGCGACCCACCACAGGCACCCCGTCTCGCGCGCGGCGAAGGCAGCCGTGATCTCGCGAATCCGACGATCGGCATCGGCGGCGGCGAATCGCGCCGAAACAACTGTGCTCCGAAACGGGTCGGGGTAGCCGGCGATGCCCCACGTCGCGTCCGGGTCGTCGTGAACCTCGACGGGGACTTCGGGCGCGAGGACGCGCGTCGCGACCTGGTCGGCCTCGATGGCGGCCTTCAGGCCGTCGACGGACACGTCGGTCAGGGCGGGCGGGATCGCCATGCTCACGAGGTTGTGGGCGCCGAGGTCAGTCGCGGCCGCGGCGCAGTGCGCGGCCAGGCAGTGCGCCCGTGTGCGCGCCACCGTCGACGACGAGCGTGCCGTTGACGATCACCTGGTCGATCCCGTCCGGGAACTGCTTCGGCTCGTCGTACGTGGCGTTCGCCCGGACGGTCGAAGGGTCGAAGACCACGAGATCGGCGACCAGCCCGTCGGCGATCCGGCCGCGGTCCCTGAGCCCGAGGCGGGCCGCGGGCATGCCGGTCATCTTCGCGACGGCGCCTTCCAATGTCAGGAGCGCCTCGTCGCGCACGAACTGGCCGAGGATCCGCGGGTACGAGCCGTAGCTGCGCGGCGAGGGCTTGGCCCCGACGAACGTCGAATCCGTGCCCACCATTGCCGCCGCATGCCGGTAGAACCTCCGGATGCCCTCGATGTGCGGCCCAGGAGTGACCTGGTTGATTCGCAGGCCCTCGGACAGCAGCAGGTCGCACAGGACGTCCACCAGGTCGCCGCCGATCTCCCGCCCCACATCGCCGAGTGTCCGGCCCTCATAGGCGAGATTCTCCGCTCTCCCGAAATAGCCCAGCCGGATGTCGGCGATCCCGCCGGCGCCTGCGTAGAGCACGCCGCGCGCCTGAAGGTCGTCCCGGATGCGCGCCCGGATCGCTCGGTCGGCGAGCCGCTCCTTCGTCGGGCCTGGCCCGCCCGCCTGGACCCACGGCGGCACGGTGATCAAGAGCCGGGTCGAGGCCCACTCGTAGGGATACGCGTCGAAGGTGACGTCGAGGCCCTCGGCGCGGGCTTCATCAACGAGCGCGAGCATCTGGTCCGGCGTCCCCGGGAACGTGGCACGGTGATAGAAGTGCGTGATGTGCGACGGCGAGCCGCCGCGCCGCCCGATGTCGATCGCCTCGCGAAACGGGTCCAGGAAGCAATCGCCGAGGGTGTACCGAACATGGGAGTGATAGAACCCGCCGAGCTTCGCGGCCACGGAAGCGAGATCCGCCAGCTCCCCGGTTGATGCGTAGGAGCCGGGTGGGTAGTCGAGGCCGGACGAGATGCCGTATGCCCCCTCCTCCATCGATTCCCGGAGCACGGAGCGCATCGATGCCACCTCGGCGGCGGTCGGGTCACGCTCGTCCCAGCCGCTGGTGCCCAGTCGAAGCGCGGAGTTGCCGACGAGGAACGCGACGTTGACGCCCATCCCGGCATCGAACCGGTCCAGGTAGCTCGCGACCGAGTCCCAATCGAACGCGAGGTCCGGGTGGCCGTCGAGGCCGGCATTCATCTCGACCAGCTCGGCGAGCCGCTGGGGATCCGGGATCGGCGCGTACGACAGGCCATCGATGCCGACGACCTCCGTCGTAACACCCTGGCGGACCTTGGGCTCGTGGCGCGGGTCGGCAAGGATCATGAGGCCCGAGTGGCTGTGCAGGTCGATGAAGCC
>JANLSG010000190.1:0-14301 GCA_031362295.1 Chloroflexota bacterium
CGACCGGGACCTGCTCACGATCATCGACGTCGGCGAGGTGGCCGCCCGGCACATCCTCATCCGCGATGTCGCGTATCACGCGCTGACGCGAATGGAGCGGGCCAACGCTCATGCATCCGCCGCGCGCTGGCTCAGTGAGCGCGCGACCGAAAGAGATTCGAGCGAGCTCATCGCCTTCCACTATCGCGAGGCCGGGTTGCTCATGAGCGCGATCGAGATCGCGCCGCCGGAGCTCCCGCTCGTGCGCCAGCAGGCCGTCGTCTGGCTGGGGCGAGCCGCCGATCGGGCGCTCGCAGCGGCCGCGTCTGTCGAGGCCGCGGGCTACCTTCAGGCCGCCATCGAACTCGCGAATCCGGCGGACCTGCCGGACCTCTACGAGCGCCTCGGCGATGCACACCTGCAGGGCGAGCTGAGCGCCGATGCTTACCGCCGGGCACAGAACCTCGCGTCCGGCACGAACCTGCCGCCGAACGCGCGGTTGCGCATCCTCGGCAAACTCCTGATGCACGTCACGCGCTCGCAGGGCGCGGTCGCGAACCGTCCGTCGGCCGAGGAGATGGCGTACCTCCGGGCGACTGCTAAGGAGCTCCTCACACAGGCGGACGACGATCGGGCGAGAGCCCGCTTCCTCATCGCCGAAGCGTTCGTCCCCTTCTGGGCCTCCACGTCCGACGAGCCTGGCGATCGGGCTGCGGCGAGGGACGCGGCGAGCCAAGGTCTGGCCATTGCCGTTCGCCTCGACGACGCCGACCTGCGGAGTGCGGCTCTCGATGCCCTGACCGCGCTCGCCGACACGTGGCCGGACGCGCTTGGGCATGCCTTGGACCGGCTGGAGTTCCAGGAACGGCTCCAGCTCGTGGAGCGGGTCGACGCTCATTCGATGGTCGCCTGGTGCGCCTCGTCGGTCGGACGATTGGCCCAGGCCGACGTCGTTTCGGCCCAGGGTCTTGCTCTGGTCCAGGCGGGGCAGGTGCCCACGTACGCGCTCCACCTCGCGGTCTGGCGGATATACACCCTGCGACTCCTCGGTCGGTGGGACGATCTGGGTGAGGTGGCCGATCATGCGCTCGACCTGTGGGTGGCGACCGGCCGGAGTGCCGCGGCCTTCGCCCTGCGCGGCTTCATCGCCGCCCTCGAGGTGGCGCGAGCTCGAGACGAACCGGAGCGGGTCCAACGCTTTGCGACCGTCGTCCGGGAGATCCTCGACCAGTTCGAGGGGACGTGGCCGATCCGGCGGATGGCCGGTTTCCTCGACGCGAAGGTCGACGCCCTGGAGGCCATCCTCGGGGACACGGAGTCCATCCTGGTTGATGAGCGGGTCCTCGCGCGGACCGACTACGTCGAACGGGCACTGAGCCGCTGGCTGGACCACGGACGCCGGCTTTCCCCTGACGTCCTTCGGACGATCCTTGAGGGGGCGGAGAAAGCCGGCTGTCGGATGCTAGAGGCCGAGATCCGACGAGCCCTCGGGCTGGCGCTCGGTGATCCCGACGAGCTGCGGACCGCGCTCGCGATGTTCGAGTCCTCGGACGCGCGGCCCCAGATGGCCCGGGTGCAGATCGAACTTGGCCGGCTCGTCCACGACGAAGATCTGGTCCAGGTGGGCCTCGACGGGTTGATGGCCCTCCGCGACAGGGAGCATCGCTCGCGGGTCGAATCTCAGATCGGGCCTGCTGACCATGGCCCGGCGCGCTCCACCCCTCACCCGGAGTGACCTAGCCGGAAGTGGATGCGCCGCATGGCGAGGGCGTCGTCGAAGGACGTCTTGAAGCGCCGCGAAGGCAACCGCGACCGCGGCCTCTGGTGCATTGCTCGGCCTTCCGTTGGAGGAACTTGAGCGCCGTGAAGTCGAGCCGGCACTATAAGTGCAACGTAACTGTTGCCAGAGCGCTAGTTACCACATAGTCTTGGTGCATGACTGAGCGCAAGAGCGTCGAGGGTCGGGGTTCCGACCTGCTAGTCCACTTCGCACAACGCAACCCGCCCACCTTTGAGGCCCGCGAGGCAGCGGAGCTGCTCAACGTCGACACGTCGGTTGCGGCTCGGTTGCTATCCACCCTTCTGGCACGCGGCTGGATTACAAGGCATCGCAAGGGCATTTATGAGATCGCCCCCATCTGGTCCTCCCCGTCGCAACCCTTCGACCCGGATCGATACGCTGCTCTCGCGCTATGGGTTCGTGAGCCCTACTACGTTGGGTTCCGATCCGCCCTGGAGATCCGCGATTGGCTCGACTATCCGGTCCGTGGCCGCATGTGGATCGCGGTCGCGAAGCCACACCACACCCCCATCACCCTGCGAGACCGTGTCACATGGGTCGTCACCCGAGAAGATCGATTCGAGTGGGGTCGTGAGCGCCACTGGATCGGCAGCCAGGCCATCTGGATCAGCGATCCTGAACGGACCGTGCTTGATGGCCTTCACCTTCCCCGCCACATCGGAGGGGTCACGGAGGTCGCGGCCGTCCTGGTCCGCGCCTGGTCGACCTTCGACCGCAAGCGTCTTCTCGCACACGCCGACCGATTCGCGATCGAGGCCGTGCGGCGCCGACTCGGCTTCGTGCTAGAGACGATCGATCTTCCGGGTGCCCGCGATCTGGCGCAGGAACTCCACGCCGCGCTGTCCACGTCGCGTCGGTCACCCGTGATTCTCGATCCGAGTCTGCCGCTCGAGGGTCCAATCGACCCGCGGTGGGGGGTCCGAGTCAATGTCGATCGAACCGAGCTTGGAGCGACAGGACGCACATGATCGGTCGGCCCGAGATCCAGCGACTGGCACGCGACGGCGGCGTCGACGAGCGAACTCAGGAGCGCGACTACGTCCTGGCGTGGCTGCTCGCGGGCATGGCGAACCAGGACATGGGCCTCGTGTTCAAGGGCGGAACATGTCTTCGCCGGTGCTACATCCGCGACTATCGGTACTCCGAGGATCTCGACTTCACGCTGCCCGAAGGAGCCGCCCGCGTCACTGCCGCCGACGCCGTATCCGAATGGTGTCGATTCGTCGGCGAGGAGGCGGGGATCCAAGCCGACGCGACGGCCGATGATGCGCTCGGTGCGAGGCGGGCGTGGGTCTCGTTCACAGGCCCGCTAGCCGCACGAAGGGAGAAGGCGATCAAAGTCGACCTCGCCGACGACGAGGAGATCGTCGAGGGGATTGCCCGCCGACCACTCCTGTTGGAGTATTCCGACCTCCCGGACGGCAGGTACGAGGTTCCCGCCTACGCGCTCGCCGAGATCTGGGCGGAGAAGGTGCGTGCTCTGATGCAGCGAGCGGAGCCGCGGGACGCCTATGACCTTGCTGCGCTCGCGGGTCTCGACAAGCACCTGCCAGGCGAGGCGCTTCCGGTCTTCGAGCGCAAGGCCCGCGCAAAGGGCCTCGACCCGGCGGACCTCGGTGGGCGGCTTGACGCCAGGGAGAAGACGCTCGCTCGGAATTGGGACGGTCGGCTGCGCGATCAGGTCCTCGAGGTACCCGCATTCGAAGCGACGTGGCGCCAGGTCCGACGGGTGCTGCGACAGGCCGGATACCACGGCGCGTTAGGGTCGAGTGTTGGCTCCAGCTCCCCTCAGGGTTCGTAGTACGGCGAGTCCTTGCCCTGCCAGAGGCGGTCGAGGACGTAGTGGCCGTCACCCTCGGGATCGAGCAGGCTAGGGCGCGCAGCGAGGATCATCACGTACGGGTGGAGCCGGACGTTCACCATCCGCTTGCCGACGAACGTCTGATCCAGGATCACGCCCTCCTGGGTCTGCTGCCACCAGTCCTGCCCGAAGGCGAAGTTGCCGGGGCTGGCAAGGACCAGGCTGACGTCGTCGCCCCGGTCGCGCAGCAGGAGGGGCCCGGCGACGTGCGTCCCCGCACCGATGACATGGTCGCAGCCGGCGCCATCGAACCAGGCGAGCTGCGTGACCTGTGTCTTGAGCAGGCCGTCGTGGTATTCCCGCCCGCCCCACCACTGGGGTGAGCAGATCACGAGGTCGGCGCCCCCGGCGCGTGCCCGCTTCACCGCTTCGTCGACGTTGGCCTTGGTGATCCACGGAACGCCGGCGGTGTCGGCGTCGGCGCGGGCGACGCCACCGACGTCATTCCAGGCAACGATCGCGACCTTGATCCCTGCCACCTCAAGGTAGGCCGGTTCCAGCCCCTCATCCAGGTTGAGCCCTAGGCCCGTGTGCGGCATCTTGTGCTCGTCCAGGATCTTGATCGTCGAGCGGATGCCCGCGACGCCGCGGTCGCTCATGTGGTTTGCCGCGAGATACACGGCGTCCAGGCCGAGCATCTTCTCCCACGAGTCCACCTCTGCCTCCGGGACGGCGAACACGAGGGCGCGGCCGGTGTCGTTCGGCGACCACTTGTTGTTGGGCATGATCGGGCACTCGTGGTCCGCGATCGCGATGTCGGACCGCTTCAGGATCGCCGGGGTCGCACCGGCGTTTCCGGTATCGACCGGCCGAACGACGAGCTCCAGCGAGACGCCCGGTGGCTTGTTCGGGTTGAGGATGGGCTTGCCCTTGTACTTGGCGGTCCCGCCGCCGAACACCCAGTCCCAACCCTTCCCGAGCGTCACCGCCTGATGCGCCGCCCAGCGATCCGCGCACAGGCTCCCGATCGAGGTCATGTTCCAGACCTTCGAGGCGTCGTACGCCGTCCACGCCAGGTTCAGGCTCGCCGCGACGGTCTCCCGACCCTGCACGGGATAGGGCAGGGCGCGCGACTCGGGGTCCCCGAACAGGTCTGGCCCGAACAGCCCGTACGGTCCGTCGCCCGCGATCGGCAGCACCTTGGTCGCGGGCACAACGAGCCCGGGCGGCAGGAGGGCAACACGCTTCTGCGAGGCCTCGAGTGCGTCCACGATCCTGGAGGCTTCCAGGCAGGCGCCCGCGGGCTTCAGAGCGGGCTCGAGCACGTCGACGCCACACGGCACGAGCAGGTCGCCCGTATTGGCGAGGGCTGAGAGTTCGTCGAGTGAGATGGTTCCCTTGAGATTCGTGAGCCCGGTCACGACGGCGAGCGGGAACTCGGCGGCGACCGCGGTGGGGACCGGGAGGACGGTCGGGCTCGGGTTGGGTGGCGCGGTCGAGGGCGGAGCCGTCGCCGGGGTCGCGCTGGAGGGGCCGGCCGTTGGGCCCGACTCGCAGCCCGCGAGCAGGGCCAGGACCGCGATGACGAGGACGCCGCGAACCGTACGCGACGGCGCCTCGGCGGGGCGGCGGGAGTGCTGGGTCCCGATCACGGCGTCGATGGTAGGGCGGAGCTGCGGGAACCGGGCTAGGCTCCCCGCGATGCGCCCGCTCCGCGTGCTCGCCGCCGCCGTGATGCTCGCCGCCGGACTCCTGATGGTCCCGGCGGCCACGCCCAATCCGGCTACCGCGATCGGGCCGCTGCCCGAGTGCAAGCTGGAGGACCACCTCACCGATCCGCGTGGCTACGACGACTGGGCCACGACGCTCGTCGACTGGAACCTGAGCGTCGGGAAGGACTACAAGCCGCCGGATCTCGTGTCCGTCCGCACCGGCAGCGTGGGTGGCGGCGGCTCCGTCCGGAAGGTCGCCGCGGAGGATCTCGAGGCGATGGCAGCCGCCGCCAGGAAGAACGGCACGCCCCTCGTCGCCTGGAGCCCGTACCGCAGCTACAGCCAGCAGGAGAAGCTGTTCAACGGCTACGCCGGCTGGAACAGCGAGACGCAGACCTACTCGAACTTCGACAGCGCGATCAAGTTCTCCGCACGCCCGGGGCACTCGGAGCATCAGCTCGGCGTGGTGATCGACTTCGTCGCGGTCGGCGACAAGGGGCTCACGAGCAACTGGGAGGTCACGCGGACGGGCGGCTGGATGGCCAGGAACGCGTGGAAGTACGGCTGGCTCATGAGCTACCCGAAAGGCAAGCAGGACCTGGTCTGCTACTCGTATGAGCCGTGGCACTACCGCTACTACGGGCGTGAACTCGCGAAGAAGATCCACGACTCCGGCCTGACGCCGCGCGAATACCTGTGGGCAAACTTCACCCAGCTGGACTCCTCGTTCCAGCCCGTGCCCACCCCAACCCCGGTGCTGACGCCCACGCTCGTGCCGACGCCGACGCTCCTCCCATCGACGGTCGCCAGCCAAGCTGCGGTGACCGCCGGCCCGGACGCGACCGCGTCTCCAACGTCCCCTGCCGGCACCTGGTTCGGCCTGGATCCCGCTGTCGCCATTGCCGGGATCCTGATCGTGCTTGCATCGATTGGGCTCGTCTTCGCGCTCGGTCGCGCCCGCCAACGCTCCACCTGACGTCGCCGGGCCACGTGGCCTGAGCTAGGCTTTGTTCCTGTGGAACTTTGTCAACGCGCTCGGCGTCTGCGCGACGAACGGGCGCGCGACGTTGCTCACCAACGTCGCCGACGGCCTGCGCGACTCGAGCTTTGGAGGACCCGCCCCATGGCAAAACAGGTGCCTCGCCACGCCGTTGCCGGCGTGCTCGCCAGCCTGCTCGTCGCGTGCGGCGGGACGAACCCGTCGCCATCCGCCAATCCCGCGACGCAGGCGGCGACGGCGGCACCTGTCGCGACAGCCGCTCCAACTGCACCGGCGGCCGTGTCGTCACCCGATCGAGACCCCGGCAGCGCCCGGATGGACGCAAAGGGCATCGACCAGGTGTGGGTTCCGGGTGGCGTCTTCACGATGGGCTCGGACGCCGGTTCGGCGACACCACCGTCGTGGGCCGTCGCGACGTACAACAGCGAGCACCCGGCCCACGAGGTCCACATCACGCGCGGCTACTGGATCGACACGACCGAAGTCACGGTGAAGGCGTTCGCGGCGTTCAAGGACGCCGGCGGCTACCAGGACCAGTCGAACTGGTCCGAGAAGGGCTGGGCCTGGCTCCAGACCAAGGCCGGCACGGACCTGCCCGAGGTGTGCTCCGCGCTGCCGCTCGTGCCCGACGGGCCGCAGGTATGCGTGACCTGGTACGAAGCGGAGGCCTACGCCCATTGGCGCGGCGGTCGCCTGCCAACCGAGGCCGAATGGGAGTTCGCGGCGCGCGGTCCCGAGTCGAGCGTGTACCCGTGGGGGAACGAGTTCGACGCGAAGAAGGCGAACCTGGACGGCGGCACGGCTCCGGTCGCGGTCGGGAGCTACCCGGACGGGGCGAGCTGGATCGGCGCCCTGGACATGGCCGGCAACGCGATGGAGTGGGTCGCCGACTGGTGGAGTGACACCTACTACGCGAAGAGCCCCGCGAACGACCCCACGGGACCCGACGCAGGCGTGATCAAGATCGAGAAGGGCGGCTGGTGGGGGCCGGCGGACAACGCCGGCGCGTTCGTGGGTCGCGCAGCATTCCGGCTCGACGAGGACTTCCCGACCTACCAGGACCACCACATCGGGTTCCGGATCGTCGTCCTCGACTGAGGCTATTGCGACTGAGTCTCGATTACTGCTAGCATCGGGGCGTGGTTGCCGCCCAGTCCATCGTCGAAGCCTTCGAGGGCGCCGGGTACCGGCTGACCTCGCCCCGGCGAGCGCTTGCCGGCCTCATCGCCTCGCGGACGGGCCACTTCACCGCCGAGGAGTTGCTCGGCGAGGCGCAGCGCGGCCGACGCGGGCTCGGGCGCGCCACGATCTTCCGGTCGTTGGAGGTCCTGGCAGAGCTCGGCGCAGTGGAGCGGCTCGATCTGCCGTCGGGTGGTCACGCGTTCGTCGCCTGCGAGCCGGCCCATCACCATCACGTCGTGTGCTCCTCGTGCGGACGCTCGACCGAGGTCTCGGATCATGGGCTCGAGGGCATGGCCGAAGCCATCGAGCGTGAGACCGGCTACCGGGTCGACACGCATCGGCTGGAGCTGTTCGGCGTATGCCCCGCGTGCCGGGGTGGGCAGGCATGAACCCGCTCGCACTGCTGCCCTTCTTCTCGACCCTGCTCGGCGGCTTCGCGGCGCTGCACCTCCGGCACCGGCTGCACGCGTTCATGGCCCTCGCCGCAGGCGTCGTGGTGGCGACCGCTGTCGTGGACCTGCTGCCCGAGGCGCTCGAGCTCGTCGGGCCTGACGGGACCCTCGGTGTGGGGGTCGCGGCTGTCGTCGGTTTCATTGGCTTCAGCCTCGTCGAGGCGTTCCTCCACCAGTCGAGCTTCGAGCACGCCGGCGAGCACGAAAGCATCGACCACGAGCACGAGCGTGCGAACGATGGCGGGGTCGCGAGCACCCGCGCGCCTGGCGCGCCGTCCAGGATCCTCGGGCTCCTGCCTCCGATCAGCCTCATCATCCACAGCACCCTCGACGGGCTCGCGATTGGGCTTGCCTTCCAGGCGGGAGGCGAGATCGGGCTGATCGTGCTCCTCGCCGTCCTCGCCCACGATTTCGCGGACGGCATGAACGTCGTGACGCTCGCGCTCGACGCGGCCCGCGGCCAGCGACTCGCCATCGGCCTGCTGATCCTGGATGCCCTGGCGCCACTCGCAGGCGCGGCCCTGAGCACGGTCGTGGCCGTCTCGCCCGGCGCCCTGGGCCTGCTCCTTGCCTCGTTCGCCGGGGTCTTCATCGCGGTGGGTGCAGGACATCTCCTGCCCGAAGCGCAGCACCGCGATCCGCGGCGCGGACCGGCGCTCGTGGCGCTGTCCGGCGTCGGCGCGGCGATCGTCCTCGTCATCCGCGCCGTCGGCGTCCAGTGAGTCGGCAGGTGCTCGGGCCGATCATGCAGATCCTCGTGCCGGTATCGGACGTGGACCGGGCAGCCGCGTTCTACGAGGACGTGCTCGAACTGCCCCTGCTGTTCCGCTACCCGGGCAACGCGTTCTTCGATGCGCACGGCATCCGGATCTACCTCGCCGCGCCATCGGAGCCGGGCTATACCGGCCCGGCAACGATCTACTTCCGGGTCGAGGACGTGGGCGCGACATTCGACCGTCTGGTCGCCCGCGGTGCGGCGGTTCGCGAGGCGCCGGAGATCGCGCATCGTGACGAGCGCTACGACCTGTGGCTGGCGTTCGTGAACGACCTCGACGGCAACAACATCGGGCTGATGCGCGAGGCGCCCAAGGGCCTCGAGCGGGGCTGATCGCGCGGGCTGCCGCGGGCTGTCGGTCAGGCGCGTGCGGCGCTCTCCTTCCGACGGCGCTTCAGCGCCGGTGAATCGGCGCCACCGGAGGCATCGGTCGCGTTCTGCGCCTCGCTTGGCGTCTCCAGCGCGGCGGGGTCGATCGGGACGGGCGTCTCGCGATCCTGGAGGCGGCCCAGGATCACCGTTATCCCTGCGACGATCGGGACGGCGACGATCGCGCCGAGCACCCCGGCGACGGCCCCACCCAGCAGCAGGCTCACGAGCACCAGGAACGGCGAGAGACCGACGCTGTTGCGCATGATCATGGGCACGAGAACGTTGCCCTCGATGAGCTGGAGCAGCACGTAGATGCCGAGGGTGAGCACCACGGTCTCGGGCGAGACCGTCGTCGCCATGAGCACCGCGGGCACGGCACCGATCAACGGGCCGACGATCGGAATGACCTCGGTCAGCGCGGCGATGAGCGCGAGGAGAAGCGCTGCCGGGAGGCCCAGCACGCTGTAGGCGATGCCAGTCGCGACCCCGATCGTCAGCATGAGGATCAGCTGGCCGCGGACCCACAGGCCGAGGCGCGACTCGATCTCGTTCCACGCGTCGCGAATGCCCGCCCGCCGGTCGGCCGGCAGGAAGGCGAGCGCGTAGCGCTGGAGTCGCGATCGCTCGGTCAGCCAGAAGAACACCAGGACCAGGAGCGTGACCAGGGCCGCCGTGACCTGGCCGATGAGCAGGGAGGCGTTCAACACGCTGTCCGGCGTGGGAGGAGGGCCAGGCTGGAGTGGCGCCTCGATCGCGTCCAGGAGCGAGCCGATGCCCTCGGACAGCGCTTCCGGGCGAAGCTGGGCGCTCCAGGCTCGCACCTGGTCGAGGAACGCCGGCAGGTGGCCGACTGCGCCACCGACCTGAACCATCGCCGCCGGGATGATGAACAGCGCGACGCCCACCACGCCGGCGAGGAACGCGGCGTAGACGATCAGGATCGACAGGCCGCGTCCGATGCCGGTCCTGCCACGAATGGCGCCGACCACCGGTTCCAGGGCTGCGCCGAGCAACACGGCGAGGAACACGAGCAGGATCACTTCGCGCGCCGTCGCGACGATGCCCGCGAGGATGAGGATCAGGCCGACGCCCACCGCCAGACCGGCGCCGCGCGCAACCCAGGTCATCGATTCCGAGCGCATCCGCCCCTCCCAACGTGTCGCGCGGAAGCGTGGTGGGTGTCCGGTCAACGCGATTCGCTGCCAGTGGGCGGGCGCATTGCAGTTGCATCGCGCCTTGGATCAGTTCGCGCGGGCCGTCTCCATCTCGTGGACCCGCCGGGCGAGGAACGCCCGTTCCACCTGGTTCGAAGTGAGCCCGAGCGCCGCCTGGTACGCCGCGATCGCCTCGACTCGCCGGCCCAGGCGCCGAAGCAGGTCGGCTTGCGCCGCATGGAAGTACGGATAGGCAGCCAGCCGCTCGTCGTCCTGGAGCGTGTCGAGGAGCGCGAGGCCGACCGCCGGGCCCTCCGCCATCGCGACGGCCACCGCGCGATTGAGCTCGACGACGGGCGACGGAGCGAGATCCATGAGGCGTTCGTACAGCGCGGCGATCTCATGCCAATCCGTATCGGCGGCGCTCGCGGCCGTGTCGTGCAGCGCGGCGATGGCTGCCTGGACCTGGTACGGGCCGGCGCGATTGGCACGCACCGCGCGGTCCAGCACGGTCTGACCCTCGTCGATCTCCGCCCGATCCCAGCGCGAACGGTCCTGGTCCTCCAGCAGCACGAGGTCGCCCGTCGCGCTGGTGCGCGCATCGCGTCGCGCATCGTGCAGGAGCAGCAGCGCCAGGAGGCCAAGGCTCTCCGGCTCGTCGGGCAGGAGCTCGGTGAGCAGGCGGGCGAGGCGGATTGCCTCGCCGGACAGCTCCCGCCGGATGAGCCCTTCACCCTCCGTCGCGCTGTAGCCCTCGTTGAAGATCAGGTACAGGACCCGCAGGACGGCGTCCAGGCGCTCCGGGAGCGCGGCGGGCGGCGGGACCCGGTACGGGATGCCGGCGTCCCGGATCTTCCGCTTCGCACGAACGAGCCGCTGCGCGAGCGTCACCTCGGGGACCAGGAAGGCGCGCGCGATCTCCGGCGTACTGAGTCCGCCCAGCGTGCGCAGGGTCAGCGCGACCCGCGCCTCCGGCGCGAGTGCCGGGTGGCAGCAGGTGAAGATCAGCCGCAGCCGGTCGTCGATCCCGTCCGTGTCGCTTGCCTCCTCCCTGCCGCCGCTCGCCGCGTCGGCGTCGATCTCGATCTCGCGGCGGAGCTCGTCCGTCTTGTCGACGAGCCGTCGCCGGCGCCGGATCCGGTCGATCGCGGCATTTCGCGCCGTCGTCGTGATCCACGCGGCGGGATTCCGCGGCAGGCCCTGGCTCGGCCAGGTCTCGAGCGCCTTCGCGAACGCGTCCTGGACCGCTTCCTCGGCGAGGTCGAAGTCGCCGAGCACGCGAATCAGGGTCGCGACGGCCCTCCCCGATTCCTCGCGGAACAGGCGATCGACGACCTCGTGCGCGGCGGGCGTCGTCAACGGCGCTCCGATCCCGTCGTCAGTCGCCCGATTGCTCGCGGATGGGACGGACCTCGATGGAGCCCCAGGTCGCGCCGGGGCAGGCCTGGGCAAGCTCGATCGCCTCGTCCAGGTCCGCCGCCTCGATGAGGTAGTAGCCGCCCAGCGCTTCCTTGGTCTCGGCGAACGGTCCATCGGTGATGAGCGTCTTCCCGTCGCGCACGCGGATCGTCGTCGCCGAGGGGGTGTCCTGCAGCTCGTCGCCGTCGACGAAGGCGCCGCGCTTGCGCAGCATCCCCGTATAGGCGCGATACGCCGTGCCCACCTCGGCAATCCGGGACTGCGGCGGCGGGCTCGTCGGTTCTTCGCCGTAGATCAGGACGAGGTAGCGCATGGGTTCCTCCAGGTGCGCCGCCGCGAGATTGCGACGTTCACCCAATCGACGAATGGCCCGACGGGAATCGACAGCACGCTAGCATCCGGGCATGCCGAAGGAGCAGGAGGTCCTCCGGGTCGGGGACCGCGACGTCACGGTGACCAATCCGGGAAAGGTCTACTTCGAGGCGATCGGGGCGACCAAGCTTGACCTCGTTCGCTACTACCTCGCCGTGGCGCCTGGAGCACTTGCGGGGGCCGGCGGGCGCCCCATGGCACTCAAGCGTTTCGTCAACGGTGCCGCGGGCGAGGCGTTCTTCCAGAAGCGCGCGCCCGACAACCGCCCGGAGTGGCTGCGGACGGCCACGCTGTCGTTCCCATCCGGCCGAACCGCGGACGAGATCGTCATCGACGATGCCGCAGGGCTCGCCTGGATCGTGAACCTCGGCTGCATCGACCTCAATCCGCACCCGGTTCGTGCCGACGATCTGGACCACCCGGACGAGTTGCGGGTCGATCTGGACCCGGTGCCCGGCGTCGGCTGGTCGCAGATCCGCGATGTCGCGATGGTCACGAAGGAATCCCTCGATGCGGTGGGCCTTACCGGCTGGCCGAAGACCTCCGGCTCGCGCGGCATCCACATCAACGTCCGCATCGACCGGAGGTGGACGTATCCGGAGGTTCGCCGCGCCGCGCTGGCGATCGCGCGCGACGTGGAGCGCCGAGCGCCATCGATCGCCACCTCGAAGTGGTGGAAGGAGGAGCGCCACGGCGTCTTCCTCGACTACAACCAGAACGCGAAGGACCGCACCGTGGCCTCGGCGTACTCCGTGCGGCCGCTGCCGGACGCGCGGGTCTCGACACCGCTTTCGTGGGACGAGGTGCCGACGGTCGAGGCAGAGGCATTCACGATCGCGACCGTGCCCGCCCGCTTCGCGGCGATCGGCGACCCGGGTGCCGGGATCGATAACGCCTCCGGCTCCCTGGAGGCGTTGCTGGAGCTCTCGCAGCGCGACGAGGCGGATGGTCTCGGGGACGCGCCATGGCCACCGAACTACCGCAAGCAGGAGGGCGAACCACCCCGCGTCCAGCCTTCGCGCCAGCGCCGCACGACGGCCGACTACGACACGCCGGAGGCCGAGGCAGACCGCGAGAAGAATCGCGCGACCATGGAGAAGCGCTTCACCGCCGAGCTGGAACGCCGCGCCGCGGCGAAGGCCTCGGGCGAGGCGACGCCCGCCACCCGGCCCACGCCGACCGGCCGACGCCGTTCAACGGTGCCCGTGATCGAGATCTCGCGCGCGAAGTCGAAGGCGGAGGCGCTGGAAGGCCTGGAGCGATGGAAGGTCCGCCACCCGGCGGCCGCGGCCCTGCTCGAAGAGGCGGACGTGCTGGTCGACGGGATGCGCGGTCGCTCGTCGCTCTGGTACCGGGTCCGCGTGAATCTCACCCACGTGCCGGAAGGCGAACGCCCAGCCCAAGCGGCACTCGACCCCGACTACGACCCTCCATTTTGACTGGGATCGTTCGTTCGGCGAACGACGCCAAGGGCCGCCGGTGGTGAGTTCAACCGGCGGGTCCGGGGGATTGAACGGGCGATCGCCGGCGGCCTACGCCGTCTGGCGGATCGCACCCCCGTGATCGCGGCTGACGCCGATTTCGAGACCGGGGGCGCTGTAACCTATCCTCGGCAGTCCCGCGGGACATGCCGGAGGGGAGCGTCTAATGACGTATGCGCCTTACGGACTTGAAGCCCGCCGTCTCGTCAACAATCGACCCGCGGTCGCCGCGGCGGCCGTTCTGGCTGCGGTTCTGGCCGCCTGCGCGGGCAGCGCGGCGACGGCTACCGGCCCAGGAGTATCAGCCACGAAGGGCCTCCCGACTGCCACTGCCGTGGTGGCGATCGCCACCACGGCCGCGCCACCCGCCACCGCCGCGGGCCCCGCGCGATGCTCGGTGACCCCGGACGCGTCTCCGAGCGCCACAATCGGAACCATCAATACCGGGCTGCCAGACTTCGACGGCGAGGCCACGATCAAGGCCGGGCAGGCGGTGGTCTTCGTCATGGGTAGCGATGCCAGACACACCGTCACGGAGGGATCCTATGGTGAGGTGGCGCCCAACGCCTGTGTCGACGTCAGTCTCGCGATCAACACCAGCGTCGTGGTTACCTTCGACCAGCCCGGCGTGTACCAGCTCACCTGCAAACCCCACCCGGTCATGCAGACGACGGTAACGGTCGAGTAGTCCCAGCCGATCTGGGACGCCGGCGCGGCAGCGCCGCCGTGCCGACACGGCGCAACGTTGCATTTGTTCAGGCGGTCTTGTTCCGCCAGAACATGAAGAGCGCGCTGGAGGCC